>JAZNJM010000101.1:0-12717 GCA_045578045.1 Eubacteriales bacterium | reverse complement strand
GTGGCAACCAAAAGGATCTTTAACGTCAACGTATGGCATACCGATATATTTTTCCATATCAGAGTCAACAGCCGCAACGTTAACGGGAACTTTTCTGAATCTGTCAAATTCATCCCACGAAAAAAGAAGTCTTGCTTTTTTTCCAAGGCGGCGAAGGGATTTAACAACAAACCAGCTTGTTGCAATATCTCTGAAGTTTCCAATATGAATTGAGCCCGAGGGACTTATACCCGCAGCACAAACGTATTCTTCCTTATCAGGATTCCTTTCTATTATTTTTCTTGCTATTTCTTCCGACAAATGCATTTGTCGCTCATCCGTTTTATATATCTTAAAATTATTAATACACACTTTCACGGATGCAATTACAACTTTCAAAAAATGCTTTGTCAAGAGTTTAAAACTTTTTAAGATTATGAAACGCAAAAAAGACGATAAAAACTTGTTTTTTTCTGAAACTATGATTGCTTCACCCTTTAAAAATTAAACGAACAAAAATACAATTTGCGTAACAAATTCGTTTTATAGCTGAAAACAAATAAAATATACTTTTTATGTAAAAAGGAAAGCATATTACTATACGAAATAAAAAACGTTTCTCATCGGTAGTAACAAGATTATTATTGTTTTTTGGCACAAATTTATAAGAATTTACTCAAAATACAGTATTTTACTTACACAAATTTATAAAAAACACCTTGACAAAACGGAAAACATATTGTATAATCTAAACAACAAATACATACGGAAGGAAACTTTGACATGAAAAAGTTATTTTCAATCGCACTTTCTATGCTCATGCTCATCTCTTGCTTCGCAATAAGCGTTTCAGCAGAAGGGGTAAACATTGCTCCCAAATCAACGTACTCGTACGTAAGCGAAAACACTTACTTGTCTGACGATAAAGACGACACCGCATGTAAGCTTCTTACAGACGGAGTAGTTTCTTCTTTCGAAATGGGCGGAGAAACAGTTGCTTACTCTGGCACGGGCAATGAACCTATTGTTCTTTTCGACCTCGGAGCTCTTTACAGCGATATCACAGCTATTAACTTCCTCGGCGTTTGCGATAGCCATACCGATAATGGCGGAAACAGAGGCTTTTCTGTAGAAGATTTGCTAATAATTTTTTACGCTGGCGAGGACAAAAGTAGCGACCAAGAATACACTGTTGAAAGAGTTGCAATCGAAGATGCAGCAACAATGTATAACTACTATGTTAAATTTGATGCTCCTGTAACAGCTCAAAGCATCAAGATTGGAATGAAAACTCCTAAGTACGTTCTCGCTATCAGCGAAATCGAAATCATCAGCACAAGCGGCGAAGGTCAGGAAGTTGTTGAACCAGAATCCAGCGAAGAAGAATCTTTCGAAGAATCAACAGAAGAATCTGCTGAATCTACAGATGAATCCGTAGCTGAATCTGAAGCAGAAGAATCTACAGAAGAATCCAAAGCTGAAGAATCCAAAACAGAATCTAAAGTTGATACATCTTCTGATAACAAAGACAATAAAGACGGACTCAGTCCTCTCGTTATCGTTATAATCATTATCGTTGTTGTTGCTGTAATTGCTACAGTAGTAATAATCATAATGAAAAAAAGAGGATAATAAATCCTTATAACTAAATAGCCAATATGGAGGACGGATGGAATCTCAAAGAGATAAAATCCGTCCTCTTTTATTAATTTGATTTTAATAAAAATTTTTTAATATTAGAGAAGAGGAAAAAAATGAAAGCAGTTATAACAGTAACAGGAAAAGATAACGTTGGAATTATTGCAAAAGTATCAGCAGTATGCTCTGAATATGGAGCAAATATATCAGATATATCTCAAACGGTTCTTTCAGACTATTTTGCAATGATTATGCTTGTTGACATAAAGGCTCTTACCGTTGAGTTTGGCGTATTTTCAGACGTTTTAAAACAAATCGGTGTTGAAAATTCTTTGGATATACATACAATGCACGAAGATATTTTCAATTCTATGCACAGAATATAGTTTTAAAAGCACAAAACGTAGTTTTAAAATGAAAGAAAAATAAGGAAGTGGCTCAATGTTAAACACAAATGATATTCTTGAAACAATAAGAATGATAGAAACACAGCATTTAGATATAAGAACCGTAACGATGGGTATATCCTTGTTGGATTGCGCTTCAAGCGACAAAAAAATATTTGCAGATAAAATTTACGATAAAATAACGAGAAACGCAAAAGACCTTGTTTCCGTTTGTAATTCTATTGAAAAAAAATATGGGATTCCCATAATAAATAAACGTGTTTCCGTAACTCCTATTGCAATAGCGGGTGGCGGACTTAATGAAGAAGGCTTCGTTATGGCAGCAGAAGCGATGGAGAGAGCAGCACAAACCGTTGGAATAAACTTTATAGGCGGTTTTTCGGCGTTGGTTCAAAAAGGCTCAACACCTTCTGATATCGCTTTAATAAATTCAATTCCCGAAGCGTTGTCAAAAACTTCAATCGTTTGTAGCTCTGTCAACGTTGCCTCAACAAAAGCCGGAATAAATATGGACGCTATTGCAAAAATGGGGCAAACCATAAAGGATTTAGCTTATATAACAAGAGATTCCGATTCAATTGGATGTGCTAAACTCGTAGTTTTCGCAAACGCTCCTGATGATAATCCTTTTATGGCTGGTGCGTTTCACGGTGTTGGAGAAGGAGACGCAGTTATAAACGTTGGAGTAAGCGGACCTGGAGTTGTTAAAAGTGCCTTAGAAACAATAAAGGGGAAACCGCTTTCAGAGGTTGCAGAAACAATAAAGAGAACGGCATTTAAAATAACTCGCGTTGGCTGTCTCGTTGCAAAAGAAGCAAGTAAAATGTTAAATGTTCCCTTTGGAATCGTTGACCTTTCTCTCGCCCCAACACCCGCCGTTGGAGATTCCGTTGCAAGAATCCTTGAAGAAATGGGACTCGAAACGTGCGGTTGTCCTGGAACAACAGCGGCTTTGGCAATGCTTAACGATGCTGTTAAAAAGGGCGGTGTTATGGCATCTTCATCTGTTGGCGGTCTGTCGGGAGCATTTATCCCCGTTTCAGAAGACGAAGGAATGATAGCGGCAGCAGAAAGCGGATGTCTTAAATTAGAAAAACTCGAAGCTATGACAGCGGTTTGCTCCGTTGGGCTTGATATGATAGCAATTCCGGGAGATACAACCGCAGAAACGATATCGGGAATTATAGCAGATGAAATGGCAATTGGTGTTGTAAACTGTAAAACAACTGCTGTAAGAGTTATTCCCGCATACGGAAAAAAAGCAGGAGAAAAAGTTGTTTTCGGTGGACTTTTGGGAGAAGCTCCGATTATGCCCGTTAACACAGCATCACCGAAAGAATTTGTTACAAGAGGCGGAAGAATTCCCGCACCTATGCATTCATTAAAAAATTGAGAAAAACATATGTTAAAAAAATTTGTTAAATATTATAAACCGTATAAGGTTTTGTTTTTCCTTGATTTAACAGCGGCGTTTTTAGTTGCCCTTTGCGATTTAATATATCCCATAATAACACGTGAGATGATGAATGACTATATTCCCGAAGGAAACGTTAAAGCGGTTGTTATTTGCGGTCTTGTTGTAACAGGAGTTTATCTTATAAGACTTGCATTTTATTATTTTATTAACTATTACGGTCATCTCGTTGGGGTTTATATGCAAGCAGATATGAGAAGAGATTTGTTTGCCCATTATCAAAAACTCCCCTTTTCATATTTCGACAAACACGAAACGGGAGAATTGCTCTCCCGCCTTACAAACGACCTTATGGATGTTTGTGAACTTGCACACCACGGTCCTGAGGATTTGTTTATATCCATTGTAACTCTTGTTGCATCGTTTATTTATCTTGTAACAATAAACGTTCATATGACAATTGTTATATTTGCTTTTATTCCAATTTTACTTTTATTCTCCATAAAGCTGAGAAAAAATATGAGTAAAGCCTTTATGGAAAGCAGAAAAAAAATAGGAACAGTAAACGCTGTTGCAGAAAACAGCATATCGGGAATCAGAGTTACAAGAGCATTTAACAACGAAAAAACTGAAAAAGCAAAGTTTGAAAAAGGAAACGCCGAATATGTTGGAGCAAGAAAACTTGCATATAAGTCAATGGCTTCATTTTTCAGCGGAACAGGATTTATTATAAGTATGCTTAACGTTGCAGTTCTTGTATCGGGCGGTATATGTATAAGCGAAAACCTCATAGATGCCGCAGACTTTGCCTCGTTTATTATTCTTGTTAATATCTTTGTTACTCCATTGCGTTCTCTTGTTAACTTTACAGAGCAATATCAAAACGGAATGACAGGTTTTAAACGTTTCACTGAAATAATGGAAACAAAATGCGAAGCAGACGAAAAAGATGATGAGAATTCTCTTTCCTTAGAAAACGTTAAAGGAGAAATAGAATTTAGAAACGTCAGCTTTGATTATGGTAACGGAGACGTTTTGCATAACGTTAGCTTCAAGGTTGAAGCAGGAAAAAGTGTTGCACTTGCCGGTTCAAGTGGTGGAGGTAAAACAACAGTTTGTCAGCTCATCCCCCGCTTTTATCCCCACACATCAGGAGAAATTCTTATAGACGGAATCCCCGTAAACAGAATAAAGTTATCTTCTTTGAGGGAAAATATTGGTATAGTTCAACAAGACGTTTTTCTGTTTTCGGGAACGGTTAAAGATAATATAGAATACGGAAAACCTGGGGCAACAATGGAAGAAATTCGCCTTGCGGCAAAAAAAGCAAACATTCTTGATTTTATCGAAACCCTTGAAAACGGATTTGATACTCAGGTTGGAGAACGTGGAGTCAGACTTTCGGGAGGACAAAAACAGCGAATAAGCATTGCAAGAGCGTTTTTAAAAGATCCCAAAATCCTGATTCTTGATGAAGCAACGTCTGCACTTGACAACGTTTCGGAAAGACTTATTCAAAAATCTCTTGAAGAGTTGAGCGTTGGAAGAACAACTTTAACGGTTGCACATAGGCTTTCAACAATTTCCAGTGCTGATGAAATCATCGTCATAAATGAGGGAATTATAACTGAACGCGGAACCCATCAAGAGCTTATCCAAAACGGCGGAGAATACGCCGAAATGGCAAAAAAACTTTAAAGAACAAAACAGAACGGAGGTACGTTATGAAAAAATGCCCAAACTGTGGCACAAAAAATTCAGATTCAGCAAAGCATTGCAATTTTTGCAATACACATTTTCCCGAAACAGAACAAGCAATAAAAAAAGAAACAAACTACGTTCATAATTCAGAAGCTGAAAAGAAAAAAGCGATAAACAGAAAAATTATAGTTTTTGTTGTCATAGCTTTGGTCGTTTCCGTCCTTTCGGTTTTACTGTCTGTTGTCTTTTCATCTGATAAAACAACCCAAAACGAAGAAATGGCAAATATGCTTATAGACGCTTTTACCCCATCTGATAACGGAACAACGAAAAAAATAAGCGGAACAATTTCGGGAAAAAACTATAATCAATCCTTTGAGGCTGAAATTTTCAAAGATAAAACGGTTTTAAGTCTTGGCGAAGAGTCCGTTTTGACATTCAGCGAGAAAGGTTTACTAATCAAAAAAGGAACTTCCGAATCATACGCAACAGCAGACTCAGATGAATATAAGCTATATATAGCCTACCTTACTCTGAACAATATTTCAGGCTCAGACAAAAACGTTTTGAATTATGAAACGGAAGATATTAAAAACGTGTTTTTGCCCGTTATAAAAGACAATCTTTTGAAAAACTTCAACGAAACGTTTATTGAACAAAACTTCATAAGTGCAATTTCCTCTGTATTAATGACTTTTGAAAGTACGCCCGACCTTAAAACGTATTTCGGAATAACACTTCCCGAAGACGTTAATAACGCAGAAATATCCTTTGACGTTGCTTCGTATTCTTTTCAGAATCACGTTCTCAGTCAGTTTAAAAAGTCTTATATAAAATCTGCTGATTATGAAACGGTTAATCAAATTCTGAAAGATGCTAAAAACGATGTTAAGAATAACTATGGTGCAAAGGGCGCTTTCAAAACGGAAAACGGAAAACTTGTTTCTGCTTCCGCCGATATTATGTATAATGGATACGCATATACTCTATCTCTGAATTTTCAATAATAAAACATAAAAATTAATAATACAAAGCAAAAAATCTCAAAGATAATCCATAGGGAAAATCTTTGAGATTTTTCTATATTTTTCCTTCCGGAATATGTTCAAAAGGAAATTTTATATTCAATTCATCATATTTAACCTGACAAATTTTTCTGAAAGGCAAAAGCTCAATTTTATCAATACAAGAATATTTTTTCTCTATTTCTTCCAATTTAAAAAAATTTTCTTCCATATCGTTTATAGTTGGAATAACAACCTGTCTTATAGTTGTTGGTATTTTTTTAAAATTAAGATATTCAAGAAACTCCAAAGGTTTATCAATAGAACATCCAACGTATTTTATATAATCCTCGTTATTTGTATATTTAACGTCAAGGAGAACTCTGTCTGTTAATTCAAGAAGTTTTTTTACAGAATCGTTCATAAGACAGCCCGAAGTATCAAGACAGGTATTAATTCCCCTCTCTTTGCAAAGAAAAAATATTTCCTTTGCAAAATCTGCTTGAACCAACGGTTCTCCCCCTGAGAGAGTTATGCCGCCATTTTTTCCGAAATATTCCTTAAATCTCTCTGCTTTCAAAACAATCTCATTCGCTGTTATTTCCTTTCCTCCGTTATAATCCCAAGTGTCTGGGTTATGACAGCAAGAGCAACGCAATGGACACCCCTGAAAAAAAACGACAAAACGAACTCCAGGACCGTCAACAGTTCCAAGGCTTTGAAAAGAATGTATTCTTCCGTTCATATTTTAATACCGAATATATTATAAGCTAACGTGGAAGGTTCGGCTTATAACCTCACGCTGTTGTTCACGCGAGAGCTTATGAAAATTTACAGCATATCCCGAAACACGAATTGTCAGATTAGGAAAAGCAGAAGGGTCTTCATATGCTTTCATAAGGGTTTCACGATTTAAAACGTTTACGTTAAGATGATGGGCTTTTTTCTTGAAATACCCATCAAGAATTGAAACAAGATTATTTATTCTTTCATTTTCACTCTTTCCCAAGGTTTCTGGAGTTATGGAGAAAGTGTTGGAAATACCGTCTCTGCAATCGTCATAGCTTATTTTAGCAACAGAGTTAAGAGAAGCCAAAGCTCCGTTTTCTTCTCTGTTATGCATTGGGTTTGCACCTGGTGCAAAAGGAGAATGAGCTTTTCTTCCGTCTGGTGTTGCACCCGTATGTTTCCCATACGTAACGTTTGAAGTTATGGTAAGCACAGAAAGAGTGTGAATTGCGTTTCTATACGTTGGAGTTTTTCTCAGCTCAGTTATAACCTTATGAGTCAGGTCTTTTGCAATACTGTCAACTCTGTCGTCATCGTTTCCATATTTGGGGAAGTCTCCAACAGTTTTGAACTCAACAATAAATCCGTTTTCATCCTTAACAGAAGATACGTTTGCAAATTTAATTGCACTAAAAGAGTCGGCAACAACAGAAAGTCCCGCAATACCAAATGCCATAAAGCGTTCAACATCTGTATCGTGGAGAGCCATTTGTATTTTTTCGTATGCATATTTATCGTGCATATAATGAATTATATTCATTGTATTAACGTATAGCTTTGAGAGCCAGCGGAGATATATCTCAAAACGTTCCATAACGGTTTCATAGTCAAGTTTTTCTCCACTAAGAACATCCATTTGAGGTCCGATATGCATTTTTCCCGTTGTATCATAACCGCCGTTTATAGCAATAAGCAATAGTTTTGCTAAATTACATCTTGCACCAAAAAACTGCATTTGTTTTCCAAGCCTCATAGCAGAAACGCAGCAAGCGATAGCATAGTCATCTCCATAAATAGGCCGCATTAAATCGTCATTTTCATATTGAATTGAATCTGTATAGGCTGAAACCTTTGCACAAAACTTCTTGAAATTTTCGGGAAGTTTTTCAGACCAGAGGACAGTTAAATTCGGTTCGGGAGATGAACCCAACGTATAAAGAGTATTAAGCATTCTGAAAGAATTTTTTGTAACCAAAGTTCTTCCATCCTCCCCCATTCCTCCAACAGCTTCCGTTATCCACATTGGATCACCGCCAAAAAGCTCGTTATATTCGGGGGTTCTTAGATGACGTGCCATTCTGAGCTTCATAACGAAATCGTCCATAAGCTCTTGTGCACCCGATTCTGTTAAAATGCCTTTTTGAATATCACGTTCAATATAAATATCAAAAAACGTACTAACCCTTCCCAAAGACATTGCCGCACCGTTTTGCTCTTTTATTGCGGCAAGATATGCAAAATAAGTCCATTGTATCGCTTCTTTTGAATTTTTTGCAGGTTCGCTTATATCATATCCATACATTTCAGCCATTTCTTTAAGATACCCTAAAAAGTTTATCTGTCTGTATAGTTCTTCGTCAAGGCGAATCTGTTCTGTGTCAAAAGCTCCTTCAGAAAGGGCGTCTTTATCTTTTTTCTTTTCTTCAACAAGACGGTCAACCCCGTATAATGCAACTCTGCGATAATCACCTATTATTCTGCCTCTGCCGTATGCATCAGGCAAACCCGTTATAACGTGGCATCTTCTCGCTTTTCTCATTTCTTCCGTATATGCTCTGAAAACGCCGTCATTATGAGTTGTTTTATATCTGAATTCTTCTTCAATTTTTGAGCTGAGCTGATATCCGTATGCCTCACAAGCCTGACGTGCCATTCTCATTCCACCAAAGGGATTAACTCCCCTTTTCAACGGACGGTTTGTTTGTAACCCAACAATAAGCTCTTTTTCTTTGTCAAGATACCCTGGGGAATAACTTGTCAAAGAAGAAACTGTTCCCGTATCAATATCAAGAACGCCTCCAAATTGACGTTCAAGCTCAAACAATCCTTCAAGTTTTTTCATTAAAAACTTTGTTCTTTCTGTTGCTTCTGAAAGAAATTCAGAATCCCCCGTATATTCTTCGTAGTTTTGCTGAATAAAATCACGAACGTTTATTTCGTTTTGCCATTTTCCGCTTTTAAAACCATTCCAATTCTTATGTTCCATAATTCTCTCCCTCTCGCAATTACAAGAAAATAAAAAAACAAAGGACGAATCAACTAAAAAAAGGTGATTCGCCCAGACGGTCGGCATATTTCAAACTGCACTCCCTCGCGGTTAACCGCTTATCCGTCAGTAATGCAGTCATTATTCATTTTTCTATATTATACTATCAATTCTTTTATTTGTCAACAGCTTTCTTTAGTTTCTTTGTCCTTTTTAACGTCTAATAATTTATAATAGAATTCCACGGGTATAGATAAATTTCCTTTTCCAACTCCAAGGAAAACGTTTGGTTTTGGTTTACCGTGAAAGTCGCTTCCACCGCTTTGAAGCAAATTAAAGTCTTTTGAAATTTGTTCAGCCGTTTTTAAATCATCTTCTGAATATTTTGAATGAATCGTTTCTATTCCAACGAGACCTGCTTTTATAGCCTTAGGCAAAAGCTCTCTCAATTCATTTTCATCAAGGTCAATAAGAGGATGCGCTAAAACGGGAACAGCGTTTATCTCACAAAGAAAACGAATAGCATCTAAAATATTTATTCTTTTGGGAGGAACGTATAATCCGTTTTTCACGCTTAGTATTGTTTCAAAAGCCTTTTCAACAGAAGATATATATCCTTTTTCCATAAGCTCAGAAGCAAAATGTGCTCTGTTTGGGTGTCCGTTCACGTTTCTTTTTTTAACGTCTTCGTAATCTATTATATATCCCTTTTCCCTAAGACGATTTGTAAGAGCAATATTACTTTTTTCTTTGAGAATATGATATTCTTCCATCAGCTTTTCAATTTTTTCATAATGCTCTTTATCGATAAAATAGCCAAGAAGATGAAGCTCTCTTCCTTTATATTCCGTTGAAAGCTCTATTCCTGAAACAACGGTAATTCCTTGCTTTGACGCCTCTTTTAAAAAACTTTCAAGACCTTTCGTTGTGTTATGGTCTGTTAGTGCGATAATAATTCCAAGCTTTTTTGCTTCGGCTATCAGCTCAGAAGTGCTTAAACTACCGTCTGAGTTATTTGAATGAACGTGAAGATCGCAATTTGTATATTTCATTTCAACCTCAATTTTTCTGTAATTTACAGTTTATCATTCAAAAATTAGTTTATAGTTTCCATAAGACTATTCATTTTCCTCAAAAATTGGATATTCTCCAAAAGCTCTGGCTTCATAAAGCTCTTTTTTCCCTTTCACAGTCCAAACAAAAGAAACAGCCTTATAAAATTTTGTTGTCAGCTTAACGGGAAAAGAATTTCTATCCGTTTTATTATAAGCAATAAAATCTGGACGGGCTAAAAAATTAAATCCCATAAGAGTCAGAATAATATTAAGGATTGTTTTTTTGCCCTTATCTCTGCAAACGTTTGTATAAAGCTGTCCACAGTAAACCTCTGGCAAAAATTTCTTTATATTCAAAATAAGCAAAGGATTGAAGGACTCAATGCAATAATCTCCCTTATACTCTTTAAGCAAAGCGGCTGTTTTTTCGCAAAGAGAGGTATCAAAGCTCTCCCCTTTCAGCTCAACGAGAATAGGTACTTTTCCGTTTACCAACTTGAGAACGTCTTTAAAAGACGGGATTTTCTCTTTCGTATTATTCAAAGAGAGAGAATTGAGCTCTGAAAAATCAACTTCTGAGAGCTTTTTATCAACACCCGTCATTCTCAAAAGGCTGTAATCGTGAAACACGGTAACAACTCCGTCTTTTGAAAGCTGAACGTCAAGCTCTATTCCATATCCATTATTAACAGCTTTTTCAAAAGCTAAAAGAGAGTTTTCGGGAACGCCTTTTCCGTGAAGTCCTCTATGCGCATATTCCGTCAAGAGCTTATCCGAAACTAAACCGCGTTTTTTGGGACGCACAAAAACAAAAACGTATAAAGCAAACAGACATAAAAAGATTATGCATAAAACCGCAAGAATTTTTAAAACTATCATAATTCAAAAAAAATTAATATAACTTAAAACCGAATTTCTTTCAATTCAGAATAAAATAAGATTTATTTAACCTTAATCAACGTCAAGATGCTCTAATGCACTCTTTTTTGGAATAACCTGAGCATCTCCGTGTTTTACAAAAAGCATAGTAATAAAAGAAAAAATAACGAAAACCGCGCCAAAGGTAAAGAACGTATATCGCATACCCAACGCATCGTAAAGAATACCCGAAAGAATGGGTGCTACAATCTGAGCTGCCATTGAAGCAGTGTAATAATATCCCGTATATTTTCCAACGTCTCCGTGTTTTGCAAGTTCAACAGCCATTGGGAAAGAGTTTACGTTTATCGTTGCCCAACCTATACCTGCAAGTGCAAAAAGAGGATACATTATAATCTCAGGAGTTTTTGGAGTTACAAAAACTCCAAGAATGAAAGCCAACGCCAACATAGCAACACCCGCAAGAACAGTTTTTTTTCTTCCTATCTTTGTTGAAATTATACCAACGGGAATATATGAAACAATAGCGGCAGCCTGAGCAACTATTAAAGTGAAGTTAAAATCAAACCCAAGAATATTCGTTGCATAAACCGTATATTTGCTCGTTATAGAGTTATATCCAATATACCAAAGAGCAACAGAGGCAAGAATAAGCAAAAGAGACTTCAATTCTTCTTTTGAGAGCCTACCATTTCCTTTTGATTGGGGTTCATCTTGAACGAGACCATATTTTTTTGAATCCTCTTCCATCTCAGCCGCCCATTTGTTTTCTTTTACAGTTAAAAGAAAAACAACGAAACCCAAAAGCATGACGGAGCATACTGCAATAACGTATGGAGTATATTCCATATATTTATTCTTTGAGGTTGCAAAAATAATTCCCAAGGCAAGAACTATCATAGCTCCCGCAGTTCCTGTTAAGTTAATAATTGCATTGGCTTTAGAACGCAAGGGCTTCACAGTTACGTCTGGCATAAGAGCAACAGCAGGAGAACGGAACGTTGCCATAGCAACGAGAACAACAAGCAAGGTTGCAATAAAACCAACTAATGGCAAAGGATTAGAAAGAGTTATTTCATAAGTGGTTTTTCTAACAAATTCAACAAACGCCTCATCTGTCATAGAGCCTTGCTGTAATTGCGGAACACCCTTTGCAATAACTTTTGCAAGTTGAATATTGTCAATAAACGTCAAGGCAACGAATGAAATAACGGAAATTATCGTTCCAATGAAAATAAATGGGGTTCTTTTTCCGTGTTTTGTTTTAACCTTATCAGAAAGTGTACCAAAAAGAGGGAGTAAAAACACTGCTAAAACGTTGTCGATAGACATAACTGTTCCCGATATAGTTTGAGAAAGACCAAAATGGTTTGTCATAATAAGGGGAACTATTGCATCATAAGCCTGCCAGAACGCAGTTATCAAAAAAAATGCCATTCCAACAAGAATTGTTCTCTTATAATTTAGCTTCATATATTTTTTCCTTTCTTTGATATAGTGTTAAATATGTTCTTCGAAACTATTTTGAATATACTTTTTAATAATGCTTTGCTGTTTATTTTAAAGCCCAAAAGCAAAAAAGACTAAATCAGTGGTAAAAGAAAAATCAAGCCTTTCTGTCAATTTTCCAAACTCCTTTAAAATA
>JAZNJM010000100.1:0-19809 GCA_045578045.1 Eubacteriales bacterium | reverse complement strand
AAAATCAAACACTAATATTAAATGTTAAATTAAATGTAAAGTAAATGGAGGAAATTAATATGGCGTCCGAAAAAATTACAGCACTTGTTGAACAAGTTAAAGAACTTACAGTTATGGAACTTTCTGAACTCGTAAAAACTCTCGAAGAAGTATTTGGCGTTTCTGCCGCAGCTCCTATGGCTGTTGCTGCTGCTCCTGCTGCTGCAGCTGCTGAAGAAAAAACAGAATTTGACGTTATACTCAAAGGCGTTGAAGCTTCCAAGAAAATTGCAGTTATCAAAGTTGTTAGAGAACTTACAGGTCTCGGTCTCGGCGAAGCTAAAGCATTCGTTGAAGAAGCTCCTAAGACAGTTAAAGAAGGTATCTCCAAAGCAGACGCAGAAGCTCTCAAGAAACAGCTTGAAGACGCTGGCGCAACAGTTGAAATTAAATAAGAAGTTAAACAAAAATTTATTTTTGAATAGGTTTAATTACTTATCCGCTTCTTGATTTTAAAAACCGACCGAAAGGCTTTTAATTTGCCTTTCGGTCTTTGATTATAAAATTGTGTTTTATGATCAAGCGTTTTTTGTTTTATAATATGGGCTTTGAAAACATTTTGTTTAACAAACATTAAAAGCATAATATGATAATTCAGAAAATTCTTTTATATAACTTTATCGTTGGGTGGTTTATTTGTTATGATACACATTGTACTTTACGAACCGGAAATTCCTCAGAATACGGGAAATATCTCAAGAACGTGTGCTGTTACAGGATGTCATTTGCATTTAATTGAGCCATTGGGGTTTAATCTAAGTGAACGCTCTATCAGAAGGGCGGGACTTGACTATTGGCAATATTTAACTGTTAATACATACAAAAATTGGGATGATTTTATTTCTAAAAACGATACGGAAAAAGGTGAAATATATTTTTGTTCAACAAAAGGTCAGAATAATTATTCTCAGGTTAAGTATTCCTCAGATAAAGATATTTATCTTGTTTTTGGAAAAGAAAGCTACGGCCTTCCCGAACCGCTTTTGAAGGATAATTACGATAAATGCATCAGAATACCTATGAAAGGTTACGTCAGGTCATTAAATCTTTCAAATGCTGTTGCTGTTATTGTTTATGAGGTTTTACGTCAGCTTGATTATCCCGACCTTTCATATAAAGGCAATTTAACGGGGCGGTTGGACTAATTTTGGATTAATATTATATTTGTTTAAAACGACAGATGAAGTATAATCTCCTTTAAAAAGACTGATAAAGTAAAAATTGATTTATTCTTTGATACGCATAATATTTAGGGAAGAACGAGATACGAAGAACGAGATACGATAAATTAACGATAAATTCAAGAAAAAACTTAACAATTTTTTTTAAGAAAGCTATTGACAAAAAGGTAATTATACGCTATAATAAACCTACTTAACGATTATGAATAGAAAGGATAAGTGCTTTTGAAAAAAGGCACTATTTTGGTGAGCAAAAATGAGAGTTAAAATTACGTTGGTTTGCACAGAATGCAAACAGAGAAATTATGACACAATGAAAAACAAAAAGAACGACCCCGACAGACTCGAAATGAACAAATATTGCCGTTTCTGCCGCAAACGTACTCCTCATAAAGAAAGCAAATAATAGCTGGTTTTAAGAGTGCTAAAAAGGTATTACCAACGTATTATTAAACGTATGTATGGTATAATTATGGTATAACGGTATTAGAAAGGATACTTAATAATGGAAAACAAAAAATCACCGAGCGTCATTAGCTTAACAGGATTTCTTCTCGGTATAGCAGGTATAATCGTTTCCATGGTCGGTATCGGCAAGTTCCTTACCGATGGAAAGCTTCTTGGAATTCCAACGAGTTTGTTCCTTCTTTATCTTGGTTTTGGAATAATGGTTGCCGGTTCAATTACTTGGGCAGTTGGTATTGTTAAAGGTTGGGACGATGTTCCCGAAGATAAAACTTGCGCTGGTCTCAGAGTTTTGGGTGTTATGCCTTTCATCGCAGGTATTATTACGCTTTTGGGCGGTGTGAGAGATTATTCAGGCAAAGAAATGACTTTGGCTGCAGGTTCTAACGAGCCTTTTATGACAGTAAAAATGTACCTTATTATTTTAGGCGCAGTTATTGCTGTTATTGGTCTTGCAATTTGGGGAATTGGTTACTTAAAGAGCAAAGTTAAAACAACTATTATGCTCAGAGGAAGCAACAAACGTGCAAAACTCCTCAGAGATTTAAAGAGCGAACTTAAGAAAATTTCTTGGCTCTCTTGGCGTGATACTTATAAACAGTCTGGCGTTGTTCTTGTTGCACTTGTTGCATTTGCTGTTGTTGTTGGTGTTATCGACCTTTTATTCAATCAGACTCTCAACGTTTGGATTTTGAATCTTCTCAAATAATTTTTCGTTATTCTCAGAATAAGAGCAATTAAAGCGATTAAAGCTATTTAAACGATTGATTGGAGCGATATTGTGAATATACAAAGAGAAGATACCCCATATTGGTATGTTATACATACCTATTCTGGATATGAGAACAAAGTATACCAAAGTATACTAAACGTTATTGAAAATCGCGGATTACAGGATAAAATTATTGCTGTTAAAATTCCAACTGTTATTGTTGAAGAAAACAAAGACGGAGTTGTTAAAAAAATAGAGCAAAAACTTTTCCCAGCGTATGTTTTCGTCAAAATGGTTATGAATGACGAAATGTGGCATATAATCCGTAATATTATAGGGGCAACGGGATTTGTTGGTCCCGGGTCAGAGCCCGTTCGTCTTTCACAGTCTGAAGTTGAATACTTCCAGATAGAAGATAAAGAACCTGAAATCACGATTATTGAGCTTAACTATGAGGTTGGAGATCAGGTTGAAATCTGTGAAGGACAGCTTGAAGGCTTTATTGGCCTTGTTAAAGAAATTTCTTCCGATAAAACAAGAGTTGTTGTTACAGCTTCATTGTTTGGAAGAGAAACAAAAGTTGAATTACCTTCAACTTCCGTTTCGGCAATAGACTAATTTCTTGTTTTTCAGAAAGCCTAAGATACTTGTTTTCGGGTATGCTTTTGCATATCCGAATACTTGCGAATTTTTGAAGTTTTCTGAAAGTAAGATTAGGATATTATTGAAAAAAGTTGGGTAAAAATAAAAAAAGCTCAAAAAGAGCAAAAGTGGGAGGAAGCTCGCCAAGGCTTCCGACAAATTAACCACAAGGAGGAAAAAAACATGGCAAAGAAAATCGTTGCATACGTTAAACTTCAGTTGCCCGCAGGTAAGGCAATGCCAGGACCACCTGTAGGACCTGCACTTGGTGCACACGGTGTTGCAATTCCATTGTTCACAAAGGAATTCAACGAAAGAACAAAGAAAGATATTGGTCTTATCATTCCTGTTGTTATAACAATTTATGCAGACCGTACTTTCACATTCATTACAAAAACTCCCCCAGCCGCAGTTCTTATTAAAAAGGCATGTGGTATCGAAAGCGGCTCAGGCGCTCCTAACAAGACGAAGGTTGCTCAGATAACGAAGGCTCAGGTTCAACAGATTGCAGAACAGAAAATGCCAGACCTTAACGCAGCATCTCTTGAAACAGCAATGAGTATGATCGCAGGTACAGCGCGTAGTATGGGCGTTGTAGTTGTTGACTAATGGAGGTGTTACGATGAAAAAAGGTAAGAATTATATTGAAGCTGCAAAGCTCATTGATAAAGCAAAGCTTTATGATGGAGACGAAGCATTCAAACTTGTTTGCGAAGTTTCCAAATCTAAATTTGATGAAACAGTTGAAGCTCACTTCCGTCTTGGCGTTGACTCTCGTCATGCAGACCAACAGGTAAGAGGCGCTGTTGTTCTTCCTAACGGAACAGGTAAAAAAGTAAGAACACTTGTTTTTGCAAAAGGCGACAAAGCAGAAGCAGCAGCTGCTGCTGGCTCTGATTACGTTGGTGCACAGGAACTCGTTGAAAAGATTCAGAAAGAAAACTGGTTTGATTTTGACGTTGTTATCGCAACTCCTGATATGATGGGTGTTATTGGCCGTCTTGGTAAGGTTCTCGGTCCTAAAGGACTTATGCCTAACCCAAAAGCAGGTACTGTTACAATGGACGTTGCTAAAGCTGTTCAAGAAGCTAAAGCTGGTAAGATTGAATACAGACTTGATAAAACAAACATTATTCACTGCCCAATCGGTAAAGTTTCCTTCGGTAAAGAAAAACTTCAAGAAAACTTTGCAACACTTCTTGGTGCAATCATCAAAGCAAAACCCGCAGCAGCAAAAGGTCAGTATATGAAGAGCTGTGTTATTGCAACAACAATGAGCCCTGGAATAAAAATCAACACTGGTTCATTCAAAATTGACTAATTGATTTTGTATAACCAACTGATTTTATTATAATTTATTTTGTTTTTAAAAACACCCGAAAACCTATATGTGATGTTTTTAGCGGAGTTTACAAAAACGACCGTCAACGTTCTTGTTTACGGTCGTTTTTATTATATTATATTATATTTACACTGCTGTTCAAAAGTGTTTCCGAATATAAATGTGATATTGATGTGTTTCTAATTGTTCGTTCTAAAATAAAAAGTATTTCTTATTATGTTCAAAAAAATGATAGTAAAGTAAATTCACATTATAATTTATTCGAAGGCGGTATTGATATGAGTTTTAATAATTTTATAGAGATAATTATTGAACTTTCTACAACTAAAAAATTTAATGAAGCTACTGAGCAAATTAAAAGTTATGTTATTGGTTTAGATAGACAAACAGTTATTGAAATAGTAAAAGAGATTGGAACGATCCCCGAATGTATTGAAGCGAGTTCATCTTCTGAAAAATTGTTTTCTAAAGCGTCTGATTGCATTTTAGCTCGTTGTTTTTCTGAGTTAGGTATTCCAGCCATTGCTGTAAATGAGCGTGGCAATAGTGCTGATATAATTGCTAGAAGTATACATGGATATACCTTAGTTGCTGATGCAAAAACATTTAGATTAAGTCGTACGGCAAAGAATCAAAAGGACTTTAAAATTGATACTTTAAGTAACTGGAGAGGTTCTGAACACGATTTTGCATTGCTTGTTGCACCATATTTTCAATATCCCAATACCGTTAGTCAAATATATTCCTCCGCATTAGACAAACAGGTATGCCTGCTTTCATGGGAGCACATTTTATTTTTGTTGGTGAACAATGTTATGGAATCTGATACTTTAAGTTTAGAAACAATTTGGAATGCCCCGGTAAGACTTGCTAGAGATACTAAAATTGCGTATGCGGACAGGATGAATTGTCAATTTCCATATATAAACCAAATGTTATGTGATCGCATCTCAATTTCTATTGATAAATTTAATGATCAATTAAATATTTGTAAAGAAATTATTCGTTATAGGGGCGATTGTGAATTGGAGTATCTCAATTCCGAGAGAAAATTGATAACAACCTTAACTAGAGATGAAGCTATAGCTGAATTGTTAAAAAGCAAAAAAGTTTTAGAGAGAATATCAACGATTGAAAAATTTGTTTCATCTTTGTAGGAGAAAAACATGAGTACTGTAATTTGCGGAGATTCTATAAATGAAATAAAAATAATAGATGATAATTCCATACATTTAATTCTTTCTGATATTCCTTATGGTATTTCTTTTGATGAGTGGGATGTTTTGCACAATAATACAAATTCCGCATTGCTTGGGAAAAGTCCTGCACAAAATAAAAGCTCTCTATTTAAAACGCGCGGAAAGCCTCTTAATGGATGGTCTGAAGCTGATAAACAGATACCTTTGGAATATTATCAATGGTGTGCTAAATGGGCTTCGCAGTGGCTGAGAGTCCTTAAACCTGGGGCTAGTTGTTTTGTTTTTGCAGGTCGTAGATATGCTCATAGATGTATTTGTGCGTTAGAAGATGCAGGATTTATTTTTAAAGATATGATTTCTTGGCAAAAAGATTCTGCTGCCCACAGAGCACAAAATGTTTCTGTTGTTTTTAATAAAAGAAATGATATTGCAAATGCACAAAAGTGGTCAGGATGGAAATTAGGAAATTTAAGACCACTTTTTGAACCAATTTTGTGGTTTATGAAGCCTTATGCGATTGGTGATACTTTAACCGATAATATCATTCAAAATGAAGTCGGTGGATATAATGAAAATGCCATAAAAAACAATCCGCTTCTAAATCAAGGGCTTGAGGTTTGTTCTAATATAATTAAATGCAAGGCTGAAAAATCAGACAGAGGATTACACCCTGCTCAAAAGCCTATTGCTCTTATGAAATATCTCATTGAATTAACAACCATAAAAGGACAAACAGTATTAGATCCATTTTGTGGTTGTGGATCAACCCTGCAAGCTGCAAAGGATTTAGAAAGGGAATACATTGGCATAGAAATAAATCCAGAATATCATAGCATTGTGTGTAAAAGGTTGAATAACTAAAATAAGAAGTCAGAGGGTATTATCTCTGGCTTCTTTTTAATACAACAATGGTTCTGAAAAAACATATCTTTTCGTAATAAAAACTATTTGGTTTAAAAAATCAAACAACTAAAAATTTACTTAATAATTTCACGCTATTCCTTTTCGGGTGTTTTTTCATTTTTGTATTGACTAATATATAAAATAGATATACAATAACAATATATCTTTAAACGACAGTTGATTGTGATGCTATTGAATTAATTTCAATATATTTTTATATGTATTGAATGTATTTATATTATAAAACAGTATGCTTTTGTGTTTGTTGTAAAAGCGATATAAAAGATGGATATGTTTTTTAAATTTTTTTGAGGTGATATATGTCAAAACCAATTAACTTTTATATACAATCAAGAATAAATAATGAGAAAGCGTTCAACATTATTGACTGTCGAAGCTCACAAAAGCCCTTCAATTCACAATCAAGAGAACACGAAATATCATCTCTCAGGCTTCTTGCAGATGTGCTTTTTAAAATTGGCGTTTCTGTTAAAGACTTTGATGGCTTTTTTTACGGATATCAAATACCAAGAATTGGTAAAGAATTTGATCTCCTTAAATTCAAGAGAGACTCGGTTTTGAATATTGAGCTTAAAAGCAGACTTGTTCCTGAAAAACAAATTTTGCAACAGCTTAAAAGAAATAAGTATTATCTTTCTCATTTGAGAACTGAAAACTATTTCTATACCGTTGTTTCAGAACCTTTTTGCTGTTATAAGCTATATAAAGACCAACTTTTGAAAGCTGATATAAAAGAATTATCTGATGTTATAAATTCTTTTTCAAAATCTTATTTGTCTGATATATCAAATCTTTTCAGAAGGGCAGATTTTCTCGTTTCTCCTTTTAAAACACCTAAAAAATTTATAAATGGAGAATATTTTTTAACAAACGCTCAAGAGCAGATTAAAAATAAAATTCTATTTCATATTCTCGAAGAGAATAAAAACGGATTTTATTCCATAACGGGTATTCCAGGTACAGGAAAAACCTTGTTACTTTATGATACAGCGAAAAGTCTTTCAAAAAAAGGAAAAACTCTTGTTTTTCATTGTGGAAAATCTGATTCCCAAAATAACATTTTGGAAAACTCGATTCCCAATTTTTATTATTGCGATGCTGACTCGGTTGAAAGATATATAAACAATCTTAATAGCTTTAAGTTTATTCTTGTTGACGAAGGTCAGAGTATGCCTCCTTTTTATTTTGAATTATTTAAAAATATTTGTCGGTCATCTTGCTGTATTTTTTCCTATGCTCCAGAACATCTTTTAACAACAGAAGAAAGAAAAGCTGGAATTATTGAAAAAATAAAGGCCCTTCCTCTTGTGGAATCATTTGAGCTTTCGGAAAAAATAAGGGCGAATAGGGAAATTGCAGCTTTTATAAGAAGATTGAAAAATATGAATTTAACATCAGATTCTAAGGGGAATTATTCTGATGTTGAAGTTGTTTTTTCTCAAAATGTTGAGGAAGCGGATAAAATTATTGAGTACTTTAAGAAAAAAGGGTTTTTTATCACCAATTATGGAAACAAGGAAAAAATGAAAAGCCTTTTGAAATACGAAAGTAAATATAATAAGAATCATATTGTGGGGACTGAAATAGATAAAGGCGTTATGATTTTAGACGACAGTTTTTATTATGATGAAAATGGTCATCTTGAGGGGGTTCCAAAGTTTGATCCTGATAACTTATTTCCAAATATGTTTTTCCATTCCATAACGAGAATAAGGGAACGACTTGTTGTTATTGTTATTGGAAATGAAGGACTATTTGAAAAAATAACAGAGATATTATGAGGTTTTATGTCTTACAGTGAATTGATAAAAAATTTTGATAAGATAAGGGAATATGTTCGGGAATTTTATGTTTATGGCTTTAAGAGCCGAGATGAATATACAGAAAAAAGCAAACGTTCATACGACAACGAAAAAAGAAGAGTAGAAAGTTGGCTTGGAGAATATATGCGTTTTGTAAGGACTTCCGATGGCAAGACAGTATTTTTGTCCATTGACAGCAGAGCGGAAAAGCATAACCCTTTGTATAAAGCGTGGAAATCCAAAAGTTTTACGGACGGAGATATTACTCTTCATTTTATCATTTTTGATATATTGTCTGACGATGGTAAAAGCTATTCTATTTCTGAAATGATGACTCTTATTGATAAAAAATACCTTTCTTGCTTTAAAAATCCGTATGTTTTTGATGAATCAACAATTCGAAAAAAACTTAAAGAATATATAAATGAGGGGCTTATTGTCAGGGAAAAAAAGGGAAAAAGTGTATTATACAGTCGTAATAAAATGAGTATACTCCCAGAAAGCAAAGTTTTTCTTAATTTCTTTTCTGAGGTTTCTCCTTGCGGTGTTATTGGTTCGTTTCTTCTTGATAAATATGAAAATAGAGACGATATTTTATCCTTTAAGCATCATTATATAACTTCTGCTGTTGATTCTGATATTTTGGTAAAGATATTTCAAGGGATTAGAGAAAAAAGAAAGATTTCTGTTAAAAAGATTGGATTCAGAACAAAAAAAGAGATTGAAACGTTGGTTTTGCCTTTGAAAGTTTTAATAAGCGTTCAGAACGGAAGGCAAAATCTTTTGGCATACAATTTTTCAGCAAAAGCGATTCAGTCTTTTAGAATTGATTATTTGTTAAGTGTTCAGCTAAAAGAGGTTTTTGACGGTTTTGAAAAAATTAGAAAAAGAGCCCATGAAATGAAAGGGGAGATGTGGGGAGTAAGCTGTAAACAAAAATATAACAGTATTTTGGAAGATGCTTCATTTACAATTAAAATACGTCCTGACGAAGATTACATATTAAGAAGGCTTTATAGAGAAAAAAGAATTGGAAAGATTGAGAAAATAGACAACGAGACGTATAAGTTTTCTGTTTCTGTTTTTGACAGCGAAGAGCTTGTTCCTTGGATAAGAACGTTTATAGGGAGAATAACGCAAATGAATTTTTCCAACAGAACTATTGAGAATAAATTCAAAAAAGATATAAACAGGCTTTATGAATTATATGATATTGACGAAGAAAATGCAGAAAAGGGAGGAGCTTGATAATGATTTTTTCTGAGCTTTATTCTGCATATTACAACGCAGTTGCTAAAATTATATCTTCTATTCAAAATGGAGAAAAAGATGAAAAGATACTTGCACAACAAGTTGAAAAATATGCGTTTGGCGAAAGCTGTTTGACCGTTCTTCCCGCTTTGAAAAATCAAAAATGGCAGCTTGTTCATTGGGATATGTCAACGCCTCTTGAAAATACTCCAACAATGCCTCTAACTACTCTTCAAAAAAGTTGGCTTAAAGCAATTTCTCTTGATCCGAGAATTAAGCTATTTGGAGTTGAATTTGAAGGACTTGAAGATATTGAGCCACTTTTTACACCTGACGATTACTATATATATGATAAATATGAAGATGGTGATTCTTTTGAAAACGAGGATTATATAAAGAAATTCAGATTTTTCCTTGATGCAATTCGTGATAAAGCCGTTGTTAAAATAAGTATGAAAAATAGGCGTGGGGGAGAAACGTATACAAAAATTCTCCCCGTTGGATTAGAATATTCTGAAAAAGACGATAAATTCAGAATTATAGCTTCAGGTTGCAGATACGTTTCTGTTGTTAATCTTTCAAGAATAACGAAATATGGACGATATTACGGAGAGTTTTCAAAAAATCCTAAGCAAAAAACAAAGGAATATAAAACCTTGGTTATGGAAATACAGGACGAAAGAAACACTTGTGAACGTTGTATGCTCCATTTTGCTCACTTTGAAAAGCAAGCCGAAAAAATTGATGATAAAAAGTATATTCTAAGAATAAAATATGATATTGAGGATGAGAGAGAAATGGCTATTCGTGTTTTATCCTTCGGACCAACTGTAAAGGTTTTAGAGCCTGAATCTCTCCTTTGGATTATTAAAGATAAATTGAAAAAACAAAAGCTCTGCGGAATAAAATAAACCGCAGAGTTTTTATTTTCGCAACGTTTTTTCCGTGATAAATTGGAATGAATTTGGTAAAATATCCTTGCGATGAGGCTTCAAGGCTGGTGTATTTCAATCACCGCGGTGCATACGGCTTTGCTTCTATGTATACCGAGGCTTTTTCGCCCTTGGGGTTCAAATCCCCATACTCCTGCCGTGAGTATCGGTTGATTACCGTGGATAAAAAAATCACATTATAGTGTTTCTTGAGTAGTTTTATCAAAACACAAATTCAAAGGAAAAAGCAACTCAGTCTTGATGATTTGTTAAAAAGAAATTTTTAAAAAATCATATGGGCAAACAGAGTAAAGCCTTGTCTGAAAGGGATACCGTTTTATCTTAAAAGAGGGCAAAGTTATTCTTCCCCCTATTTTTTAGAAAAACTTAAATTAAAGACCGCTTTGCTCTGTGAGGAGCTTTTTAACTGCTTAATAATAACACATATATATTTTTTACAATGGAGCATATTATGTTTATAAATAAAATTATGATTAACGAAAATCAAAAAGGACTTCTTTTCAAAAATGGGAAATTTGAAAAGTTGCTTGGCGCGGGGAAGTATACTCTTTTTGGAAACAAGGAAATTTCAATTCTTTCTTTGGAAAACCAAATTTTTTCTTCAAGATGTCATCTTGAAACCTTGCTTTCAGATGAAGAAATAAGAAAAAATGCAGACGTTGTTGAAGTTAAAGCAGGTTTTGCGGCTCTTCATTATAAAGACGGAATATTTTCGGAATTTCTTACTGAAGGCAAATACGCTTTCTGGAATTATTTTTGCAAAAATACTTTTGAATTTGTGGATTTTTCCAATCCAAAGGCTGATAATATTCCCGAATATATTTTTCAGAAAATAAATTCAAAATTTTATGAAAAAATAGAAATTGGAGTTCATCAGAACGCTGTTTTGTATATAAACGGTGTTGTTGACAGTGTTCTTGAAGCGGGAACGTATTATTTTTGGAAAAACGGAAAAAACGTTAAAGCAGAAATATTTGATAAAAGAAATATAGTTTTTAACGTTGCTTGTCAGGAGCTTTTAACTCAGGATAAGGTTTCTATCAGAATCAGCTATATCGGAATATATAGAATTAACGATTTTATTAAGGTTTCTAATTCTGTTGACGATTATAAAACATACGTTCATAATTGTGCTCAACTCGTTTTGCGTGAATATGTTGGATGTAAAAAGTTTGACGATATTCTTTCAAGCAAAGATGAAATGTCTCAATTTGTTTTCTCCCAAATGAAAGCAAAATTGAAAGATATTTCTATGGACTTTCTTGAAGGCTCTGTTCGTGATATTATTCTTCCGGGCGAAATAAGGGATATTATGAACACTGTTCTTATTGCGGAGAAAAAGGCTCAGGCTAACGTTATTGCACGGCGTGAAGAAGTTGCTTCAACAAGATCTCTTCTTAACACAGCAAAGCTGATGGATGAGAATAAAACTCTCTATAAGCTGAAAGAGCTTGAATATTTGGAACGAATTTTTGAAAACGTCAGCACTATAACAGTGAACGGAAGCGGAGATATTCTTTCTCAACTCGCTTCTGTTATAGGAAAAAAAGATAGTTGAAAAAAACTGTTATGATTTGGAATTTATTATTTTCTATGTAGCTGTTTGTTTTTTCTGAATCTATTGTAATTTGCTTCGATTTGTGGTACTATTGTGTATGAAAAACCTCAAAAAAACCATATGCAACCTAAAGTTGCGTTATAGTTGGTGGAAATCAACCGAAAAAAAGACTATAATTTTTCTCGGAGGTGATAAAAATGTCAATGGGACAAAGAATAAGCAAATTAAGAAAAGAGAATAATTTATCTCAAGAATACGTAGCTGAAAGGCTTGGAGTAAGCCGTCAAGCTGTATCCAAATGGGAAACGGATACAAGCGCACCTGATACTTATAATTTAATTTCTTTGGCAGAGTTATTTAACGTATCGGTGGAATACATTGCCATAGGAAAGCAATCCGAAAATAATCAAGATAAAAAAACGGAAGAGGCTGAAAAAAACGATTTGCCATCACAAAAAAATAATTTATCAATACAAAGAATAATAGGTTTAATTATATTGGGCGTAGGGTTATTATCAGTTGTTCTTGGAATTGTTTTTTTATTTGTTTTGGAAGACAATTTTACTGTATCTTTTTTGTTGTTTTTCTTATCTTTTTGGTTGATAATAGGCGGTATATTTTTAATTGCGTTTCGAAAAAACACCTTGGTTTTTGCAACATTGGTTCTTTTAGCATCGATTTTTTTGATTTTGTCTTTATCAATCGCCAGTGTCGTTATGGGCGTTTCATTTATAATAATATCGATTATTCTTTTAGTTGCCGCTTTTAAAATAAAAAAGAAAAAAGTAGATTAAGAACCATTGAAATTTGTTTTTAATTTATAATAAGGTAATGGAAAAAATGTATACCCTTTACAATCAGGTATTTGGTATACATTTTTTATTTTTTTGAATATGATTCAAAAGATTTTATTGCGTTTTTAGATTTGAAAGAAAGGTTAATTATAAAAAATATTTTTCGATGTCATAGAAAAATTTTATTTTCCATCTTGATTTATTTGTTATTATATGGTATAATGCATTGGAATATATGGGGGATTTTGTATTTATTCCTCACCATAATATAGAATAAAAAAATAAAACATATAAGAATAACATCTCAGAAAGGGAATTTTTTTATGAAAACACTCGATTTAGCAAAGTATGGAATCAGCGGCGCAACAGAAATTATTCACAATCCTTCATACGAAGAATTGTTTGCTGCTGAAACAGATCCTTCTCTTGAAGGTTACGAAAAAGGTCAGCTTACAGAGCTTGGCGCAGTTAACGTTATGACAGGTATTTATACCGGTCGTTCTCCAAAAGACAAATTCATCGTTATGGATGAAAACTCCAAAGACACAGTTTGGTGGACATCTGATGAATTTAAAAATGACAACCATCCTTGCTCTGAAGAAACATGGAAAGAATTGAAAGAACTTGCAGTTAAAGAACTTTCAAACAAAAAACTTTACGTTGTTGACGTGTTCTGCGGTGCAAATGCTGATACTCGTATGGCTATCAGATTTATTATGGAAGTTGCATGGCAGGCACACTTCGTTAAAAATATGTTTATCAATCCTTCTGAAGAAGAATTGGCAAACTTTGAACCGGATTTCGTTTGCTACAACGCTTCTAAAGCAAAAGTTGAAAACTATAAAGAATTGGGACTCAACTCTGAAACCGCAGTTGTTTTCAACATTACATCTCGTGAACAGGTTATTCTTAACACATGGTACGGCGGCGAAATGAAAAAAGGTATGTTCTCTATGATGAACTACTACCTCCCTCTCAAAGGTATGGCTTCTATGCACTGCTCCGCTAATACAGATATGAACGGCGAAAACACAGCTTTGTTCTTTGGTCTTTCAGGAACAGGTAAAACAACGCTTTCAACAGATCCTAAACGTCTCCTCATCGGTGATGATGAACACGGCTGGGACGACAACGGCGTTTTCAACTTTGAAGGCGGATGCTATGCAAAGGTTATCAACCTTGATAAAGATTCTGAACCCGATATTTACAGAGCAATCAAACGTAACGCACTTCTTGAAAACGTTACTGTTGACGAAAACGGCGTTTGCAACTTCGCAGACGGTTCTGTAACAGAAAACACCCGTGTTTCTTATCCTATCGATCATATCGAAAAGATCGTTCGTCCTATCTCTGCTGCTCCTGATGCACAGAACGTTATCTTCCTTTCCGCAGACGCTTTTGGTGTTCTTCCTCCCGTTTCTATCCTCACACCTGATCAGGCTAAATATTACTTCCTTTCTGGATTTACTTCTAAACTCGCAGGAACAGAACGCGGAATCACAGAACCCACTCCAACGTTCTCCGCTTGCTTCGGTCAGGCTTTCCTTGAGCTTCACCCAACAAAATATGCTGAAGAACTTGTTAAAAAGATGGAAAAGAGTGGCGCAAAGGCATACCTCGTAAACACAGGCTGGAACGGAACAGGCAAACGTATCTCTATTAAAGATACTCGTGGAATTATTGACGCTATCCTTGATGGCTCTATCCTCAAAGCTGAAACAAAAACAGTTCCTTATTTCAACCTCGAAGTTCCAACAGCTCTTCCTGGCGTTAACCCTGCAATTCTTGATCCAAGAGATACTTATGCAGATGCTTCCGAATGGGAAACAAAAGCAAAAGACCTTGCTTCCAGATTTAACAAGAACTTTGTTAAATATACAGGAAACGAAGCTGGTAAAGCTCTCGTTGCGGCAGGTCCTCAGTTATAATTTAATATCTAACAATAAAAAGCCATCCTTGCAAAAGGGTGGCTTTTTTCATCGACAGAATAGAAAGATTTGATTGAGTCTGTTTAACAAAAAGACTTGATTAAAGCTGTATAACGAAAAGACTTGATTAAATCTATTTATCGAAAATGTTTAAATGAATTTGTTTATTATTCCGAAAATTCCTTTTCTTTAACGTATTCAATAAAGGCTTTAAGACTTTTTGACATCCATTTGTTTTTATGATAGATTAACTGTTTGCATATTTCAATATTTATATCGCAAACGTCAATATAACATAGCTCTCCTTTTTTTATTTTATCTTTCGTTACAAAATCAGGCAAAAAAGAAATCATATTTGATTTAGAAATAACGTCAGTTATTATATCTGTTCTTCCTATTTCAAGAACGGGAATAATTTCAAGAGATTTTTTTGCAAGTTCATTATCAAGCACCCTTCGGTATCCATAACCATACTCAGTCAATATAAACGGCTCATTTATAATATCTTTAATTGACAAACCTTTTTTGTTTGCAAATTTTGAGGATTTGTTTGTAACAAAGTGCATAGCAAGTGGTTCTTCTTTTGCAATAACATAATCTTTTTGGTATACGTGGCTATCAAGTGTTATAATGATATCCGCCTCGTTGTGATCTAACATATCAAACATAACAGATGTGTCTGCATTGGTGAACTTTAAAGAAATAAATGGATATTTGTTATGAAAATCAATATAATTTGTTTGCATCATATCTTCGCAAACAGAATCGGGAGTTACTATATGAATATGACCGTAACATTCTTTCTCTGATTCTATGTTGTCTCTGAATTCATCTGTTAAGGCTCTGATACGGTGTGCATACGATACAAGCTGATGCCCACGTTCTGTAAGGGTAACAGTGTGATTTATTCTCTCAAATAAAAGACAATCAAACTCTGTTTCAAGCTGCTTGATTTGAAATGAAATTGTAGATTGAGAATAACCAAGAATATCGGCGGCTTTGGTGAAGCTCCCAAGCTCTGCAACGTGAATGAAGGTAATTAGATTTTTTAATTCCATAAGCTCCTCGCTATCGAAAAAATAGATAATAATCATCAAAACTATTTGTTTGACTAATGACGAAATATATTATATAATGGATTCATCAAAAACGCAATACCTGGAGGAAAAATAAAATGCCTGAAATTAAATTTTATAATCGTATTCCTGTACCAATGGAAATGCATAAAGTGAAGATAGTTCAAAAGCTCACACTGCTTCCCGCAAGAGAACGTTTGAAAAAACTTGAAGAGGCGGGGTTTAACACGTTTTTACTCCATAACGGAGATATTTTTATGGATATGCTCACAGATTCGGGTGTTAATGCAATGAGCGATAATATGCAGTCTGCTATGCTCAGGGCAGACGATGCATATGCAGGTAGTGAAACGTTCTACCGAATGAGAGACAAGCTCGAAGAAATTTTTGGAATAAAATATCTTCTTCCTGCCCATCAAGGACGTGCGTGTGAACATATTATAGCACAGCATTTTGTTAAATCGGGTAGCTGTGTTATTATGAATTATCATTTTACAACTTCTAAAGCACACGTTACACGACTTGGGGGCCGTGTTGAAGAGCTTGTTAAAGATGAAGGTCTTGTTGTTAAAAGCAATCTTCCCTTTAAAGGAAATATTGATATTGATAAGATGAAAGCCTGTATTCAAAAAGAGGGTGCAGAAAATATTGCATACGTCAGACTTGAAGCGGGAACAAACCTTATTGGCGGTCAGCCAATTTCTTATGAAAATATGAAAGAGGCAACAGACCTTGCAAAATCTTTTGGTATTCCAACCGTTCTTGACGCTTCTCTTTTACAAGATAACTTGTATTTTATTAAAATGCGTGAAGAATCTATGAAGGTTAAATCTATTGCAGAAATTACTCGTATGATTGCTGATTTGTTTGATGTGATTTATTTTTCTGCAAGGAAATTTGGCTTTGGTCGTGGCGGTGGAATTCTTATTCGTGATGAAAAGCTTTTCCACGAAATGGAAGATTATATAACGATGTTTGAAGGCTTCCTTACGTATGGCGGTATGTCGGTTAAAGAAATGGAAGCACTTATTATTGGCTTTGAAGAAACGATGGATTTAGACGTTATTTCACAAGGTCCTCAATTTATCAATCATTGCGTAACTGAGCTTGACAAGTTAGGCGTTCCTATGGTAACGCCGGGTGGTGGTCTTGGTGCACACATTGATGCTCGTGATGTTGTGAGCCATATCCCTTCTGAACAGTATCCAGCGGGTTCTCTTGTTGCCGCTTTATACCTTTGCGGAGGTATTCGCGGTATGGAAAGAGGAACACTATCTGAGGAGAGAAACCCAGACGGAAGTGAACGAATTGCTTCTGTTGAAATGGTAAGACTTGCGTTTCCAAGACGTGTATTTACTCTTTCGCAAACCGAATATGTGATTGATCGTGTTAAATGGCTTTACGATCACAGAGATTTGATTGGCGGATTGAGATTTGTTCACGAACCGAAGACACTTCGTTTCTTTACGGGTAAACTTGAAGCTGTTTCAGATTGGCCACAAAAACTTATAGAAGCATATATCAAGGATTTTGGCGAAGATCAGTAAATAATAATGGTTTATTAATCTATTTTATTATAGAAAATCAGTTTTTTTGTTGAATAATTGAAGATATAAATATGGGGTTGTTGCAATTTATCTTTTGCAATAACCCTTTCTTAATAAAACCTTTTATGGCTTTGTTTTGAAGATTGTTTGGTTTTTTATTGTTTTAAAGATTTCTTGGTTTTTTATTTTCATTGACTTTCAATTATTGTCGTGTTATACTTGTTTTGAAAGAATGTTATTGGAGAACGAGTATGTCGGTTTTGAGCGTGAAAAACGGATGTTGGATAAAAGACGGTGTTTTGATAAAGTATAACGGAGACGATAAAAACGTTGTTATTCCTTGCGATGTTGTTAAAATTAAACAACAGGCGTTTTTTCAATGTTTATGCGTTTCCAAAGTTGTGATAGCTGATACAGTAACTATAATTGGAAGATTAGCTTTTTATGGATGCGATTATCTTACGAATGTATCTATTGCAGACAGCGTTTTAAATATAGAAAAAGATGCATTTTCCAATTGCAAAAGGCTATGCTTTGTGAGAGCTCCCCAAAGCTATGCTTTAAAAAGCTCTATGTGGTTTAAGAATATTTTTGATGAAGAAGTTCTTCCTATAATTGCCCTCAGCAATTTTGATAAAAGAGCAGTTTTGACAAAATATATTCTTAAAGACAAAGTTTTTTGCGTTAAAGCTCTTTCTTCGAGGAATCGGGCGGATTTATTATATAAGCTGTTGGAGTATTCTTCGAAAATATCTCTTGATGAACTTAATAGAATGATTCAGGTTGCATCAGAAGAAAGAAACGTAGAAATATATTCAATGCTTCTTGAATATAAAAACAAAATTTATTCCACAGAAGATATTGAGAAAATAGAACAAAACAAACTAAAAAAAGCTCTTGGAATAAAAAAATATACTGTTGAAGATTGGAAAAAGGTTTTTAAATTCAGAACAAACGGTGGAATTGTTACAATAACGGAATATATTGGAAAGGAAGAACACGTTTATATACCCGAAACAATCGGAAAAAGCCTTGTTGAAAGCATTGGAGATAATGCGTTCAGAGGATGTGATTTTGTAAAAAGCGTAACTTTTCCTGAAACCCTTTTAAAAATTGGAAAAAGTGCTTTTCGCGATTGTGTGTCATTGAAAAAAATAATATCATCTATTGGTGTAGAAAACATAGGATGTAACGCATTTTTTCGCTGTGTATCCCTTGAAAGTATATCAATCCCAAAAGTTAAAACACTATCGAGGGAGGCGTTTTCAGAGTGTAAAAGCCTTTCGGAAATAATTATTCTGAATGACAACGTAAATATTGGCTGGGGTGTGTTTTCAGGGTGTGATAATATTGTTATTAAGGGGAATAAGGGAAGCAATTCCGAAAAGTTTGCTGAAAATATGAAAATCCCTTTTGAAGAAATATAATATATTTCTTGATTCTAAAAAATGTACGTGTATTAAAAAGCTATGTTTTTTTGATATGTGTAAAATCTTGTAAAACTGTTGATTTTTTTAAAAAGCTGTGGTATACTTAAACTTATGAATTTATGATGCTTTAGATTCTTTTTTGTTTTTTGAGTTTATTTTATCGGGAGCATAATTATGGAATATTTTGTAAATTGCGTTAAAAACGATTATTCAAACTTTGAAGGAAAGGCAACGAGAAAAGAGTTTTGGCTTTTTACAGCTTTTTTTGCGGTCATTACTCTTGCTCTTTCATTTATAACGGGTTTTCTTAGCGGACTTACAACCGCAGGGGTTATCAGATATCTTTATCTTGTTTTTGTTTTTCTTATGATAGTTCCTCAACTTGCTGTTGCTACAAGAAGGCTTCACGATGCAGGAAAAAGCGGAAAGCTGCTTTTGGTTGGACTTATTCCCGTTGTTGGCTGGATTCTTCTTATTGTTTGGCTTTGCGGAAAAACAGATGACGGAAAAACGAATAAAAAGAAAAAATAATTTTTAAATTTTATAAAACGCTGTGTTAAAAACATAGTGTTTTTTATTTTTTGAAAAAACGCCATATTTTTTCTGTTTTTTTTGAAATATTCTAAAAAGAAACAAAACGAATATATATATAAGCTGTTAGTTTATAAATCGACCTCTGTTTACGACAAAATTTGAAAATATAAAGTGGTATATTATTATAAATAAAATAGATAATGAGATATTTTTCTCATAACAAAACGGAGGTTTAAAATGAACGTAAAAGAGGTTGAAAGGAAAAAAGAAAAAGAATTTGAGAAAAGGAGCTTTATTTTTCAGATATTGAGATTTTGGGAAAGGGTTAAAAGTGTTGCATATACATATTCGGATAATTTTGAATATGCAGGTTTTTTCAACGTTTCAAAAACCTTAAAAGTGTTTTTGGGCGGCTTTATTCTGTCTTTTTCT
>JAZNJM010000099.1:0-3379 GCA_045578045.1 Eubacteriales bacterium | reverse complement strand
AGGAGGCAATAGGCAATAGGCAATAGTGGACGGGGGTAGGAGGCAGTAATGATTCTAAGAAAACCTTTTTCGTTTTGCTTAATTTAGGCAGTAGAAGTCGGAGGCCAAGCGGTCTTAGGAAGACAAATTATTGTGCCAACTCCTTGGCTCACAGAACGACATGGCTACGATCCGACTTGGGTAGGAGGCAATAGGCAATAGGCAATAGTGGACGGGGGTAGGAGGCAGTAATGATTCTAAGAAAACCTTTTTCGTTTTGCTTAATTTAGGCAGTAGTGGATAGGAATAAAGAGGGGGGATATTTTAACTTACTTTACTCTATTTTAAAAATTAGTTTCATTTTCAATTTTAAATTTCCTGCTCTTCAATATTATCTCTTAAAAAGGCTTAAACTCTTCGCTCTTATCTCTTAAAAAGGCTTAAATCTTTGTTCTCCTTTCTTAGAGAAAAGGATTTTACTTTTAGCTTTCCTCACTACTGCCTAATGCCTAATGCCTCACTACTACCTTATGCCTAATGCCTCACTACTGCCTTATGCCTAATTAAAATAATTTCAAAAGGAAAGGAGGTTGAATATAATGGATATGAGGGAATACGTATATCCTGAGCTGATTTTTCTTATCCCGTTTCTTAATTTAACGGGGTGGTGGATAAAGCATAAAACGTACATTCCAAACAGGTTTATTCCCATTATTTTAGGCGTTTTATCAACGGTTTTATCAACGTTTTACATATATACGTCAATGGGTGATACCTTTTTGGAAAGTCTTGCAAAGGGTACGCTTCAAGGTGTTTTCCTTGCATCAACCGCTGTTTATGCAAATCAGCTTACAAAGACCGTTACCGATAAAACGGAAAAATAATCAAATAAAATACCGCTGTTTATGCAAATCAGCTTACAAAGACCGTTACTGATAAAACGGAAGAATAATCAAATAAACTAAAAGGAGAAATAATATGAGAATAACCATAGATCCAGGGCATACAAAAAACGTTAATAAAGGTGTTCTGGGCGGATATTATGAAGGAAACGTAATGTTTAAACTTGCAACCTTTCTTGCAGAAGAGCTAAGGAAGTATCAGAATATGGACGTTGTTCTTACGAGAAAAGAAGACGAAAACCCAACCTTAACGGAGAGGGGAAGTATTGCTGTCAACAGTGGAAGCAGGGTTTTTATCTCTCTCCATTCAAACTCAACGAGTGAATCTGAAAGTGCAGCATACGTTTGCGGATTTTACAGCGTTAAAAGAACGGCAACGAAAGACCTTTGTGAAAAGCTCATTTCTGCTGTTGTTAACGTTATGAAAGATGGAACTGATGCGTGGAACAGAGGCGCACTCACTAAAAAAACGTCTTCGGGTTCAGATTACTATGGCGTTATAAGAAGCTCAGTTGCTGGAAAAAGCGGACTTGAATATTCATTTATCATTGAACACGGGTTTCATTCAAACAAAAAACAATGTGAATTTTTGCTTAATGATAATAATCTGAAAAAAATAGCAGTTGCAGAAGCAGAAGCACTTGCAGAATATTTCAAGCTAAAAAAGAAGGTAAATTTTGCCGTTTTAAGAACGCCTATCCCTTCTCAGAGCGACCTTAACGACTATATTGAAAAAGGAGAATTTTATTTTAACGGGAACCCATTTTCCGTTATGAATCAACCAAACGTAGAGCTTGAAACAGATGCTTTCATTTTAGACGTTGATACTTGCTTATATCAAGAAATACCATACGTTATACAGCGTATTTATTATCTTGGTTCTGGAAAAGAATACGTCCGAGGCTTATACGTTAAGGACGATATAACAAAGGAAATTCATAAAGATTGGAGTAAAAAATGAGCTATTCAAAGATATATAACTATAAGGATTTTCTTTCTTTTCTTTCGGGGAGCGGATACTCAGACGTTGCAAAGAAAAAGAAAGAAGAGCTAAACGCTTCTCTTGACGTTCAGCTTAAAGACCTTGAAAAACAAAAAAAACAAGTCTCCGCAGATGCAGACGACTTGGCAAGAGAGGCTTATATTTCATACGTTTCAGCAACTAAAGACCTGCCCGAAGAATTGTCCGCTAAGGGACTTACGGGCGGGGCGGCTGATAACGTTTATCTTTCTTTGGTGAACGAATATCAAAATAACTATAACGATATTTCAAAACAAAAATCAAACAAATTATCAAGCGTTGACGATGCAATCTTAAAAGCGAAGCTATCTTCTGATGAAAAATATTCATCTGCTCTTTCAGGATTGTATTCTGACGCTGTTGAAAAGTTCCTCGGAGTGAGAGAAAATGAGGAAAAAAGAAAGTTCGATAGCTATTACAAGGATAAGGAATATTCAAACAAAGAAGCAGACAGAAAGCAAGAATCCATTCAAAACAGTTTGAAAAATGATATTGAATTGGCTAAACTCGCTTTAGAAGCAGGAGATTATTCATACCTTGAAAAGTTAGGAATCGAGCCTAAAGACCTTGTTGAAAACGGTTCTGGCTCAAACTCAGAAAACAGTTCTTCCAATGGTTCTTCTTCGGGCGGTTTATCGGGAATTAAAGCGGAGGACGCTTCAGACCTTTCAAAGCTCCTTCAATATGCCGTTTCTCTTGCTGAGTATGGTAATTATGACCTTTTATGCAAGATAACGGGGATATCTAAGGAAGATGCCGCTTTACGATTTGCTGATGAATATACGGGATATTCCGAAAAAGAAATTGCAAACGCCGCAAAGCTCTTTATGAGTGGCGATTACAGCAAAAACGTTCTCCATATTCTTAGAGAAGCATACCCCGATTATTCATATGAACAGATATGGAAAATCTGGGAAGACGTTGCCTCTTATGAATGGCTTATGGATACAAATGACGGATATAAAGGACCGTAGGAGGCAATAGGCAATAGGCATTAGGCATTAGGCATTAGGCAATAGGCATTAGGCATTAGGCATTAGGCAATAGGCAATAGGCAATAGGCATTAGGCATTAGGCAATAGGCAATAGGCAATAGGCATTAGGCATTAGGCAATAGGCATTAGGCATTAGGCAATAGTGGACGGGGGGAGAGGGGGAAAGGCATTAGTGAGAAAGCATAAAGCGTTATTTCTCTATCAAAACCAGTTTCTAACTGAATAAAAAATGTTTTCTTTACTTCTAATTCCTTATTAAATATGAATTAATTTGGCGAAGATAATTTTTTTATTAGTACGTTGAGCATTCTGCCTATTTCTTGTGATAAATCAAGTATCGTTTTTGCCTGTTCGTTAGATATATAATTCAGCATTATACAAATATGAATTTGCGTTTCAAGTTCGTATTTTGATGCTCTGGCTATATTTAAAAACCTAATATAATCATTTGTTGATTTTCTTCCGTACCCTTCTGCTATATT
>JAZNJM010000098.1:0-11792 GCA_045578045.1 Eubacteriales bacterium | reverse complement strand
CCTTGCTAATTCCCATCTAATTAGACGGTCGAAAACGGGGTAAAATCAGCAGTAATTCCGTAACATAGCTTAACACTCAAAGTGCGAAAAAGCCATGAAAATACGGGATTATCAGGGACAGGAAGTAACGACATATCTGTCACCCTCGGTATCTCCTAAGCGGAACGCCCCCGGTTCGAATCCGGGCAAGCGCGCCAAAAAGTGCCGATAAATCAAGGTTTCTCGGCACTTTTGCTTTTTTAATTCACTCATTTTCTCGAGTGAGTTTTCTTGCTTTTTTGGTAACAAAACAAACTCGAACTTTTAGCGTACCACGCTTAATTCTTGCTAATTGCGATTAGCAGAAAATTGCCGTTTTGCTAATCGCCTACTAATCAGATTTTTAGCAAAATCCTGCCAATTTTCACAGGCGTATGTTCTATCCATAGACTTTTTTAACTTCTGTGATATACTTTGTTTGGCAAATAATAATTTTATGGTGAGGAAAGCATGAATCATAAAAAGATAAAAATAATAATAACAATCTTTGTTATTACCTTAATATTAGTATGCGTCTGTATTTTTGCATATCCAAACTTATATGAATATCAATGTAAAAATCGTTATTTTGAGGATTTCTCAAAAAAGATTACAAATGAAATTTTAGAGAGTAATATTGTGATTGTAAAACAAGAGAAAAATATAGCAGAGGACGTTACAACTTTTTCTTGGAGTGTTGGTGCAAGCGGAGTCGTTTTTGATTCAGAAGATAATACATATTACGCATTAACAGCATATCACGTTGTGAGAGATTTTGAAAACGCAGATTATATTATCATACCATATGGTGTTCCTACATATTCAGAATATAGTAAAAATAGCAAAACTCATATTTCAAACCAAATGTACTATGAACAATTTGAAAAAGCACAATTGGTGTTTGCGGATGAAGCATATGATTTGGCAGTGATTTCGTTCAAATCAGAGAAAAAGTTAAAAGTACTCCCAATATGCGAAGATAATCCAAAATATAATGAGGCAATTATGGTTATTAGCAATCCGGAAGGAGAAAGGTTTGTTTGTTCATATGGCAATATTCGTTCAAAGAATTATTATATCTTTGACAGCAATGATGAACTACCGCCCGTGAACACATTTAAACATAATGCTTATGAAAGCTATGGAAGCAGTGGGGGGGCAGTATTAAATCAAGAAATGCAAATAGTTGGTATAAACATAGGAGGCGGTACAGATTTTATGAATCGTTTTAAATATGGCGTAATGGTTCCTTGTGAGTTGATTAGTGAATTCCTTGAAAAATGCAATCAAAATAATACTAAACAACAGACCGAGGTACAAGCGATTAAATAAAGGCATCTTATGGGAATAAAACCATTTTCCTAACTTTGAGGGTCTTGCTAATTGTCTGCTAATCAGTTAGAACAAAATAACTTAAAATTAGCAATAACGGCATAACACAAGATAACACTTTAACCTTAAAAATCCCCTGACAGTAGGGGATTTTTAGGTATTGTAAGGGATACCACTTGTATTTCCCTCGGTATCTCCTAAGGGTTAGTTATGGGTTCGATTCCCGTTGCGGGTGCCAATATTTTATATTTTCCAATAAGGTTTATTGATACTCATTTTATGCGTATTAATGAACCTTTCTTTATTGTTATGTAGGTTCTACTTTTGCCGTGAAAGTCAAACAGGTGTTGTTGTAAACGAGAATAGTACTCACGTTTGCAACAACACCTTTTCTTAGTTTATTAGTAAGAATACATTTTTCCGTTGACTATGATACGATTGTTTATTTTATATCAAGCTCAGGCGGTACGTCAATTTCATCAGAAACGTATTTACCGTTTTTCTTTCTTTGACGAACACATTCCGTCAGCAAATATTCAATCTGTCCGTTAATAGAACGAAAATCGTCTTCTGCCCAAGATGCAATAGCTTCGTATAGCTTAGGCGAAAGTCTCAAAGGGATTTGTTTTTTTGACTTATCATCCATATTGTTTTCACTTTAGTAAAGACTTCCAGAATTAACGATTGGTTGAGCATCTTTGTTTCCGCAAAGAACAACAAGAAGATTGGAAACCATTGCTGCCTTTCTTTCTTCATCGAGCTTAACAATATCTTTTTCATTAAGACGTTCAAGAGCCATTTCAACCATACCTACCGCTCCGTCAACAATGAGTTTTTTAGCATCAACAACTGCCGCCGCTTGCTGTCTTTGAAGCATAGCTGCCGCAATTTCCTGAGCATATGCAAGATATGTTATTCTTGCTTCAATAATTTCAAGTCCAGCTTCGCTAACACGTTGTTGAATTTCTTCTTTAATTCTGTTTGCAACAACTTCACTGCTCCCTCTGAGGCTTCCCTCGTCTGCAATTCCATCACCTGTTGTATCAACGTTTTCAGCAACGTCATAAGGATAGATGCGAACAATGTTTCTTAATGCACTATCACATTGGAGAGATAAAAATTCTTTATAGTTATCAACACAAAAAACAGCTTTTGCCGTATCTACAACTCGCCACGTTACCGCAATTCCTATTTCAATAGGATTTCCAAGGCAATCGTTCACTTTTTGCTTTGAATTACTGAGCGTCATTATTTTTAGGGATATTTTATTGTCAGCAACCTCTACCTGTCCTTGAGTCTGAGAAGCACTTGGAGTATGAACGTCTCCACTTTGACCGAGCTTTGTTTTTGATGCGGGATTAAAAGAAACGCAAAAAGGATTAACGAAATAAAAGCCTTCTTTTTTTAATGTTCCTTTGTATTTTCCAAATAGTGTTAAAACACGTGCTTCATAGGGTTTTACCGTTTTAAGTCCAAGAAAAAATATCCATCCAACCGCACAATAAGCAATTCCGGCAGCCATAAGAGGAATGATATCGAACAATTCGCCAATTACTATCGAGGCAATTCCAACTGCATACGAAAGCAAAATAAGCAAAAGAGCTCCAACTCCATTTTCCTTTGGGTTTAAAATAATTTCATCAATTTGTTTTTTCATGAGGTGTCTCCTTTATTTCTTTTTGGTATCAAAATGATATCATATTTATTTCTGTTTGTCAATACCAAATTTTATTTTTGTATTTTTACTTTTTAAAAACAAATTATTATTTTGTTGGCTTTTTGGATTTTTGTTACAATGAAAGATTTTTTGTTGAGCAAATATCAATGTTTTTTAAAATATCAATGTCTTAAATAAAGCACAATCCTGATGCTATTTTTCTTAGGATGCTTAAAAGGACCGTTCGAAAACAGTCCCTTCATTTCAATGAATTATTAAATTTTAATAAAAATTGTTTTACTCCAAAATGAGATAATTCGCAAAAATGGTTTTGAATTATGTAAAACTATTCTCGCAATAAATTTTTTTCAGCACTATGTAGGAATATTTAAGCTCGACAATAAGTTTTTTTAGCATTTCAAAAGACTATTCATATACAAAATAAAACTATTTACGCTTTTCGATTTTGTAATTTCCAACCACAAATATTGCGGAAAGAACCCCAATAATATTGTAAGCTAAAGATTCATTTGATATAACCTTGCTAAGTAATAATCCATAAATAACCATAACACCAAACGAACATAAATCGCAAACCATTTCTAACTTAGAATAAGTCTTTATTTCTTTGCCCTTTGATAAAGACGTAAAAAAGACAACGATTTTTTGAATAATATATACACCAAAAACTAATGCTAATAAAATCATATTTTTATCCTTTTTATAGTTCAATACGTTAAAACAAGAAAATGAAAGTAAGAAGCATATTTGCAATTTTCTTAGTGAAACTTTCTTGTTTATTAACTATTCACTTTTATAAATTTGAAAAATAGTGTCGAAAGAATCCCTTGTTCTTTAGCATAGCAACTCTATATCTGTCGAAAGTTGTTAGGAATATATTGTAGAATAATTCTTTGACATAATAAAAATACTTTATTTTTTTAGTTTCATTGTTCAAAGCAACATTTTCTGAACTATCTCCCAAAAGGCGTGATGATATACCATCGCTTTTGCAATGGAGGGATTCGCTCTCGCCTACGGGCTCGGTCAGGGTTGGCTCTGACTTGCCACCGGCAAGTCATTCACTACCAACCCGTTCGAATCTCTCCTCCTTTCTGATGAAAAAATTAAACGGACACCAATTGGTATCCGTTTAATTTTTGGCGGAGGAGGAGGGATTCGAACCCTCGAACCGCTTTTGACGGTTACACGATTTCCAATCGTGCGCCCTCGACCAGGCTAGGCGACTCCTCCACTTGCTCTTGAACAACTATAATATTCAATTTTAGTTCGCTTTTCCCGAACCGAGAGTTATTTTACCACAATTATTTGCATTTGTCAATATGGTTTTTAATATTTTTTTGTTTTTTTGCACATTTTTTCGCAAGAAGGTTAAAAGTCATTTTAAAAACCTATTAAACCAAGTTTCAACGAGAAATTTAGCTAAGTTTTCATAGAGTTTTTGAATGTTTTTATCTATTTTCTTCTATGTTTCTATTGATTTTCATTTCTTTTTGGTATATAATGTATTTTGGTTTTATATGGGTATTTTGTAATGCTGAAAAATATTTTTATCTAAAAATTTGGGATTACAAAAAACGTTCTTGTGTTGTCAAGCCAAAGGGAGCAAAAAGATGAAAAAAGCCTCGAAAATATCTGCCGATGTTGCAGAGTTTTTAAGCAAAAAAAATATTGATATAAAAAACGGTGGTGCGTTTCTTGCAGACTATGGAAAAGACCTTTTAAGAAAAGATGCGTGGGTTATAATAACAGACGAAGCATTAACCGTTGCAGAAGGAGTTTCCGTTGTTAGGCGCGGGGAAAGCTCCCCTATTTCCGTTTTTGAATGCGACAGATTCTTATCTATACCATCCAAAGAAATAAAAGAGATAATCTGTGTTGAAGAAATATCAACCGTAACCGTTTCTGCAACCATAGAAAAAGATGGAGTGAAAGAAGAAATTCTCCTTTTTAACGCTTCTTTTTCTGTTAAAGACGATGCATACGATTTAAAAGAGCTTATTGAGACAAGAGACAAAGACTTAAAGCTGAACAAATCAAAGTTAAAAGCCTTTACAACTGCTGACGAATATTGCACTATATGTGGAAGAAAATATGCCGATAAAGGAAGAAAGTTTTGTCCCGTTTGCGTTGATAAAGTTGGTTTGATGAAACGTTTATCCGTTTTCTTTATTGAATTTAAATCCTACATATTTCTTATTTTCTTAACAGTTATAATAACAACAGCGTTAGGACTTATTGCTCCATATGCAAGTACAAAAATATTTTACGATGAGGTTCTCAATTCCGAAGGAAAATATTACGGAATGGTTTTAGGGATAGTTGGAGTTATTGCAGGAATACGCCTTCTTTCAATGTTTGCCAATATGCTTAACGGAGTTATAACAGCAAAAGTTTCCGCAAGGGTTGTTTTAAGCCTTAAAATGACCATTTTCAAATCCATAAACAGACTTAGTCTCAGTTTTTTCACAGGAAGACAGACGGGCGGATTGATGACACAGATAAATAGGGATGCCGATTCCATATATCACTTTTTATGCGATGGATTTCCCTATCTCATAACAAACGGAATACAGCTTGTTGCCGTTCTTATAATTTTGTTCTGTATAAATCCGATTCTTGCTGTATATTCCTTTATAACAATTCCTATTTTCTTTTTCACATACAGATTTTTGCATAGACTTTTTCAAAAACTTCATATAAGAAACTTTATGAAATCCATAACGTATTCCTCTTTTGTAAGCGATATAATAACGGGAATGAGAGTTGTCAAAGCATTTTCAAAAGAAGAAAGCGAAGAAAAACGATTCGAAAAGCTAAACGAAGAATCTGAAAAATGTGGAGCTGAGGTTTCAATAAAATCCGGTAAAATATACCCTGTTTTAGGCTTTATTCTAAAAATTGGCGTTTATGTCGTCTGGGCTGTTGGCGGAATTGAAGTTATGAAAGGGGAGATGAACTATGGAGATTTTCTTGCATTTATTTCTTATATAGAAATGGCGTTCTCCCCCGTTCAAAGCATATCCAACATTTCAAACTGGTGGTCTAATTCTTTCACGGCGTTAAGCCGACTTTTTGAGATTCAAGACAGCGTTTCAGACGTTCCGGAAACAGAAACTCCTATACCGCTTGAAAGCATAAAAGGGGACGTTGAATTTGAAAACGTTTGTTTTTCATATTCTAAAGGAAGAGATATACTTAAAAATATCACCTTTAATATAAAAGCGGGAGAAACCGTTGGAATAGTTGGCAAAACGGGAGCGGGAAAAAGCACTATAGCAAACCTCCTCATTCGTTTGTATGATCCCGATTCGGGAACGATCAAAATAGATGGAATTGACACGAAAGACGTTTCTGCAAAAGACCTTCATAGCTCTATATCCATAGTATCTCAGGAAACATATCTTTTCAGAGGAACAATCCTTGAAAATATAAGATACGCAAAACCTGACGCAACAGATGAAGAGGTTATTTTTGCCGCAAAAGCCGCATATGCTCATAAATTTATTATGGCATACCCAGACGGATACGAAACGATGGTTGGCTTCGGTCATAAAGACTTGTCCGGAGGCGAAAGGCAAAGAATATCCATTGCAAGAGCTATTCTGACAAACCCCAAAATACTCATTCTTGATGAAGCAACAGCGGCAATGGACACACAAACAGAACATCAGATTCAAACCGCCCTTGACAAAGTTACGAAAAACAGAACCACAATTATTATTGCGCATAGACTTTCAACCTTGAAAAATGCAGACAAAATTATCGTTATAGAAAACGGTAAAATTGCAGAACAAGGGAAACCTGCAAAGCTGCTTTCTGAGAAAGGCGTTTACCATAAGCTGTATACCCTTCAGGCTGAAGCGTTCAGAACGATTGGTATCGGAGAATAAAAAGGAGGATAAAGCAAGATGGAAATTTCGGGTATCACATATCTAACAGAAAAAAACGCAAAGTTTTACGATTTAAACGGTTTTTTAGCTCTCAAAGCCTTTATACCTCCCAAGTCTGAATATGATTTAGACGAAGAAACGGAAAAAGAACCAACATGGCAAGATTTAGGAAGAGTTTTTCTCCACAGAGCGTTCCCATTTAACAACCCTGATAAATTCATATCTGTTGTTGACATTTCGGGGTATGAATATGGAATGATAATGGACTTAAACGATTTTGGCGAAGAATCAAAAAGTCTTTTGAAAAATGCTCTTGACAGAAAATATTTTATGCCTAATATAAAAAAAATAATTTCAATAAAAGAACAGTTTGGTTTTTCATTCTGGAAGGTAGAAACAGATAGAGGTCTTGCAGAATTTTCAGTTAAAGACACATATAAAAGTATTATCAAATTAAGCGAAAAAATGGTTGTTATTATAGACTCAAATGATAGCAGATTTATGATAAATGACGTATCAACCCTTGATTCTTCAAGCTATAAGAAGATAGAGCTTTATCTGTAAAAGAGAGGTTGGGAAATGATATTCAAAAATAAAAAAGAAACCGACCTTTATAAATCGGTCAATCTTTCCCTCGCTTCCAAAATTCCGTTTTTCCAAAAAGAGCATCCCATTTTCAATTTTAACATAAGCGAAACGGGAAAGATATGTAAAGGTGCTTTATCAATCTTTGAAAAAAAACTCTATATATTAAAAGAAAACGAAGAAACGCCAACGGTTTATGAATTATCAGACGTTGAAAAAATATACGTTAGAGAGTATTACGGTTCAACAGCTGTAGAAGCAACCATAAACGGAAAAGAAAAAGAGCTTTTCAGAGCAGGTCTTTCGTTGATAGAAGATTTAAAACGAATGACAGACGTTTTTTCAGATGAAGGAATATCCGTTGAAGGACTTTTCAACAAAAATGCGGGAAACAAAAAAGATGGTTCAAACGGCAGAGGCGGACCACCTCCATTTGGTGTTGGAGGTCCTCCACCACACTCCAAAAACGGAAAACCTCCAAAAGCAATTGGAGGAAAATGTCCAAAATGCGGAAGAAGGATTCCGCCGCGTGAAGGCATATGTCCTCATTGTGCGGAGAAAAAGCCCTTATTAAAATGGCTTTGGACTTTTGTTTCACCTCATAAATTCAAGCTCCTATGTGCTGTTTTGCTATTCTTTATCGCAAGTCTTCTCAATCTTGTTGCACCAAATATAAACAGAATTGTTATAGATAATTATCTTAAAGGTAATAACAAAAACACGAATAAATACCTATTATGGATCGCTCTTATGGCGATAACCGCGTTTACAGTTATTATAGTTCAGATAATTCGTTCCGTTCTTATGACGAAAATCGGAATGAAAATTTCTGTTAGTCTGAAAAACGAGATGTTTAAAAAAATTCAGACTCTCTCTATGTCAAATATAAATAACAGAATGGCGGGAGAATATATATCAAGGCTTTCAAACGATACAAACGTTGTTAAGCAATGTATTCTTGATATTGTTCCCCAGATTATTCAGCAAGGACTTATGTTCCTGACAATAATTCCCGTTTTATTTTTTATCAATCCCTTAATGGCGTTTCTTATTCTTCTCCCCGTTCCCCTGCTTATTGCGGGATTTTATTTCATAAGGTCATATATCAGAAGAATATATCACAGACAATGGCAAGCGGGAACGGAATCAAGCAACGTTCTTCACGATATTTTCCAAGGGATTCGAATTGTAAAAGCCTTTGGAATGGAAAAAGCAGAAGAAAAAAGATATCTTGAAGCATCTGCAAAACAAGCGAAAATTGAAGAACAGAATGAAAAAATGTGGAATATGCTTTTCCCCGTTATAAATTTCTTTATGTCATCGGGAGAATACGTTGTTTTAATTTTCGTTGGATATAAGGTTTTAAGCGGAGATATGACAATAGGACAAATTTCTCAGCTTTCCGCATACGTTGCCCTCGTTTATGGTCCTTTGCGTTGGATGGCAATGGTTCCGCGTCAATTATCACGTGCTATAACCTCTGCTTTCAAGCTCTTTGAGGTTATCGAAGAAGAACCAGACGTTATGGATACGGGAAAGGATGTTAAATCCGAAATAAAAGGAGATATTCATTTTGACAACGTATCTTTTGGCTATGATGAATACAAACCCGTTTTAAAAGGTGCAGACTTTAAAATCAAATCAGGCGAAATGGTTGGTCTTGTTGGAAGAAGCGGTGTTGGAAAATCCACAGCAATAAACCTTATAATGCGTTTATATGACGTAACGGGCGGTAATATTTATATTGACGGAGTTAATATAAAAGACTATTCCCAAAGCTATCTGAGAAGCAGGATCGGGGTTGTTTTGCAAGAAACGTATTTGTTTAAAGGCACAATTGAAGCAAATATAAAATATGCAAAACCCGAAGCAACAGCAGAGGAAATAATTTCCGCAGCAAAAATGGCTCACGCACACGAGTTTATAATGAGGCTTCCTGATGGGTATAATACGTATATAAGCGAAAAAGGAATGTCTCTCTCAGGCGGAGAACGTCAAAGAATCGCCATAGCGAGAGCTGTTCTAAGAGATCCCGATATACTTATATTAGATGAAGCAACAGCAGCTCTTGATATCGAAACAGAAAAGCTAATTCAAGAAGCTCTTGCAAGAATTACTAAAGGAAAAACAACCGTTGCCATTGCCCATAGACTTTCAACCTTGAAAAACGCAAATAAAATTGTTGTTTTTGATGAAGGCAAGGTTGAAGAAGAAGGAACGCACAGAGAACTTTTAAAGAAAAAGGGCAGATACTATAAATTAGTATCAGCACAGCGAAAAATGGCAGAATAAGGTGATATAAATATTTTTCCTTATATGTAAAAAATAATGCATACAGACAATCAATCCCATATATAGATAAAGATTAACGTTGCAAATATTTTTCATATATTAAAAGGAAATAAAATAGTATATCATTCATTTTTTCAAAAAAGAGGTATATTATGTTCTTTAAAAGACGTGTAAAAGAAATACTATGGTCATTATGGAAAAGCACCAAAAGTATAAAATTTTTCGAAAATAAAGCCCTTGAATTTACTTCCGAAGTTCCTTGTCCACCAATAGTTTTGGCTTATCATCATTTTTCTGATTCTCCAGCTTCAGAAGAATATTGTGTATCCACAAAAGCGTTTGAATCTCAAATAGAGTATCTTATAAAAAATGGATATACTTTTTTATGGCAAAACGAATATAACAAGTTCAACAAAAAAACAGTTATAATCAGTATAGATGATGGTTGGATGGATAATTATAGTTTAATGTTTCCAATAATCCAGAAATACAGAATAAAGGTAACAATAAATTTAACCGTTCAAAAAACTCTTGTTGATAAACCAACAGAATCATATTTTTCTCTCAAAGAAATATCAACAATGTTAAACAGCGGATTAGTAAGTTTCGAATCTCATTCTATGTCTCATCCTCATCTGACTCAATGTACCGATAAAGAATTGGAATATGAGCTTTCAGAATCCCAACGTTTGATGAAAGAAAAATTAAATATAGATTCAAGAGTTTTTGTCTGTCCGTTTGAAGATTCAAACGTGAGAGTTATTGAAGCTATAAAAAAATATTATGATATGGGATATAACTTTGTTGAAAATGCAGATCCATTATATAGTATTCGAAGAGTTTATATGCACGAAAATACATCAAAAAAAGATATTGCAATATCTTCATACTACCACTTTAAAAAGCATTTTACAAATAAACATAATGGATAATGTATTTTTCACTTTGTCAGAAAAACAGTGTTAAAACAGCTAAATAGAAGAAAAATAAAAACTAAATTCGTATTAAAAACAAAATAATAAAATTCAGAAAGGCGGACATCAGCCGGATGTTCGAATGGAAGAAAAACATGAAAAACACAGAAAAAACAATGGAAAAGATCGTTGCTTTTTGCAAAAACAGAGGATTTGTTTATAGCGGAAGCGAAATTTACGGCGGTCTTGCAAACGCTTGGGATTACGGTCCATTGGGCGTTGAAATGAAAAACAACGTTAAAAAAGCGTGGTGGAAAAAATTCGTTCAAGAATCCCCATATAACGTTGGACTTGACAGTGCAATACTTATGAACAGCACAGTATGGGAAGCATCAGGACACGTTGTAAACTTCAACGATCCTCTTATCGATTGTAAGAGCTGTAAAATGCGTCATAGAGCAGACCAGCTTATTGAAAACGCGTGTAAAGAAAAGGGCGTTGAGGTTCATTGCGATGGTATGACAAATGACGATTTATACAACTATATCGTTGATAACAAAATAGCTTGTCCAGGCTGTGGAAAATCAGAATTTACGCCTATAAGAAAATTCAATATGATGTTCAAAACGTTCCAAGGTGTAACAGAAGATAATCAGGCTCAGGTATATCTCCGTCCTGAAACAGCTCAGGGTATTTTTGTAAACTTCAAAAACATCCAGAGAACTTCAAGAAAAAAAGTTCCTTTTGGTGTTTGTCAGGTTGGTAAATCCTTCCGTAATGAAATTACCCCTGGTAACTTCACCTTCAGAACAAGAGAATTTGAACAAATGGAGCTTGAATTTTTCTGTAAACCGGGAACAGACCTTGAATGGTTTAAATATTGGAAAGATTATTGCGAAAACTTCCTCTATTCCCTCGGTATGAGAAAAGAAAATCTCAGACTTCGCGACCATTCAAAAGAAGAGCTTTCCCACTATTCAAACGCAACAACAGACTTTGAGTTCCTTTTCCCATTTGGTTGGGGCGAGCTTTGGGGAGTTGCAGACAGAACAGACTTTGACCTTAAAGCACACATGAATA
>JAZNJM010000097.1:0-19365 GCA_045578045.1 Eubacteriales bacterium | reverse complement strand
AGGAAGCAAAACGGCACTTTTGTGCCGTTTTGTTTTTGATTATGAGCATTTGTGCTTTGAAAAAACTTCACCTCTCGCTGTACGCAGGTACAGCTTCGGATTCAGTTTTTCCAATCTGCACTTTTTTTTCCTCCTAAAATTGCATTTGTCGGCACATAAAAGAGCGCAGACCGTGCAAAATGCGGAATGAAGTCAACGCTTTAAAGACGATAAAAGCAAAATTATACATTTAATCAATTCATAGGAAAGAAAACGGCGTATCAACGCCGTTTTCTCATTTAATAAGTGCATTTTGCACTTTGAACATCCGCCCCCTCTCGATGTACGCAAGTACACCTTCGGGGAACGGCTGTCCAATCTGCATCACTTTTCTGCACCGAGGCGGCTTTGCATAATGCACAGACCGCACAAATGCGAATGTAGTTTATACCTGAAAGATTATATATTTAGAATTATTAAGTTAATCAATTCATAGGAAGCAAAACGGCAAGATTCTTGCCGTTTTGCTTTTGATAATAAGCATTTGTGCTTTGAAAAAACGTAAATTCTCAAAGTAAATTTTACTTTTGGCGTGTGGGTAGAATTTACTTTGGGAATTATCTCATTTTATTTTTAGACTAAATTCTACTCCGTAGTGCTTCTTTGCTTAAAGTAGAATTTACTTTGGAAATTATCTTGCTTTAAAAAAATTGCTTTGAAAAAATTAAAAAAAATAAAAAAGGGTATTTACAAAGTGAATAAAACGTGATATACTGTTTTTGCCAAACCAACTGAATATTTTTGCAAGGACTATTTTTTATCCAAGGGATAACTATACCTTTTTAGAGATGTCTATAATGAATTTGTAAAAAATGCAAATTCCTACTGACATAGCTGAGAAGGATATAGTTTCTTGCTGTTTCAGTTGGTTTGGCGACTATCGGAGTTTGCGTTTTTTTGTGCGGTATACTTCGGTAGCCGCACTTTTTATTTTGAAACAATAAGGTTCTGGGGTACCTGTTCGCAATTTTTGATTGTGGTAACGGGTCGGGTTCTTATTCTTAAGAGGTTTTTCATAATCGTTCTTTGTTTACGTTGCAGGGCAAAAAACATTTTGAAATATGTTTTATTGTAAAAAGTGCAAACAAAATAATATTTAAGCCGTATAATCGGCAGAAAGGACAACTATGAAAAAAACTCTCAAAAAACCCTTAGCTGTGTTTTTAACGTTGGTTATGTTTATAGGGATACTGACACCAACGTTTCGAACAGCAAACGCCGCAACCATTGATTATTCTTCCAGCCAGATTTATTATAATATTGATATGTCTGCTGCGGTGTTATCTTCCCGAACCAATCAACAGGTAAGTGGCGATTGTGCTGTAGTATCTATGGCAACTGTGGAGGCGTATATGTATGGTGCCACTTCTGAAACAGAAAAGAATACTGTGTATAATGCACTGGTAAAGAAGAATACTGATAATGATTATGCATATTGGGGCAACTGTGGATATGTGTTTAATAGCTCGATCAACTGGACTACGGTATATAATAATCTTTCCCAAGGCTGTCCAGTAATCGTTCATCGTCCTGCATATGGTTCTAAATCGCAACACTGGGCTGTTGTTGCAGGTTACAAAGGCTCTACCACTACATTAGAAAAAGATAAGTTCATAATTGTAGACGTTTACCATGGTTCTGGCTTAACGGATATCTACACTTCTGGTGCATGGAGAGGTAGTGTATCCATCGATCGAATGGTTACCCGAAAAAATGGTATAGCCATCACAAATTTATCCGGAATCCGTATGGCAATCAATCATCCCGCTTCGGCACATCAATACGGAAAAGGACATGGGGTGTTTGGCTATGTAACAAGCAATACAAACTTGACATCCGTTCAAGTAAAGGTAACCAATGCTTCTGGTACTTCTGTTTATAACAATACTTTAACTCCAAATGCAAAGAGCTATTTGCTCTTCAATTTGGATAGCGAGATGACATTTGCGAAATGGGCAAAAGGCAAATATACTTATACAGTTACAGCCAAAAACGCTTCTACCTCCAAAACATATCAGTATTCTTTTGAAATTGCTTCAGGGTGGCCTACAACCGAGATGAAGCAGAACTACATTTTTACTTTCAACGCTAATGGCGGTAGCGATGCACCTGCAAATCAAACGATATATTTTGGAGACAAAATAGTCTTTCCAGAAGAAACTCCTACTCGCGAAGGATATACCTTTATTGGTTGGAACGCTTTGCGAAACGGAGACCAGAGATGGTATAGCGATGTTGGATCTGGCTGGTATACTAATGAACAGCTCAAAACCTCAGGATATACGAAGAAAATGTATTATGTGGGGGAAAAATATACGGTTAATAACTCTTGGCTGTCTGGCTGTATGGAAACAACTGGTTTTACTTTATATGCAGTTTGGGAAGCTAATGTTTACACAATAGCCTATAACGCAAACGGCGGTTCAAATGCTCCAAGCAGTCAGACAAAAACTCACGGCACAACATTAACGCTTTCTTCAAGCCAACCTACACGTTCAGGTTACACATTCCTCGGCTGGTCTACAAGTAGCTCCGCTACTTCTGCAACGTATCAAGCTGGCGGTTCTTTCACCTCAAACGCTAATACAACGCTATATGCAGTTTGGAAAGCAAATACTTATACAATATCCTACGATGCTAATGGCGGTTCAAATGCCCCAAGCAGTCAAACTAAAACTTACGGAACAGCATTAACGCTTTCTTCGAATAAACCTACTCGTACAGGTTACACATTCCTCGGCTGGTCTACAAGTAGTTCTGCTACTTCTGCAACGTATCAAGCTGGCGGTTCTTTCGAATCTGATGCAGATACTACCTTATATGCAGTTTGGGAAAAGAATGCATTAAGCATTTTACCAGGAGATGTAACAGGAGACGGCTTTATTGATTCAACTGATTATCTCAGAGTTAAAGGACATTTTCTTGAAACATATATTCTTGAAGGATATTCTTTTAAAGCTGGAGATGTTACAGGAGATGGAAGGATTGACTCAACAGACTATCTCAGAATCAAAGGACATTTTCTTGGAAATTATGATTTGAACAGTTAAATAAAAAGCGAGTCAGAATACACAACATAAAATATCCCACCAAGGCGGATTAACGTCTTAGTGGGATATATTATTTTGAAATATCAATACTGTTTTATCTGTTTTGAAAATATGATATTATATTTCTTATCTGAAAAATGCTATTATACTTTCTTTTAAAAAATAATATCGTATAACTTTACAGATTAATTTTCAGAATCATCAGTATTTTCATTATTATCAAGGCTATTTGATTCGTTTTCAGAACGCTTTTCATCGATATCTTTAAGAATCTGAGATATACGAATTGCACGTTCTGTTACGTTATCTTCAATGAAAATGAGCTTTGGAGTATTTCTAAGATTAAGTCTATGGGCAAGCTCTCTTCTTATATAGCCGTTTGCACTGACAAGACCTGTTTTAACTTCCTTGCTTTCACCACTTAAAAGGCTATAATATACCTTAGCGGTTGACAAGTCGCCCGAAACGTCAACGGAAGATATACTTATAAAAGCACCTGAAACACGAGGGTCTTTTACCGTTCTGAATATCATTGTCAATTCTTTTGATACTTCTTCGTTTATTCTGTCTATTCTACGCATTAATTATTCTCCAATTTAAAAAGGAATAGGCGAGGGAGGAATGAGGAATAAATCTAATTAGGAATGAGGAATGAGGAGTGAGGAATAAATCTAATTAGGAATGAGGAATGAGGAATGAGGAATAAATCTAATTAGGAATGAGGAATGAGGAATGAGGAATAAGGAATAAGGAATAAACGAAACCTTTTTCGCTTCGCTCAAAAGCTAATTTTTATAATTTAAAATAAAAAATGATAATTTTTTAAAAGTTTGGAGTTTGGAGTTTGAAGAGTGGAGTGTGGAGTTGAAAAAATTGAAAATTAAAAGTTGACAAAGATTTCATCTTGCTCAAAAACTGAAATATTATAATTTAATTATAATAAAATAGTTAGTTTTCGACCTATGGGAGAAAACTTTCCATCATTCCTAATTCCTAATTCCTAACTCCTAATTCCTAACTCCTAACTCCTAACTCCTAACTCCTACTGCCTAATTTAAGTTCTTGCGATTTGCTCTATGATATAAACCTCTAAAACGTCTCCCAACTTGATATCCTTGAATTTTTCAAGAAGGATACCACATTCATATCCTTGAGCAACTTCTCTAACGTCATCTTTCATACGGCGGAGGGAAGCAATAGTATCATCGAAAACAACAACGGAGTCTCTGAGAACACGAACTAATGCGCCTCTTTGAACTTTACCGTCTGTTACGTATGAACCCGCTATGGTTCCGTATTTTGAAATCTTGATAAGGTCTCTTACTTCAACTCGTCCAATTATAGTTTCTTTAGAGATTGGCGAGAGCATACCCTTCATAGCCTGTTCAATCTGTTCAATACATTCATAAATAACTCTGTATGAACGGATATCAACCTTTTTTTCAGCCGCCATTGACATTATTGCTTTATCGGGACGGACGTTGAAACAGATTATAATTGCATTTGAAGCGGAAGCGAGTGTTATATCAGATTCCTTAACTGCACCAACGGCTGAAAGGATAACGTTTACCTTAACTTCATCGTTTGTCAACTTCAAAAGACTTGCTTTAACAGCCTCGGCAGAACCCTGAACGTCTGCTTTAACAATGAGATTAAGCTCTTTGAGTCCGCTACCGATTCTGCTGAACAAATCGTCAAGAGAAACTGCGGAAGCTGCTTTATTTGCTTCTTCTTTTTCTTTGAATTTTCTATTTTCCGCAAGCTCACGGGCGAGTTTTTCGTCTTTTACAGCGTTAAATTCGTCTCCTGCTTGAGGAACTTCTGAAAGACCTGTTATTTCAACGGGGATTGAAGGACCTGCTGTTGTTACGCGTTTACCCTTATCATCTGTCATAACGCGGACGTGTCCAACTGCTGTACCCGCAATAACAACGTCTCCCGTTTTAAGAGTTCCCGACTGAACCAAAACTGTTGCAACAGCACCTCTGCCTTTATCAAGACGAGCTTCGATAACAGCACCTTTTGCAGCTCTGTCTGGGTTTGCCTTTAACTCTAAAATATCAGCAGTTAAGGTTACCATTTCAAGAAGCTCTGTCAAGCCCGTTCTTTTCAAAGCAGAAACTTCAACGCAAATTGTATCTCCGCCCCATTCTTCAGGAATAAGCTCATATTTTGTAAGCTCTTGTTTAATATTATCAGGGTTTGCAGAAGGCTTATCCATTTTATTAATTGCAACGATAATGGAAACACCCGCTGCTTTTGCGTGGGAAATAGCCTCAACCGTCTGTGGCATAATTCCATCGTCTGCGGCAACAACAAGAATTGCAATATCTGTTAGCATTGCACCTCTTGCTCTCATAGAAGTGAAAGCCTCGTGGCCTGGGGTATCGAGGAACGTTATATCTCTTCCGCCAACGTTTACTGTATACGCACCGATATGCTGAGTTATTCCTCCTGCTTCGCCACTTGTTACGTGGGTATGACGAATTGCGTCAAGAAGGGACGTTTTACCGTGGTCAACGTGTCCCATAACGACAACAACGGGAGGACGTTCTTTAAGAGATTCGGGAGCATCGGGAGTTTCGTCAAAAAGTCGTTCTTCAAGAGAAACTGTTTTTTCCTTTTCAACCTCAATTCCAAATTCTTCTGCAACGAAATATGCCGTTTCATAATCGATATTCTGGCTGACACCTGCCATTATACCCATCATCATCAATTGTTTAACAACTTCGCCCGCAGTTTTCTTCATTCTTGAAGCAAGTTCACCAACTGAAATTTCATCTGGAACAGAAACAATAAGTTTTGTTGGCTTTGGAGGAATATAAGTTTTTTTCTTATCTTTCTCTTTTTCTCTGAAATCCTTGAATCCGCCCTTGTTATTCTTGTCGAAACCTTGTTTTCCGCCCTGATTCTGTTTGTTCTGATTCTTTTTCTTGTGGAGCTTTTGTTTGTTTGAAGCGTCTGTGTCAACATCTGAGGTATATTGATAATTCTTTTCATCATATTTAGAAAGGTCGGCTTCAACGCTTCCTCTTGTATCAACAACACGAACCTGTGTTCTGTCTTTTTTCTTTTGCTCTACGTGAGTTGATTTTTCATTTTTAACGGGTTTATCAGATTTATTTCCTTTATCTGATTTATCAGCTTTGTCTGTTTTTGCTTTCTGAGCATTATCTGATTTTTTATCCTTTTGGTCTGCGGAAACGTTTGTTTCAGATTCAGCTGCCGCGGATTCTTTTTTCTCAAAAGAAGAAAAATATGCTTTTATGTCTGTTTGATTTTGCTGTGTTACGTACTCAAAAATATAACTGAGCTGTCCTTCATCAAGAGCTGTCATTGTACTTTTTGGACTTGCTCCGATTTTAGAAAGGATTTCCGTTATTTCCTTGTTTTTCATTTCAAGGTCTTTAGCTAAAGTATTTATTCTATATTTTTCGCCGGTTATTGCCATTAAGCATCCCCCTTATCAGATATTATTCTTTCCAACTCCGAAAATACCTCGTCTGATATTTTCGTTTTCAGCGCGCCTTCAAGACGGCGTTTTTTCATAGCCCCCTCAAGACATTCGCCTTTGATGCATACATATGCGCCTCTTCCGTTTGCTTTTCCCGTTTCATCAATGAAAACGTTTCCGTCTGCATTTTTTACAACTCGTATAAGCTCTTTTTTTTCCTTATGTTCTCCGCAAGCAACGCATTTTCTTTCAGGTTTTTTATTGTTCTTCATCTTCTTCTTCAGATACCTCCGAAGGAGCTTCGGTCATAGTTTGAAGGAGTTTTTCACTCTTTATATCTATGCCGCATTTTGTCAACTTAACAGCAAGTCTTGTATTTTGTCCTCTAACGCCTATTGCGAGGGAAAGCTGGTCTTCATCAACCATAACTCTATATGATTTCGTTGCCTCGTCAATGAGAGTTACGGAATTTACCTTCGCAGGAGCAAGAGCAGCAGCAATAAATTCTTCGGGAACTGCGCTATATCTTATTATGTCAATTTTTTCGTTTCCTATTTCTGCGCAAATATTGTTTTTTCTTATTCCCTTTGGCCCGATACAAGCACCGATTGGATCAACGTCAGGGTTATTTGAATGAACAGAAACCTTTGTTCTGCTTCCAGCTTCTCTTGAAACTGATTTTATTTCAACCGTTCCATCTATAATTTCAGGTATTTCCAATTCAAACAGCTTTTGAATAAGCTCAGGACAAGCTCTTGAAATTATAACGCTTGAACGTTTTGCATCTCTCTTTATATCTGAAACGTAAACCTTAACTCTGTCGCCAACGTTAAGCTCTTCCCCCGGAATCTGTTCTGATTTTGGAAGGCTCATTTCGTTTCCGTTAACATCGAGAATAACAAGTCCCTTTAATGGATCAACGCGAGTTACAATAGCGGGGAGAAGCTGACCTTTTTTATTTTCGTATTCTTGAACAAGATTTCCTTTTTCAGCTTCGGTTATAGCCTGAACAACAACCTGTTTTGCGTTCATTATGGAAATTCTTCCAAAATTCTTTGGTTTGATTTCTATTTCAACAATATCTCCAACTTGATATTTTGGACTGATTTTCTTTGCTTCTTCAATTGTTATTCTTGTTCTGTTATCTTTTCTTACAGGTCTTTCGATTTTTTCCGTAACTTCTTCTATTTCTTCGCCTTCGTTTTCTTCTGAAAGCTCTTCTTCAAGCTCTGCTTTTCTTGCTTCTGCTTCTGCAAGAGCTGCTAATGCTGCGGCTTCTGCTTCTGCTTCTGCAACGGGATCATATACCTCAAGAACCTTACAGATTTTAATTTTTCCAGCTTCTTCGTCTATTGTTACAGCAATATTAGAAAGTCCCGTTTCCTTTTTATATGCTGTTGCAAGAGCATCTTTAATTTTCTTTAAAAGATATTCTTTTGAGATTTTTCTTTCTTTTTCAAGAATGTCAAGAGCCTCAAAAAAATCCTTCGTCATATCTTTTTCTTCATTACGCTTTTTTTTCATTGTTCTTTTTCATCCTCCCAAAATATGTTATTATTTTTATACATACGCAATAAGTTTTGATATTTGCTTTTTCTCAAAGGTTAATATTTCTTTTCTCACGGAAAACGCCTTTTCACCTTTGGATTTATTAACGGTTTTGCCTTTTTCGGCTTCTTCTTTTATTTCTGCCTCAAAGGTCATAACACCGTCTTTATATTGGATAATCTTTCCAACAAAATCTTTTTTCTCGTTTTTCGAATTTTTATTTTTTGCTTTTGATTTTGGTTTTTCTTCGTTTTTTTCTTCTGAGTCAATTTTTATTGCTTTATATAGCTTCAATTCAACTGTTGCGTTTTTGCTTATGGCATAGTTTATATGCTCATCCGTTCTTAAAGCTCTTTCCGCCCCCGCACTTTCAAGCATAAGGCTATACGCTTCGGGAATTGGATCGTTTGCATCAAGAATATCGTTTATTATTTCGTTTAGGTCTGAAAGCATATCAAGAGATATTTTAGCTGTTTTACCGTCCTCTGAATTTTTGTCAACAGTTACTGTCAGAAGCATTTCTCCCGCTTCTTTTCCGTAAGTTATATCCCAGATATAAAATCCGTTTTTAACGATTGCTTTTTCAAGAAGAGTATAAACCTTTGCGGCAACGTTTTGTTTCATTCTTTATTCCTTTTATCAATATTTTATTCAGATTTTTTGCGTTTGTTTTATCTATTTGGTTATCTGTTTTTTGAAAACAGTCTTTAAACAACTATAAAGAGTGGACCGAAGCCCACTCTTTTAAAAAACATATTCTAACTAAGCAAAGTATAACACAAAAAAATCAAAATTACAATAGGAAAAACAAAAATTTATTTTTTATCCTTAATAAATTCTAAGATTTTTTTGTTTGTTGATAAAATGTTTCAAAGGTCTTGAAACATTTTAAACAAGTTAGTCTTTTGCATTAAGCTCTAAGTAATTAACGATATCACGGATAGAAAGAAGATTTTTTAACTCTTCTTCTTCAAATTCAACTTCAAAACGTTCTTCACAAAGCATAGCGAGGTCTGCAAGTTCAAGAGAGTTTAAACCGAGGTCGGAAATAAGCTCTGCATCAAGAGTTATGTCGTGTTCGTTAACGTTGAGGTCTTCAACAAGAATTGATTTAAGTTTTTCAAACATAGATAAATGTGTTGGCTTAAACGCCAATTCTCCTTTCAATAAAAGCTATAAAATTGATTTTTTAAAAAATTATACCGTTATCATCAACAGCTAAAAATCTATTGCTATTTTTAACAGCTAAAAAAATTTACTGTTATTTCCAACAGTCAAACTTATTATATTCATAATAATGAGATTGTCAATAGCTAATTTGAAAAAAATTATTTTTTTATGTTTTTCATAATTTATTCTGATATTTTCTTGTTTTTTTCTGATTATTTTTTTATTATTTGCTAAAAATATATAAAAAAGAATAACCTTTTTGGAGGGAAAAAATAAATGACAAAAGAAAAATTCGTCAAAATCTCATCTGAACGTGCAAAGAGGTCTGATATATTTTTTAACGTTTTAAAAGCCTTTGTATCGGGTGGGCTTATTTGCGTTTTTGCACATTTTTTATATAAGCTTTATTTATATTTTGGAATTACAGAAGAAAATTCAAGGCTTCTTTCAACTGTTACAATTATATTTTTAGCCGGATTTTTTACGGGAATCGGAATATTTGATAAAGCGGCAAAGGAATGTGGAGCAGGAACCCTTGTTCCCATAACGGGATTTTCAAATTCTGTTTCCGCACCCGCAATAGAAAGCAAAAGCGAGGGATTTATAAACGGTGTTGGTGCAAAAATGTTTGTAATAGCGGGACCTGTTATTGTATATGGCACTCTTGCATCGTTTATATATGGACTTGTATATTATTATTTTTTGAAATAGAGAGGGATATATGGGAGATATTATTCGTTTTAACAAAGTTTATATTAAAGGCTATGCATCGGCTGTTGGTAAAACAGAAAGTGAAGGACCTCTCGGAAAATGCTTCGACCTTATTGAAAACGATATGCGTTTTGGTGAAGAAAATTGGGAAATGGCAGAATCTGAGCTTTCAAGACGTTGCGTTGAAATATTGCTTAAGAAATGTAAAATTAACGGTGATAACGTTTCTCTCATAACGGGGGGCGACCTTCTTAATCAATGTATTGCGTCTGCTTTTGCAGTTTCAGACAATAATATTCCGTATCTTGGATTATATGGGGCGTGTTCAACGTGTGCAGAAGGACTTATTGTTGGCGCAACAATGAGGGAAAAGACAGAAAAGGACGTTATTTCCTTTGCTTCTTCCCATTTTTGCTCTGCGGAAAAGCAATACAGATTCCCTTTGGAATATGGAGGTCAAAGAACTCCAACCTCACAAACAACCGTTACGGGTTGCGGCTCGTTTCTCATTTCAAAAACGGGTAAAATTAAGCTCTCAGAAGGACTTATAGGACGGGTTAAGGATGGAGGCATAACTGATGCAAACAATATGGGAGCTGCTATGGCTCCTGCGGCGGCTGATACCATTCTCAGATATTTAAAAGAAACGAAAACAGCTCCTTCCGACTATGACGTTATTGCAACGGGAGATTTAGGCCTTGAAGGCTTTGAGCTTACAAAACAGCTTCTTCTCGAAGAAAACGTTGTTTTGGGGGATTCTTTTACTGATTGCGGAATAAAAATATTCGATACTAAAACTCAAGATGTTCATTCGGGCGGTTCGGGTTGTGGATGTTCAGCAGTCGTTTCGGCTGGATATTTCTTTCCACTTCTTGAAGCGGGAAAAATTAAGAAAATGCTCCTTATTGGAACGGGGGCGTTATTAAGTAAAATTACAGCGTTTCAAGGAAGAACTATACCCGCTGTTGCTCATCTCGTTTGTCTTGAAAGGGAAGAATGAGAAAAATAGTAATTGCGTTTTTGGTTTAACTGATAATGCGTTTTGGTTTAACCCCTGATACTTTTTTGGTTTAACCGATAATGCGTTTTGGTTTAACCCTTGATACGTTTTTGGTTTAACCAATAATGCGTTTTGGTTTAACCCCTGATACGTTTTTGGTTTAATCGATAATGCGTTTTGGTTTAACCCCTGATACGTTTTTGGTTTAACTGATAATGCGTTTTGGTTTAACCCCTGATACGTTTTTGGTTTAATTGATAATGTTTTTTTGTTTTACCAGATAAATTATATTTTTTAAAGGTGTTAATTTTATGGATTACCTATATGTTTTTTTAATTGGCGGTGCATTATGTGCCGTTGCACAGATATTTATTGATTTAACAAAGGTTACCCCTGCAAGAATACTCGTTACCTACGTTGTCAGCGGAGTTGTGCTTACTGCAATAGGATTGTATGACCGTTTGGTGAATTTTGCTTCAACGGGAGCAACCTTGCCCCTTACGGGTTTTGGTTATTCCCTTGCAAAAGGAGTTGAAAAGGCTGTTGATGAAAAGGGAATTATAGGTATACTCCAAGGAGGACTTACAGCAACCTCAGGAGGAATTGCCGCAACCGTTGTTTTTGCATTGATTTGGGCTTTGCTTTTCAAGAGTAAAGAGAAATAGCATCAGGAGTTCTTTTTAATCAGGAATTAGGAACTGTTTTAATTAGGAGTTAGGAACTTTTTTAATGAGGAATTAGGAATTAGGAATTAGGAATGATGGAAAGTTTTCTCCCATAGGTCGAAAACTAACTATTTTATGATAATATAATTATAATATTTCAGATTTTGCAAGGAGGGAAAAAACTTTCCTTAATTTCACACTCAACTCTCCAAACTCCACTTTTTAAACTCCACACTTAAAAAAAATCCCATTTTCTATTTTCAATTATAAAAATTAGCTTTTGAGCGAAGCGAAAAAGGTTTCATTTATTCCTAATTCCTCATTCCTAATTCCTCGTTCCACTACTGTCTAATGCCTACTGCCTATTAATCATCTGAAAAAACGTTATCTATATCAAGAATTTCAATATCACGGATAATTTTTTCGTGTCTTTCAGAAAGCTGTAGGGAGCGGCTATATTTAGAATATTCCGCAGAGCCGTATCTACCGATAAAATTAGCTATATACTTATTTAAGGTAAGGTCGGTTACGAAATAAACCATATCATCGCTTTCGTTCATAATATTCTTTTCTATTGCGTTTTCTATGAAAATAAAAGCGTTTGACAGTTTTTTACCGTATTTTTTTGTTTGTTCAACAAGATACGTTCTTTTTTCTTCAAAAAACTCTTTTAATGGGATAACAGCCTTTTGTATATCATTTATTCCTTTTTCAAAAATAGTTTTTCTGAATTTCTCCAAAAACATATTACAAGAAGTCTCAACGAAAATATCGTCTTTTGACATTGAAGAAGAGCTTTTACCCATTTCTATTTTATTATAATTATCTTCGATTAGTTCATCAAGGGCAGAAACCGCATCTTTTCTTTTTTGCATACTTATAAAACGTTTTACGTTATCGGTTATTTTTTCTACAGCCTTTGTTTCAAGAAAAACAATTTTTGCTTCTTGACGAAGTGCATCAAGGAGAAGCCCTAAGAGTGCTATGCGTTCATCGAATCTTGCGTTTTCCATTTGAGAAAATATATTTTTATCGATGTTTCCCGAAAGAATATTATTGACCTTATATTTTGATTTATATTTTTTATAAAGCTCAAAATACAAAGAAAAACTTTTTGCAATTTTAGGATTTTGTATATATTGTGAAACGAGCTTTTCATCAACGGGAATATTGTTTTTTTCGTAAACTGTTATCATTGTTGAAAGGTCTGTCCAACCTCTTGCGGTTACAAAGGATTTTCCGTCAACAGTTGTTTCAACCCTATAAAATTCATCTTTTTTGTCGTGGAGATATGAAAGAACAGACGGGTGAACTCCCATATTTGCCGAAAACTCTTTCCAAACTGAATAATCCGGAGTAACGTCAATTCGTTTGAGTCTGTCCCACGTTGCAATATCAAAATCGCGGACAGAATTATTATATTCCGCAGGGTTTCCTGCTGTTACCACAATCCATCCCTCAGGAACGGTATGTCTGCCGAAAACCTTATATTGGAGAAATTGAAGCATTGCGGGGGAGAGGGTTTCTGAAACGCAGTTTATTTCATCAAGAAAAAGAATACCTTCTTTTTTTCCCGATTTTTCTATCATATCGTAAACGGACGCTATTATTTCAGACATTGTATATTCTGAAACAGCGTATTCTTTTCCGCCATAGGTTTTGTTTACTATATAGGGGAGACCTAAAGCAGATTGTCTTGTATGATGTGTCATAGAATATGAAACGAGAGCCACGCCCATTTCAGCGGCAATCTGTTCCATAATTGCGGTTTTTCCAATGCCCGAAGGCCCCATTAAAAATACGGGACGCTGTTTTTCTGTTGGAATATCATATTCTCCAAATTCATTTTTTGAAAAATACGCTTTCATAGCGTTTGAAATTTGTATTTTTGCTTCCTTTATATTCATAGCTTTTTCTCCTTCATATTTTAAAATGGAAAATAAAACCCGTTTTCAGCATATTTTCCAAGCTCTATCGCCTTTGATATAATCTCGGCATCATTAAATTCGTTTGCTGATTCGAGAATTTTTTCATATTCGCTTCTTGATAATTTGATTATTTCATCTTCTGAGTATGCTTCGGCGTATTTTATATATTCCTTTATAAAAAGTTTATAAATTTCTTTTGAATCTACCTCTTTCAAAGCAGAGACAAATTTATCTTGATATGAAAAAATGCTTTTTCTGAAAATAGATTTTTCCTCAAAGCATTTTAATGAAACGAGAAACAAAAAAATGAAATTTGAATTAATAATATTTTCTGTTTCTTCTTCTATGCTTTCTTCAATGGGAGGTTTTGCGGACGTATATTTTTCGTTTAAAGCATCAATTTGTACTTTCTTTTTTTCTTTTTTATGCTTTTCTTTTGTTTTGTTGGTTTTTCCGCAAAGCTCTTTCAGGGATTTTTTAGTTTCAAATTTGTATTTAATAATAAATAGCTCAGACGCTCTCTTTTTTTCTTCAAAGATATCGGGGATATTTTTTTCCAAAAACCGTTCCATTTTGCGTAACGATTCAGAAAGATTATCAAGAATTTTTATTCTATTGTAAAGATTATCAAGATTTTTTATTCTATCATAAAGATACTCTTTGTATCCCCCACAATAGTGAATGGGAGGATTTCCCGAAGAACGTTTTCTTAAATATGAATTCCGAATAAAATTCCAATCATCCTTTTTTTGAGAAAAAACTGAAAGATATTCATAATCTCCGCACCTTTGAAAACGTTCTAAAAACCATTTAAAATCGGCGGTATCGAAAAGAGGGGGTAAAGTTGTTTTAAACATACAAGCTGGGAAATATAAGCCCATATATCCAACGTATTCAAGAGAAGACGGAAGTTGGCTTATGTTTTTAATGCGAAAACAGTCGTAAAATGCTTTTTCGCCAATATATTTAATTCCCTCTGAAAATACAACGTTTTCCAGATGATTGCAGTTTTCAAATGCGTTATTTCCAATTTTAATAAGTGTTGACGGAAAAACAACGCTTTCTAAACCCGTACACCCAAAAAATGCGTTTTCTTCAATAGTTTCAATACCCTCTTCAAATATGAGATTTTTAATATTAACACAATTTTTAAAAGCTCCTTTTCCAATTCGCTTAACTTCCTTTGGAATTAAAACCGTATTTTCTAAAGATAAATTAAAATCATAACGTTTATTTTTTAAAACGTATTTTTCATATGGTTCTCTTATTATGCTTTTTTTGTATTCATAAATTAACGCATTTTTGTTTTCTTCTTCAAAGCCACGAATGAGAGAATTTGAGTTTTCTTCATTTTTATCTTGAACTGACGTGCTTTTTCTTTCTGACAAGATAAATCTCAGCTCATAAAGGGAAGAACAGTCCGAAAATGCGTTATCGTCAATTTCCGTTATTCCTATTGGAAGAATAACGCTTTCAATATGGGAACAACGGCTGAACGTGTATTTTCCCACTTTTATTATTGGATTTTCAACGATAAATTCTCCGCTTCGGTTTAAAACGTATTCATTTGAAACGTTAGTTTGCCTTCTAAGAACTTTGTTTCTTATTTCGAATCCATAGTATTTAAGATATTCAACTTTTTCTTTTTTCATTTTTTTAACGTTAGATGTCCTCATATTGTAAAACAAGTTTTATTGCCCAAGGTGGAATTTCAGGAATTTCATAATCATCTTTAAGAAAAATGAACGCTGTTTCAAACTTTGGTTTTTTTTTCGGAAAGGTTCCGTATCCGTCTGTGAAATAAATAACGCCTTTCAGGTTTGTAAACTCCCTTTTTGAAACAAGCTCTTCAACATATTGAATTGCCGGTCTGAAATCTGTTCCTCCAAGTCCTTTTATTTGCATTTGGCTTATATATTTATCAAAATCATCCTGACAGGTTATTTTTGCATCCTCTTGAACCTTTGCATCGCATTGGATTATGTGAACGTTTATTTTTGAGAAAAAACTCTCAGTGCTTTTCAAAATGTTATACGTTTTGTTTAAAAACGCCTGAACCTCTTTCCCCGCAACAGAACCAGACGTATCAATTATTATGGCAAATTCTTTTATTTGCTTCACCTCTTTATATTCAAGAGGCTCTATAAGGGGCATTTTTTTATATAGCTTCATTCCGTATGTATAATAGATATAATCAAATTCATCGTGGTTGAGCTTCATCGCTTCGCCCATAACGGCAAATTTTTTTAAAAATGAAGTATAGTCATATTTTTCACGAGTTACCTCACAAAGATTCTGAAACAAATTTCCCGCTGTATCACCAACTGTTTTTGATATTGTATCCATATCAACTTTCATTCGCTCAGATATATAAGTCCAACGTTCTTCAAGGTCGTTTTTAAATTTTGTATATGAAGAATAATTTTTTTCTCTGTATTTAATTCCGTCTGAGCTTATGGATATAATTTTTCCGTTTTCGTCTCTGTTTAAAATAAAACCTTCACCGCCAAAATCCTTTGAATCGGTTCTATACCATAAAAAATGGTCGTCTGCTTTGAAAAGGCGTTCTAATACTTCAAGGTCTTTTTCCTTTAGTTCAGAATCAATAAAAAATCTGTATAGCTTTTCTGCTGTTAAAAAGCTGAGCTTCTTTTTCGTTTTTGGATTAATTTGTCCTTTGAGTTTGTTTATTATTTGCTGTTTTTCAAATCCTTTTTCGGTTTCAAGAAAATCGAAAATAAGGTTGTCTATAGAGGCTTCAACGGCAATATCGCAAGATAAATTCCAAATTCTTTTGTTTATTATAACGCTTCCCAAGTTATGCTTGAAAATACAATGCATTAAAATATGTAAAAAGTCTCTTGTTAAAGAACCGTTTTCGTCTTTTCCGTTTGATACGTATTGATGAATAACGTATAACGGATTGAAAAATATTGTTTTTCCGTTTGTTGCTATTGTTGAAATCGGCTCTGGTTCGAGGTTCAACTCTGAGAGTGCCATATCAAGAAAACGCATATTTATAAGGAGCTTATTTCTTGTTAGAGTGAGAATATTTAACGCAACGTTTATTATTTGTTCTATTTTCTTTTTATCTTCGTCTGAAACATTATTAAATCTGTTCATAGCGTTTTCTTCACCTTTTTGAGCGTTTTTCCTTTCTGTAGATTGGATTATTAAATATTTGTTTTGTGGAATTTGTTGTCTTATCACAATGTATTATGGAATTTATTGTCATATCACACAAAATCAACAGAATTTATTCTAAATACCACAAAGGTTTAAGAGAAAAAATCAAGAGAATTTATTCTAAATACCACAAAGGTTTAAGAGAAAAATCAAGAGAATTTATTCTGATACCTCAAAGGTTTAAGAGAAAAATCAAGAAAGTATAACTCCCTTTACAAATATTTCAATTCCAATAAATATAAGAATACAACCGCCTAAAATCCCCGCTTTTCCCGATAGCTTTGTTCCGAATTTTTTGCCGATTATAATACCAAACGTACATATTAAAAAGGTAACGGCGGCAATTATTCCACAAGCTAAAAGAGCTTGAATAAAACTATATTCCGCTATGGTAAATCCAACGGAAAGGGCATCAATAGAGGTTGCAACCCCTTGTACGAGTAAGGCACCTGCTCCAACAGCACACGTCTCTTCTTCACCGTTTTTGCTTTTTATCCCCTCAAGCAGCATTTTTCCACCAATAAAACAAAGAAGAAAAAGGGCAATCCAAGGAATCAGCTTTTCAAAAGCAGTAAAGTATCTTGCAATTGTTGAAACGCATATCCAACCAATCAAAGGCATTGCAAACTGAAAAAATGAAAAAACTCCCGAAATAACGCCCATTTTGCTTTTTTTCATTTTTGGTTCATTAAGTCCGTTTGCAAGAGAAACGGAAAATGCATCCATTGCAAGTCCAACTCCAAGAAGAGAGCTGTTTACAATAAAATTAAAGACAGACATTTTGTTCTCCATTCTTTTTTAAATATATTTGGTGATTTTTTCAATGCTGGGGTTATAAATTAATTTTTAAAATCAAACTTTTATTATCAAGTTTATAATTCTATTTTTAAAATCAAACTTTTATTACAAAGTTTATAATTCCAATTAAAAAACCGTCTTTCATTACAATATTATATATTATTGTTTCATACAATTCAATACCAAAGTGGAAAAAGTTTGCAAATATAAATTGAAAAAGTTTGAAAAGAAAATTTCTTAAAAAATTATACGAAAAAAGTTTATCTAATCATATATCTGTTTGGTATTGACAAAGATAAATAAATGTGGTAATATAGTTTTGGTGAAAACGAACAAAAGTAAAACATCTCCATAAGATATTAATAGTTATATTTTACAGACAACGTTTAAACGTGTTTTTTGTTTAAACTTGTATGTATATGGAGCTGTTCCGAATCAAAAACGTGATTATTTTGAAAAAAATAATAAAAACAAAAATTTTAAGAAAGGCAAGGGTTATTAAGCTATGAAAATAACTAACCTCAAAAGGCTTTTATGCTTAACGTTAACGGCTTTGATGCTTGTAACGTTTATTCCCCTGACATCATATGCTGCTTCCGTTGCTCCAAGCGGATTTTATATGATGAGACAGACTGATAGTAAATGGAATAATTACTATCATAACGGCGGTTCTCTTACTCAGACAGGATGCGGTATTTTCTCTCTTGCAAACACTGTTGGATATCTTACTGGTAAAACAATGGACGTTGTTGAAATAGCAAACTGGGCACACAACAACGGAATGTATAACGTTAACGGTGCAGACGGAACGTACAGAACTTCCTTCTATCCAAGAGCAAACGCAAGATATGGTCCTACATACGGTATCTCCATTGACTGTGCAGAAGATGGCTCTGGATATTGGTCCAACTCATACGATTCAAAACTTAAAAACCACATAATAAACGGCGGCGTTGCAGTTGCTCACGTTTATAACCACTTTATCGCACTTGTTGGATATGATGCAGCTTCTGATGCATTCCATGTTTGGGACTGTGCTCCAAGAGACAGACGTGGAACTCTCAATTCAAACGGTGATATCTGGTTCACAAGATCCCATCTTAACACTGCAACATATATGACAATCGACTGGTTCTGCTTAGTTTCCGGCGGCGTTGGTGATAAGCTTGAAGGCGTATCTCCTATCAATATGGGTGTTGACTTCTGCGGATATATCAGACACGCAGCATCAGGCAAATACGTAACAGACGTAAATAACAACCTTCAGGTTGAACCCGGAAAATTTGAACAAACTCAGACATGGCTTGACGAAACTCAGAGATGGCATTTCTTCTACAACAAAGACGATGGAACATATTCCATTTACAACGATGCTAAAAAGAAATGGTTTGACGTTTCAGGCGGTGTTTACGAAGACGGAACAAATATGCAGCTTTGGGAAGGAAATGCCCTTGATACTCAGCGTTTCTACATATACTATACAAAAGGTCATTTCTATATGAGAACGAAAGCCTCAAAAAAGGTTCTCGATGTTGCGGCTGATACGGGTAACTTAGCTCTTTGGGGCGACAACACGGGTACTGACGAAGTTTCTTCAACTGCAAGAGCTTTTGAAATTCTCAAAATCAACCTTGACTATAGCAACTGGTATCTCAATTATGGAACGGAAGAAATCGTTTATATAAGAAACGTTGATTCCGGAATGCTTATGACAGGTAAGAGTGATTTAGACGTTTATTTCAGCGATGCACTTTATACAAACGACCAGAAATGGAAGCTCTTACGCAGAGCAGACGGTTCTTATGAATTCGTTCAC
>JAZNJM010000096.1:0-10425 GCA_045578045.1 Eubacteriales bacterium | reverse complement strand
GTCACGAGTTCGAATCTCGTCATCAGCTCCAGAAAAATATCTCACGTTTGTTTGTGCAAACGTGAGGTATTTTTCATATGTTTTTCATACGAATTAACTTTTATATTCAACTATATTCCTTTATGTCGAAATAAATATATGAATATTATATTATTTGATTTTCTAAAGACGAAACGCTTTGAAACCGCTATTTTAAATCGATAATTAAATAAGTTTCTTCTTTTTTTGTACTTTTCTTCTTTTTAAAGAAGAAAAAGTGCAAAAATCTCAAAAGAAAAAGTACAAAAATCAGGTTTTGGGTTTTCCCCTTGAATATTCTGAAACCTTATAGCCGTCAATTTCGCCTCGTTCCATTGCTCCGAAAATTCGTTGTTTCAGCCCTTTATCTTCTTTTTCAAGGGTATATAGAAGCTGTTTATATTTTTCTCTGTCTGTGTTTCCATCTTCGGGGCAGACTTTTTTTGTAATTTCAATATTTTCTTTATTGATAAAGCTCGTTATCATTTTTTCGGGTAGATATATAAAAGGTCTGATTAGAGTTATATCTTTTCTGTCTAAGTATGTTACAGGGGAGAAACAGCCAATTCTTCCCTCATTGAAAAGATTCATAATAAAGGTTTCAACCGCATCGTCAAAATGATGTCCTAATGCTACTTTTCTGCAACCAATATTTATTGCCGCATCGTGAATTGCTCCTCTTCTCAGCTTTGCACAAAGAGAACAGGGGCATTTTTCGTTTCTATAATTAAAAACTATATCGTATATGTCCGTTTTAATTATATGAAGCTCAACTTCAATGTCTTCGCAAAGTTTTTTAATGGGAGAAAGGTCAGCGTTTGGAAAGCCCATATCAAGAGTTATTGCAACAACAGAGAAATTTGACGGATGAAAGACGGATAACGCCTTTAATGCACATAATAACGCCATACTGTCTTTACCGCCCGAAACGCCAACAGCAATTTTTTCTCCTTTTTCTATCATATTATATGTGTCAACTGCACGTCTTGTATAACTTAGCAACGGTTGGATTGATTTAAAATGTTTCATATGTTTTGTCCTTTGGCACAATTTCGAATCCCTTCTTTTCTTCTTTGGAAAGAAGAAAAGAAGCAAAAGAAGAAACTAATCTTTTTTATTTTCCATTGAAAAGAAGAAAAGAAGCGAAATAAGAAACTAATCTTTTTTATTTTCCATTGGAAAGAAGAAAAGAAGCAAAAGAAGAAACTAATCTTTTTTATTTTCCTTTGAAAAGAAGAAAAAAATCGAAAGAAGAAACTAATCTTTGGGTATCGAAGAAATGCGAACAAATAAAGAAAAACGGGCTCATAAAAAAGAGAACCCGTTTTATACGCTATAGAACGGAGCTAATTGCAACTCCAGGACGGAATAACTCTCAACTCCAACTATAGTATACACTATTATTATAAGTTTGTCAAGCGTTTTTTATACCTATAACGTTGTATTTTTATATTTTTTTATTTCGTTTTATGTAATTCAGATTTTCAACGAATTGGAAACCGTATTCGTAATATTTGAGGTTCGGCTGCAATGCATTTTCAGTTTTAATAATTATCTTATTATACAATTCATTTAACCATATTTCATAATCCGTAGAAGGCGATTTGTTATTTAATCCCGCTGTATAATACTGTCTTGCTATACCGGCGAAAATATCAGCGATTTGAATTGCTGATGTTATTTTTGAGCTTACAAACAACGGCGTTTCTAAGATTCTATCAAAAGATTTGCCCAACCGAGATTTGTGAAGAAATCCACTAAAACTGTTAGCAATTTCAAGGTCATCTTTTTCATTGGTTTCATCAAAAACGAATATCGATTTATCAATGTTTCTTCGTTCGCAAAAATATTCAATCTTTTTCATAATAAGATGGTATTGTTTGGGCAAAATTCCTTCTTCCAAAGCTGGTAATTCTTTTGGGCGTTTCATTATAATGCAAAAAACAGTTATATTGTGGCGGCTGGCAATTTTTACAAACTCATCAGTGTATTCTTTGTTTTTAGTGCGATTTTTTTCAATTGTTTGTTTTCGTATTAAATTCGTTGATTTTATCTCGTCTTGTTTTCCATATATACGCTGTTTAAGTTTGTATATATCATCAGCAATCTTTCTTATGTCTTTTTCGTAGATACAAATCGCCATTAGCACAGAATATTCATTATCATCTGTTGGACGCGGATATCCACTTTCGTCAATAAAAACTAACATTTGTATTACTCACCTCGCGTTAAGCATAACATAAAATAAATAAAAAATCAATCCCTTATATTCGAAACAGCTCAAAAATCGAGGAAAATGAAGAAAAATCAAGAAAAATAAAAAAAGTTTGAAAAAGGGTATTGACTTTTGGAAAAAAAGTAGTATAATACAGAAGCACGTGAAAAAGAGCGTGTTTATTGGGCTGCAAAAAAATGCTGAAAGTACGGTGATTTTGCCCGATAAATTGAATTTGTAAAAAAATAAAAATAAATCTAAAAAAAGAAAAGTGAAAGGGGATACAAATTATGTCCACATTCATGCTCAGAAAAGAAGACGTAGAGCGCAAGTGGTATCTTATTGATGCAAGTGGAAAAACACTTGGTAAAGTTGCTGCTCTTGCTGCTACATTGCTCAACGGCAAACATCGTCCTGAATACACACCTCACGTTGATTGCGGTGATTGCGTTGTTATTATCAATGCTTCTCAGGTAGTTCTCACGGGTAAAAAACTTGATCAGAAATTCTATTATCGTCATTCCGGTTACGTTGGCGGACTTAAATCCGTTAAATATCGTACACTTATGAGCACAAAGCCAGAAATGGCAGTTATGCTCGCAGTTAAGGGAATGCTTCCCAAAAACAAAATCGGAACAGCAAGTCTCACAAGACTTCACGTTTATAAAAACGCTGAACATAAGCAGCAGGCTCAGAAGCCCGAAGCTATTGAAGTTAAATAAGGAGGAAATAAAAAATGTATACACCTAAGAAACCTTATTTCTACGGCACAGGCAGAAGAAAGAAGTCTGTTGCAAGAGTTCGTCTTTACCCAGGTACAGGCGTTATCACTCTTAACAAAAGAGATATTGACGACTATTTTGGTCTTGAAACATTGAAGCTCATTGTTCGTCAGCCATTTGCTGCAACGGCAACAGAAGGCAAATTTGACGTTGAATGTTCAGTAATCGGCGGCGGCGTTTCCGGACAGGCAGGCGCAGTTAGACACGGTGTTGCAAGAGCATTGCTTCAGTTTAACGCTGATTTGAAACCCGCTCTTAAAAAAGCAGGTCTTCTCACTCGTGATCCTCGTATGAAGGAAAGAAAGAAATACGGCTTGAAGAAAGCTCGTAAGGCTTCACAGTTCAGCAAACGTTAACCTTTTGGTTATTCAGTTACCAATGGTTATCGCTGTGGCGTAACAAATGGGGCTGTTGCAAAAGGACTGTTGCAAAACAGACCATTATGCAGCAGCCTTTATTTTTTCATAGATTTTTTGGGGGATAAAAATGCAGAAAATCAAAAATTATATTGCGGAAAAAATTTCAGACTATCTGAAAAAGAAAGGCGTTGAGGGTGTTGACGTTTCATCACTTTTTGCAACTCCTGCGGATAGCTCTATGGGTGATATCGCCCTCCCTTGCTTTAAAATGGCTTCCGTTATGAGAACCTCTCCCGTTAATATAGCTTCTGAACTTGCAACTCTTTTTGAAGCAGACGGAACCATAGGTAAAGCAGAAGCGGTTAAGGGATATTTAAACTTTTTTATTGATAAAAATTATTATAAAGATGCACTTTGTCTTATTCTTGCAAATTCAGAATATGGAAAAAGTGATATAGGTGCAGGAAAAACAGTTTGTATCGACTTTTCTTCACCAAATATTGCGAAGCGTTTCCACGTTGGACATCTTGGAACAACGGTTATTGGAAACTCTCTTAAACGAATCCACAAATTTTGCGGATATAACGTTGTGGGAATAAACCATTTGGGCGACTGGGGAACACAGTTTGGAAAACTTATCGTTGCTTTTGAAAAATGGGGAAGCAAAGAAAAAATCGAAGAAAGAGGCGTTTCTGAACTTGCAGATTTATACGTTAAATTCTGTGCAGAGGCAGAAAAGGATTCTACCCTCGATGAATTGGCAAGAGCAGCCTTTGCAAAGTTAGAAACGGGTTTTGCTGAGTATCTTGAAATTTGGGAATATTTCAAAGAAATAAGCCTTAAAGAATATCAGAAAACATATGACCTTTTGGGCGTTGAATTTGAATCGTGGAACGGTGAGAGCTTCTTTAACGATAAAATGGAAAGCGTTGTTGAAGAGCTTAAAGAAAGCGGACTTTTAACTGTTGATGAAGGTGCTTCTATTGTTCGTCTTGATGAATTTAATATGCCTCCCGCTTTGATTTTGAAGCGTGATGGAGCAACGTTGTATGCAACAAGAGATATAACTGCGGCTATATGGCGTAAAAACGAATACGATTTTTATAAATGTCTCTACGTAACCTCCGCAGGACAGAGTTTGCATTTTGCTCAGTATTTCAAGGTTCTTGAGCTTATGGGTAAAGAATGGGCAAAAGACCTTGTTCATATTCCATATGGAACTATGAGTATGGGTGGCGAAAAACTTGCCTCACGAACAGGTAATATCGTTTTACTTGACGATCTTTTTGATGATGCTATTGAAAAGGCAGAAAAAATTATAGAAGAGAAAAACGCAAATATTGCTGATAAAAGAAAAGTTGCAGAGGCTGTTGGTGTTGGTGCTATCGTTTTCTGGACTCTTTCGGGAAGCCGTATAAAAGATACAAACTTCTCTTGGGAAACAGCGTTGAGCTTTGAAGGAAACGCTGGTCCATACGTTCAGTATACCTATGCGAGAGCTTCTTCCGTTTTGAGAAAAGCGGGGGAAATAAAATCAGACTTTGGTGATTACGTTCCTTGCGAAGAAGAAATTGAAGTTATTAAAAAACTTATAGCGTTTCCCGAAAAGGTTTTACAGGCTTTAAGAGAATACGAACCATCCGTTATATCAAGATACGCTTTGGAATTTTGTGCGTTGTTCAATAGCTTTTATCATAATTGCAGAATTATGGATGCAGATTCCAACGTTGCCGCTTTCAGAACGAGTATCGCAAAGGGTGCTGTTGAGGTTCTCGGAAAGTGTCTTGACCTTTTGGGTATGAGAAGAACGGAAGAAATATAATTCGTTCCTCAGACGATTTTTGTTATTATTGTAGAATAGATGGAGGTTTATTATGTCAGGTCATTCCAAATGGAAAAATATAATGCATAAAAAAGAAAAAACCGATGCTCAGAGAGCTAAGATTTTCACCAAAATAGGAAAAGAAATGGCTGTTGCTGTTAAAGAGGGCGGTCCCGATCCCGCTGTAAACGCAAAATTGAGAGACCTTATTGCAAAAGCAAAAAGCAACAACGTTCCAAATGATAATATTGAACGTATTATCAAAAAAGCATCAGGTGCTGATGCTGTTGATTATGAAACGATAGTATATGAAGGCTACGGAATTGGCGGTGTTGCTGTTATCGTTGAAACTATGACGGATAACAGAAACAGAACAGCTGCTGAGGTTCGCCATTATTTCGATAAATTCGGCGGAAATATGGGACAAACGGGCTGCGTTTCCTACCTTTTCACAGATAAGGGTATAATCGTTGTTGATGCCACTGGCGTTGACGAAGAAAAACTTATGGAGGCTGCCATAGAAACGGGTGCAGATGACCTCAGCAACGAAGGCGAGGTTTTCGAGGTATATACAGCTCCCGCAGACGTTTATTCAGTTAAAGAAGGTCTTGAATCGGCTGGATATAAAATAGTTTCTGCTGAGGTTGAAAAGATTCCTTCAACTTATACAGAGCTTGATAGTGAACAGGCTATTAAAATGCATAGACTTCTTGACGCTCTTGATGATAATGATGACGTTCAGAACGTTTGGCATAACTGGGAAAACGAAGAAGAATAAAGGGTAACTTTTGGTTTTAGTGAAAAAGGCTTTTTTGATTAGGAGTTAGGCATTAGGCATTAGGCATTAGGCATTAGTGAACGATGGAAAGTTTTCTCCTTGTGGCCGAAAACTATCATTTATTATAATATAATTATAATATTTCGGTTTTTGACCAAAAGGAAAAACTTTCCATAATTTTCAATTTTCAAATATAAAAATTTAGCTTTTGAGCATAGCGAAAAAGGTTTCCTTAGAATCACTACTGCCTAATGCCTAATGCCTATTGCCTCTTTTGAGCGAAGCGAAAAAGGTTTTCTTAGAACCACTACTGCCTAATGCCTATTGCCTCTTTTAATCGAAGCGAAAAGGTTTCCTAAATTCTCAATTACATCTAAGTTGGTATAAAAAATATGAACGATGCTTTTGATAAAAACGTTATAATAAATGTGTTTAAGCCCGAGGGGATAACATCTCAAGGAGTTGTTACGGCGGTGAAACGTGCGTTGGGCGTTAAAACTGCGGGGCATTGCGGTACTCTTGACCCTTTAGCAACGGGTGTTTTACCCGTTATGGTGGAAAGAGCTGTCAAGGCTTCGCAGTATCTCGTTGACCACGATAAGCTATACGTTGCAAAAATGAAATTGGGAGTTGTTACCGATACGGGCGATGTTACGGGCAACGTGTTGAAAGAATTTGACGGTGCTATTCCTACTTTTAAAGATGTATTGGCTGTTCTTCCAAAGTTTGTTGGTGAAATAATTCAAGTCCCTCCAATGTATTCCGCTTTGAAGATTGACGGACAAAAACTTTGCGACCTTGCAAGAAAAGGTGTAGAAATTGAACGAAAAGGACGAAAAATAACCGTTTATTCTCTCTCTGCCGAGGAGAAAAACGGAGAAATTTTTTTGAAAATCCTTTGTTCGAGAGGAACGTATATAAGAACCTTGATAGAAGATATCGGTGTTGAATTGGGATGCGGTGCAACGATGGCGGCGTTGTGTAGAAGTGCTGTTGGAAACGTACTGATAACTAATGATAGAAACCTTTTGGTTTCAGATGATTATGACGTAAAAACAAAAGAAATAGCTTTCGTTCCTATGTTTGACGAAAAAAACGCCGTTCACCTTGAAGACCTTAAAAACGGAAATATCCCGCCGGAAGCAGTTGTTTCAATAGAAGACGTTTTCTCTAATTATCCTCCGCTGACTTTTTCGGAATTTTACGAAAGACTATTTTTAAACGGATGTGAAATATACGTCTCAAAATTAGAAAAAAATAGTATAGCTAAGAACGCTAAAGTTGGCGATGTTTTCCGCATATACGGAAAAAACGGTTTTTTTGCTTTAGGTGAAACGATGAAATATGAAAACGGAATAGCTATTAAACAAATTAAGAGGTTTTGAACGTGGTAAAGGAATCTTTTTTAATTAGGAATTAGGAATCTTTTTTAATTAGGAATGTAGGAATCTTTTTTAATTAGGAATTAGGAATAAAGGAAACCTTTTTCGCTTCGCTCAAAAGCGTGTTCAAATTGAAAGTTGAAAATTGAAAATTTTTAATAGTTTGAAGTGTATAGAGTGGAGTTTGGAGTTAAAAAATTGAAAATTGAAAATTTTTAATAGTTTGTGAGTTTGGAATCAAGTAAAGTTTTTCCCTTCGTGAAAAAACTGAAATATTATAATTACATTATAATAATATGGTAGTTTTCGACCTTCGGGAGAAAACTTTCATTCATTCCTCATTCCTCATTCCTAATTCCTCTTCCTCATTCCTCATTCCTCATTCCTCATTCCTCATTCCTCATTCCTCATTCCTCATTCCTCATTCCTAACTCCTAACTCCTAATTCCTCATTCCTAATTATGCAAACTCCCTACTCTAATCCAAAACTAACAGCGAGGGCATTATTGACCTTTCCCATTGAAAGCTCGTCAAGATGCCCCGCTTTTTCTTTTAGTCGTCTTTTGTCTAAGGTGCGTACTTGTTCAAGAAGAACAACAGAGTCCTTTGAAAGTCCACCCTCGGAATGTATATCAATGTGAGTAGGAAGCCGCGATTTTCCTATTTGACTTGTTATTGCGGCGGCTATCACCGTTGGGCTATATCTGTTTCCAACGTCATTCTGAATGATAAGAACAGGACGAATACCGCCTTGCTCAGAGCCAACAACGGGGCTAAGGTCGGCGTAGAAGATGTCTCCTCTTTTGATATTTGAAGAATTGTTTATGTTGTTCATTATTTTATGCTCCTGTGTTTTTTTGTCGGCAATCTTATTTTTGCCTTTGCAGGAAAAAATATTCAAACAACTTGATTGACAAAAATATAAAAACTCCATATCAGAGGATACATAAATATTAAGGAAGTAATTATATAAACCCAAAACAAAAGAAACGTAAACTTAAACAAAGAGAAATGTAAACTTAAACTTAAACAAAAGAAACGTAAACTTAAACTTAAACAAAGAGAAACGTAAACCTGAAATCTAAAGAAAAGCAAACCTAAACAAAGAGATATGTAACACCAAAATAGAATATAGAAGAATCCTTGCAAAATATATATATCAAATGATGAAATAAAAATAATATGGAAAAACACCTTGATTTTTTGTTCATATTACCTTAAAAATGCTCTAAAGTCTTAAATTTCCTATTGACAAAAAAAAATATGTGTGATAAAATAACAATGCGGGTTTGTATAGGTGCTTTATTGCTCGAAGAGAACGCAGTTTTTGCGATATCATCGTTGCAACGGTAAAAACTGCGTGGCTCCGTGTCAGCGGCGGAGCATTTGCAGAAAGTGTTTAGCATCTGTTTGAACTTGCAAAAAAATAAATAAACAGAAAGGACGCATCCTATGAAAAAAACAATGTCTAAGAGATTGATTGCTTTTGCTCTTGTTGTTATGATGATCGTTACGACTTGCATTACATACACAGCATCTGCTGCATCTCTTACAATCACAGCTGCACCTGCTGCATCGAATGGAACAGAACTTAACGGTGCTAGTGCAGCGACATCTGTTCTTACTGACGGAGTTAAAGGTGATGGTACTGGAAGCGACTATAATACGGGCAAAACAGTTATCTATAATGGCTCTAACGAGTGGACAGATTACACATTGGCATTCGGCGAAACAACAACGATTGATACAATCACAGTTTACGCTGGTGCTCCCTCTCCCGGCACAAGCTGGAACATTTCAGACGAAGCATCTTACTATGCTCTCTCTGCAAATGGTGCAGACGTTGCTATCTCCTCTGTTTCTGTAGACAGAACAAGCGAATTTTATCCCGTTGTAACAATTAAATTTGCTGCAACAAAAGCATCTTCCTTTGTTCTCTCTATCAAAAACCCAGTATATTGCTCTGCAATATACGAAATCGAAGTATCTGAAGTTGCTGCTCCTTCCGTTTCTTCCGAAGCAGTTCCAGCTGAAACTGTATTCGCTCTCGATATGACAGCAACCGCAAACGAAAAAGACGCATCTATTATCGATGTTGTTATCACCGCTAAAGACATCGAAAAAGAACTTGACGCTATTGAGTTTGTTCTCAATTTCGACAAAGATCTCGTTTCTGGTGTTATTACAGAAAAAGGCGATGCTATGAACGAATTTATGACTGTTGTTCCTATGTATACAATGGAATACAACGGAGCTGAAATCGGCAAAGCACCTCGCTATGAACAGATTTGTACATACCATCCTGATGAAGGTAAGTACATTTGCAGATTCATTGACCTTCTCCAGTATCAAATGCCAAAAGAAGGCGAAGAATATCACGGACTTATCAACGATGGCGACCTCGTTGCTACAATCCAATTCAAAATTAACGCAGGCGTTGAAGAAGGCGCAGAAATTGCTTTCTCCACAACAGACGTTAAAGGTACAACAAGAGGCGATTTCATTGGCGTTAACGGTGTAGCTGCAAATGCAACTTACACAACATCCGCTTCTACCCCAGACGTTTCTGAACCCGAAACATCAGCTCCTGATGCTTCTGAACCTGAAACATCTGCTCCTACTACTTCTGAAGACACCGTTGCTCCTGGTGACGTTGTGTTCGACCTCGACGTTAAAGTTCCTGCAAACGTACAGGCTGGCGATATTTTTGACGTTGTTATCACAGCTAAAAACATCAAAACAGAACTTGATGCTATCGAATTCTTCCTTGATTTCGATGAAACAAAACTTGCTGGTGTTATTACAGACTACGGTACAGCAATGGATGCATTCATGACCGTTGTTCCTATGTATACAATGCAATATGCTGGCGCTGACATCGGTCCTGCATCACGTTACGAACAGATCTGCAAATATGATGCAGAAAACGGCGTATACGAATGTAGATTCCTTGACCTTCTCCAGTATCAAATGCCAAAACCAGGCGAAGAATATCACGGACTTATCAACGATGGCGACCTCGTTGTTACAATCCAGTTCAAAGTTCTCGACACAGTAGCAGAAGGCGAT
>JAZNJM010000095.1:0-2313 GCA_045578045.1 Eubacteriales bacterium | reverse complement strand
ATACGTTTTGAACGGCGAAACGTTAGAAACTACAGACGGAAAGATAATCGTTAAAAATAATGATATTTTCTCAGTAGATCTTGAATGTGAAGACACATACGTTGTTTCTGCTGAAACAGAAAAACTTATTAACATTATCTCCGTAAAATATAACGGCGAAGAAACAGAAAAAGAAACAGGAACAATAACTGAAGACAATCTTATTCAGAAAGTTGAAATTATTGCAGTATTCGATGCTCCCGCAAAACCAGGCGACATTGGATCAATATTCTTCTTCTCTATTCTCGCTGCAATATCTGCGTTTGGCTTAGTTGTTCTTCAATCGAAGAAAAGAAGCGTAAGAGGATAATTTAATTAATTGGGGCTGTAAAAATTTTTACAGCCCCAAGCTCTTATAAAAAGAGAATTAAAAGTATATTACATAGCAAATAATTGATAATATGAAAGAGGACAAAAATGAAAAGCATTAAACGAGGAAGAGGACCATCTTTCAAGGGTGGAATTGGTTCTGTTTTTGCTGCGGTATTTGGTGTTATCTGGACAATAATGGCTATTAATATGGGCGCAGAATTTATGGCTATATTTGGCATTGTTTTTATTGCCTCTGCTGTTTTTAATGCTGTTTATGATTTCAAAAATGCAACGGGAAAAAACCGCTATTCTGAATATGATATAACAGAAGGAAATGAAGAGGTAGATCCATTAAATGAACGATTCGGCTCTCAAGAAAGGTATTCAAATCAAAATTCTGTTGAAACTAAGTTTTGCCCATACTGTGGAACTGCTGTTAAAGAGCAATATGAATATTGCAATAAATGCGGAAAAAAGCTCCCATAATATTAATGAAAAAAGTGCTATCCTTGGACACGATCCAAAGATAGCACTTTTGAATTGATAGGCTAATAATGCACGAATAAATATTAATTTGAGGGTATTAATCGGGCATATAATGATTTACTACGCTGAAATAGATAATTTTTCCGCTTTTATCGAATCTGAAAAGGTATTTTGCATAGTTTCCCGCAGTTTTACGACTTCCGTAGGTTATTTCAGAAAAATCGCTATGATTTTCTATAGTTTCGGGTTCACCATATTTTTCGGTTATAGAGGTTTTTGTTGCATCATTGAGCAAAAAACTGTCGGCTATATAAATTTCGGCTGTTCCCGAAAAGTCGTATGATATTCTTCCAATGGGGCATTTTTCAAATGGAAGATCCTCTTTTGTTGGATTTATAACCTGAACGTCAAATGAGGTATCTTCCTTTGAAACAACGCCATCTGCCTTAAAACTTGCTTTAACAGTTTCCACACTTTTTTCCGTTATGCTCCAGCCGTTTGTTGTGAATGCTGTTTGCATTGCGGGAAGTTTATAAACAACACCGTTTATTTTAGTGCTAAACTGAAAAAGCTCAACGGAAAGATATGCGCTTTCATTTCCTATTGCATCTTCCGAGGGGGTTGCGGTTGATATTTCTTTTTGTTCTGAAACGTCTCCGCTTTCCGCCGTCTCTTCACCACAAGAGGAAAGAGAAATTAAAACTATAACTGATAAAAGGAATAAAATAAAGTTCTTTTTCATATTTCAAATAAATCAAAATTAAAATTTAAGTTTTTCAGCAAGATATGCCTCAAGCTCTGCAATTGGAATACGAACCTGTTCCATAGAGTCTCTTTCTCTAACTGTTACAGATTTATCTGTTTCTGAATCAAAGTCGTATGTTATACAGAAAGGTGTTCCAATTTCGTCTTGTCTGCGATAGCGTTTACCAATACTTGCAGCTTCATCATATTCAACAACAAAGGATTTTGCAAGCATATCGTGAACTTCTTTTGCTCCCTCCGCAAGTTTCTTTGAAAGAGGAAGAATTGCAGCCTTAACGGGTGCAAGAGCGTGGTGGAGACGGAGAACGGTTCTCATATCGGGTTTTTCTTCTGTTCCAACGTTTTCTTCATCGTATGCATCAACGAGGAATGCAAGCATAACTCTATCTGCGCCGAGAGACGGTTCTATAACGTATGGGATATATTTTTCATTTGTTTCGGGATCAAAATATTCAAGGTTTTCGCCACTCTTATTCATATGTGCTTTAAGGTCAAAGTCTGTTCTGTCTGCAATTCCCCAAAGCTCACCCCAGCCAAATGGGAAAAGAAATTCAAAGTCTGTCGTTGCGTTTGAATAGTGGGAAAGTTCTTCTTTGGCGTGGTCACGAAGTCTGAGGTTTTCTTTTCTCATACCGAGAGAATAGAGGAAGTTTTCGCAATAATCTTTCCAATATGCAAACCATTCAAGGTCTGTACCGGGCTTGCAGAAGA
>JAZNJM010000094.1:0-9009 GCA_045578045.1 Eubacteriales bacterium | reverse complement strand
TATCTGTTTTCAAAAGAATCAGCGTTTTCTGTAAACAACACTTTCCCATTTTTTGAAAGTTCGCCAACAAGTTCTAATTTATAATAACCCATTTTTTTATCGTAGGTCATTTCAACTCCAGGCCACTTAGCATTTTCAGTTGTGTCATTATATACGTAGGCATAAACCTTTGACCATTTATATGAAGAATTATCAAAATATACTGTAATAGCTGTATTAACTCCAACAGACTCATTCTTTGGTATATATTTATTCCAAGAATGTCCCGAAGCAAAAATCATATTTTTTCCGCCAATGTCAAGCCCCGTTTCACCTGCGGCGGGGTATCTGTTTTCATATGCAGATTCGTGTTCTGAAAACAACACTTTGCCCTTTGTTGCAAGGTCTCCCGATAATTCAAGTTTATAATAACCAAGGCTTTTATCATATGTCATTTCAACACCTGGCCACTTTGCATTTTCGGTTAAATCATTATATACGTATGCGTAAACCTTTGACCACTTATAAGAAGAATTATCAAAATATATGGTAACTTCCGAAGGCGAAAACTCTGTCCACACATTATCCTTGGAAAACAACATACCTTTACCTTCAAGAGTTAGTCCCGCTAACATTGAAGAAGGATATCTGTTTGTTGTTGCATTTTCGCTTTCTGTAAAAATAACTTTTCCATTTTCAAGAGATTCGCCTATCCCAATCTTATAGTAACCCGTATCAGAATCAAGCTCCATTTCCACTCCAGGCCACGAAGCATTTTCATCTGTATCAGAATAAGCATAAGCATATACTTTTGACCAATTATAAAAACTATTGTCAAAATAAATATAAAAAGAAGCAGGCTCTTCAATAATAGGTGGTTCGGTTTCAGAATACTCTTTCCACGTATGATTTTCATCAAAAACCATATCCGTTTCATTAATTGCAAGACCGTCTTGAAGCAAAGGCGGATATCTGTTTGTTGTTGAATCTTTGTTTTCAGTAAAAACAACGTTTCCGTTTGCAAGTTCCCCCGTTAAATCCATAAAATAATAACCCGTTTCATCGTCATAATCCATTTCAACTCCTGGCCATTCCTCATTTTTAAGAGTATCATTATAAACGTATGCGTAAACGGTATTCCAACCGTATGAATTATTATTAAAATAAATTCGAACAGAGCTTTCGGGAGGAACAGACTCATCGGGTTTCGCTGTAGAATCCTGAGTTATAACCGCTATTCCCGTTAAACCGATTTCGCCCTCAACGTGTCCGTTATAAACTGTGAATATGTTTCCCGTCAATTCGTCTACGTACGTTCCATTAACAAGCATATTGACTTTAAGATTCACCTTTGCAGAAGTTCCCCCACAGTTAACGATAACAGCACCGGACGTTCCTCTTTCGTTAATGACGATAGAACCACTTGCAGAAACGTTTTCCACCTGCCCCATATAGTTAGACTTAAATTGATTAATCACCCTTGTTTCTTCATTCGCCCAACCCTCTATACAAATAGAACCTACGGGAGCATTTTTATCAGACGGACGAGCAAAATACAAACCAACGACATTCTTTCTCGAACCAAGCAATGCCCAAGCTTTATTGATATCCCCAATGCTCACGGAAGAAGAATCGCCTCTCATATACGTTTCATAAGTTTCGGGCAAAAGAATACTTTTATTTCCCAAGGACTTTGAACCATCAGCAAAATAAAAATCGGTTCTTGATGCGCCTAAAGCATCGCCGTTGACTATTGCATTGCGAATTGAATCTGAAACAGAGTTTTGAGCAACGTTCATAAAGCTCATATACGAATCGAGAATCATCTGTGCATTTTCCTTGTCCCCGAATCCAGAAGGTCCATCAACAAGTTCACCATAATAATATGGTGTAAAACCTTTCGTGCTTTGAGCGTATCTCGTTGTCTCATTAATCACATTTGGCCAAAAATCACTTGCATATTTTCCGTCAGCAGGTACTTCAATATTTTTTGCCTTGTTAAAACAAAAACCGTCTGCACCTAAATCAATGCATTCTTTAAGAAAATTTACAGCACATTCCTGAACTTTTTCACTACTTGTATTAAGGTCTGCTTTGCCTGATGTAGAAAATTGTGTTATATCCCATCGAGTTTCGTTCCAAGAATTTTTGCTCAAATCGTGCCAATTTCCCATATCGTTTCTAAGGCTTTCGGGAACTAACGAAGAAATACTACCAGAAGCGCCATTATTAGCGGTATGGTTTAAAACAACGTCAACTATAACCTTAATACCATATTTTTCCGCTTCTTCACACATAGCTTTAAACTCGGCAAAAGTCCCAAGCGCATTATATGAATTAGTTTCAACGTTAAAATTAATAGGCTCATAATATAGCCACCAACTGTTCGAAACTGTGCTTGAAGACTCCTTTGTTGACTGTTTTATCCCCTGAATCGGAGAGGTTTGAATTGCAGAAAAACCTTGTTCAAAAATTACATCCAAATTATCTTTTATATTTTGGAAAGACCAATTCCAACATTGAAGAATCTGTCCGTTGACAAAGCTCGGTTCAGCTTCATACTGTGGAATATCAGAAGTGTCAGGCTCTGTATTACTATTACGGTTAATAAACCAAACTGAAATTCCAACGCCTAAAATGATACACGGAATCAGTATTATTGCAATCAGTTTTTTCATCAGCTTATACTCCCACTACTTAGTATCTGTATATGCACTATTACATAGTAATTAGATAATATCACATAATTGATTATATCATATTTTTTCAGGGTTTTCAATACTGTTTTAATATTTAATAAAACAAAAAGCAAACAAAAACGAACACCCAAAAGGGTGTTCGTCATAGATTATACTATTATTAAAAGACTTATTTAACAGTAACCTTTATAGTTTTTGTTGTTCCGTCAGAATGGGTACAAGTAACTGTTGCCGTACCAACAGAAATACCTTTCAAGGTAACTGTAGACGTTGTTGCTGTCGTTGACTTAACAGCAACTGTAACAACGTTAGGGTTGCTTGAACTCCAAGTTACTGAGCCGCCTGTAATTGTTGCTTTTGCAGTTGTCGTTCTTCCTTTATAAATCGAGGAATTATACTTGCTGAGTTTTTGCAACGTTCCTGTTGAAGTCTGAGTTGAGCTTGAAGTTGCTGTTTTGCTTGAAGAATAAACTGTTGATGCAGTAGATGAAGCAGAAACAGCTGTGCTTAATTCACCCCATTTTTTACCTGCTGTGAAAATTTTGGAAGTTCCGCCAATTTCAAGACCAGGCTGTTGATCTGCGGGATATCTGTTTGTAGTTGCGGATGCACTTTCCGTAAAGATAACTCTTCCGTTTACCAACTGACTTGGAACTTCAAGTTTATAATAGCCCGTTGAAGAATCAAGAGTCATTGCTTTACCTGGCCAATATGCGTTTTGTGTTGTATCAGTATAAATATAAGCATATACTTTTGACCAATTGTATGAAGCGTTATCAAAATAGATTATAGTCTTTGCTGGTGCAACGTATTCTTTCCAGCTATTATTAGCTGAGAAAATCATATCTTTAGAATTGATTTCAAGACCTGGTTGCTGGTCAGCGGGATATCTTTTCGTTGTTGCATTAGCACTTTGTGTAAAGATTACTCTGCCGTTAGCAAGAGAGCTTGGAAGGGTGAGCTTGTAATAACCCGTTGAAGAATCAAGAGTCATTGCTTTACCTGGCCACGAAGCGTTTTGTGCTTTATCTGTGTATACATATGCGTATACTTTTGACCATTTGTATGAAGTGTTGTCAAAATAAATAGTTGGAGTTGCAGTAACCTCAGGCGTTGAAGGAGTTTCGGGTTGAGACGTTGAACCTGAATCTGTTGAAGGAGTTTCGGGTTGAGATGTTGAACTTGAATCTGTTGAAGGAGTTTCAGGTTGAGTTGTTTCTGCAACGTATTCTTTCCAGCTGTTTTTAGCTGAGAAAATCATATCTTTTGCATTAATTTCAAGACCTGGTTGCTGGTCGGCAGGATATCTCTTCGTTGTTGCGTTTGCGCTTTGTGTAAAGATTACTCTTCCGTATGCAAGAGAGCTCGGGATGGTGAGCTTATAATATCCTGTTTCAGAATCAAGAGTCATTGCTTTGCCTGGCCAAGTTGCATTCTGTGATGCATCTGTGTATACGTATGCATATACCTTTGACCATTTGTATGAAGAATTGTCAAAATAAATAGTTGGAGTTGCTGTTGTTTCTAGGATTGAAACGGAAGAGTTTCCAGATTCAGTTGAACCAGAACCAGACTCAGAAGTAATTACAGCAATACCCGTTGAACCAATGTTACCTTTGATGTAACCGCCGGATACTGTGAAAGTGTTACCTGTTATAGCATCTTTATAAGTGCCATTTGCAAGTTTGTTTGCTTTCACGCTAACGTTTGTAGAGTTTCCGCCAACGTTAACGAGAACTGCACCAGAGTTTCCTCTTTCGTTGATAACGATAGAACCACTTGATGAAATGTATTCGCTTTGACCAATAAATTTATTTTTGAATTGGTTTACAGCTTTAACTTCTTTATTTGCCCAACCTGTTATACCTGCTGTACCTAACATATCGGAATTAGAAGAAGGACGAGCCATATACAAACCTGATGCTTCGTTTCTTGCACCAACAATTGCCCAAGTTTTGTTCATATTGGAAACGCTAATGCTTCCGGAACCACCGTGAATATAAGTATCGTGAGATTCGTTCCAAAGAACTGATTTTGAACCTTTAGCTAAAGCACCGTCATCGAAATAGAAATCGCTTCTTGCTGCGCCCGATGCGTTTCCGCCTGCAACTGAGTTACGAATAGAATCAGAAACAGAGCTTTGCGTAACGCTCATATAACTCATATAAGAGTTAATAGTTGTTTGTGCATTTGCTCTATCAGAAGATCCTGAAGGTCCATCAAGAATTTCACCGTAATAATAAGGTGTAAATCCTTTTGTGTTCTGCGCATAGCTTGTTGTTGCACCAAGAACGTTTGGCCAGAAATCACTTGCGTAATCGTAGTCTGTTGGAACTTCAATATGTTTTGCACCGTCAAAACGGAAACCGTCTGCACCTGCATCAATACATTCTTTAAGGAAAGATATAGCATATTGCTGTACCTTAGTGTTGCTTGTATTGAGGTCAGGAATACCGCCCATACAGAATTGAGTTATATCCCAACGTGATTCATACCAGCTATCTCTTGTAATATCGTGCCAACAGCTCGTATCATTACGAAGGTCTGCGGGAACTAAAGTAGAAATGCTGTTGTTACCGTTGTTGTTTGCAGTGTGATTTAAAACTGCGTCAACAATAACTTTAATTCCGTATTTTTCAGCTTCATCACACATTGCTTTAAATTCAGCAGAAGTACCTAAAGCATTGTATGTATTTGTTTCAATATTAAAATTGATTGGCTGATAGTATACCCACCAGCTATTAGACATTGTACTCCAAGATGCCTTTGTTGTTTCTTTTGAACCTTGAATAGGTGATGTCTGAACAGCAGAAAAACCTTGCTCTGCAATTTTAGACATATTTTTTCTCATGTTTTCAAAAGACCAGTTCCAGCATTGAAGAATCTGACCGTCTTGAACGTTTTTAGCAAGACCATTTGTTTCATAAGCACCGGCATCCGTTTTTGGAGCTTTGTTCATATTTATACATAGTACGGTTACTAAGGAAATAATCACACAAGCTATCAAACCGATAGAAACAATCTTTTTTGTGTTTTTCATAAAATGTTTCTCTCCTTATTTTTTTAGGTGCACTCACCCTGTAGTCAAAGAATTGTATCATATTTTGCCATTTTTTTCAATACGCTTTTTGCATAAAAATTTTCTTTTTTTTTGTTAATTTCAACCAAAAACCTCAAATAAATGGTCTATAAATTCAATCCGATACACAACTAACTATTAATGCATATAGAAGAAACTTTATTAATAGTCGGTTTTATAATATATAAAATAGATTAAAAAGCTGTTTTTGAATATATAAAAAAACATTAAAAGTCTTTTTTTTATAAACATAATTATTTGGAATAAACGTAATAATCTTAAAACCTTTTTTAACTATTATTAACACAAAATGGCGTTTTCCCCAAAAGGAAAACGCCATTTTTAAGAGCTGAGGCTTTTTATTATTTTATTTCAAGTTTTCTTGTTTTTGGTTCTTCTTCTTTCTTCTTTGGAAGGTCAAGGGATAAAATGCCATCAACAAAAGATGCGGTTATTTCATCAGTCTGAACAGTTGAAACGTCAAAACTTCTTGTGAATGTTCCATAAATCCTTTCACGGTGGATAATATTTTCTTCGGATTCACTTTTTTCGTCAGAGCGTTCTGCAACGATTGTCAGCTTTCCGTCTTCAACCTCTACGTTTATATTTTCTTTTTTGAATCCTGGAAGCTCGGCTTCAAGAACGTATTTTTCACCCAAATCTTTAACGTCTGTTCTGAAACCAAAAGGTCTTCTTGAAGCAAAAATTTCTCGTTCAAGTTTTTCAAACTCTCTGAAAGGATCAAGCTCTCTTCTTCCGTATACATAAGGTATTAAATTAAACATAACATTTCCTCCATTTAAAACTATAATTTTCAGTAATTGCAATAAACAAAAGCGAATTACTTTAATCAAAAATAATATTAACTTATTTTATATATAAAAATTCTCCTTTTTAATAATCCAAAATAGACAGTAAAACAGAAACGTATTAGTTTTCAAATCAGTTTTATATTATCGCTACAATCCGTCTTATTTTTCAAAACATTTTCTTTTGGCGCCTTTAAGAAAAGTTTGTATTCTGCTTTTGGATTACAGCCTTATTATACTCATTTTTTATGAACATTTATACATCTTTCTATTTCCATTTTGTAAATTCTGGCACTCCCATAGCAAGACTGCTAATTTTTTCTTTTGTTTTTAGCACTCTTTCCTCTTTATATTTGCTGTTTTACAAATTATTATTATTTTATTCTCTTATAATTTTTGCCTATTATACTATAAATTTTCCGTTTTCATATTGATTTATTCAAAAAACAAATGTATAATATTGCTACACAAAACAAATTGGAGGTTCAATTTATGGATAATACAAAAATTAGTTGTTCAAACTTTTTTTTAACTAAAAAATCATTTTTTTATCGTATTCTACCTTTGTTTTTAGTAATTTCTTTTGTTTTTTCTTTTGCCTCTTGCAGTAATTCTATTTCAGGAGAAATTGGAAAAGAATCAACTTGGCAAACAGAAACAAATGAAAACAATTCTTCAATCAGGTGGAAATTTCTTGGAGATACTGTTGAATATGTTAATGTTATAAACGGAGAAGATACTTTTTCTCAAAACTTTAATTATTCTATCGATGGAAATAAACTTATTTTTGAAAGCCAATATGCAACACTTACTTTTGAAATCGAAATAGAAAGCAATGTTATGACGATAAAAACCGAAAGCGGAGAAACGTTGATTTTCAAAAAACAATAAAACAAACAAAGACAATTCTTATTTTTATAAAAAATGCTGTAGAAAACTCGTTTTTTTACAGCATTTTATTTAACATCAAAGAAATATAAAAACTACCCTTTAATATTCCTTTGGGCTTTCTATATTCCATTTTAGTTATACGTTTCTTATAAATCTTTTTCTCCAAGAGAAACAAAGAATAAATGATATCGAAATCAAGCAAGTCCAAATAAGCGTAACTGCTTTCCAACCATATTCTGTTGACACAAACGCCGTTCCGTAAATTGATAAAGCCGCCCCTGCATAAACCGCAGAATTAAGTATGCCTGATAAGGTTGAGCTTTTACCGTATTTAGAAAAACGTTTTGGCAAATTGCAAACAAACATAAGATTAACGCCGTGAACGCAAATTGTTATTAAAGCCATAAAAGCAACGTCAAGAGCCGAAATTTTAGAAAAAAGCAAAAACATCGCTCCGCAAGAAAAAGCTGCAATTCCACTAAAAAGAGAAGCGGCTTTTACTTCATTCCCTATTTTTTCTCCAATAACGTTCAAAAATTCAAGGAACAAAGCACAGCAAAAAGGAATAACCGCACCCGTTAATATAGAAGAAAAAGAACCAAGATTATAAACGTCATTAATATACGTTGGAAGCCACGTTGAAATTCCGTCCCGAATGAATCCCGCAATAAACGTTGAGATAAATATGGGAATAAATCCCATAGCGATTAAACGTTTTTTGTATGCTTTTTTCTCTTCTTTTAGTTGTATTGCTTTATTATCTTTGGTTTTTATTTCTTTATTTTCTTTGTTTGTTATTTCTTCATTATATTTTGTTTGTATTGTTTTATTTTCTTTTGGAATATCTGAAAATTCCACGTTGTCAAGCTCAACTGAAATACTTTTTCCTCGACCTTCAGACATAATCTTTTTAGTTTTTGTTATCCAAACAAACGAAAAGCACAAAGCGGCAAAACCAAACAATGCAAAAACAAAACGCCAATTCAAAAGTTTTATAATAATTGGAGCTAAAATGTAAACCAAAATCGTTGAAGCATAAGAAGCCTGAGTTAATCTGACAACAGTTAAAGAATATTCTTTAACACCAAGCTCATCAACCAAAATTCTGACAATAGGAGGCCATATCAATGATTGAAAAATTCCATTTATACACCATAAAACGTTCATTATGTATATATTTGGAAAAATGCAAACAAGCAGATTTACCAACGAACTTCCTAAAAGTCCAATAAACACAATTTTCTCAGGTTTGAATTTATCTCCGATAATTCCGCTAACGATCTGAAACAATCCATAGGCTATAAAACTTCCCGTTACCGCCATTCCAGCAAGAGATTTTGAAACTCCAAGATCATATATTATTTCAGTTAAAGATGCTGCATAACCTTGCCGTGCAATATAGCTAAAAAAATATGCTGCACATACTAACAATTTTATTTTTTTATTTTTTTTCATCTTATTCTTCTATAAGTTTTTTCATTCAAAAAAACATTTCATTTTTACAGTAATTATGAGAATAATATCCGTAAAAAAAGGGACAAAACAATCGTTG
>JAZNJM010000093.1:0-54914 GCA_045578045.1 Eubacteriales bacterium | reverse complement strand
AGGGAAAAATCAATCCTCTTATTGGTTCTGCGGGTGTTTCTGCTGTTCCAATGGCAGCACGTGTTTCACAGCTCGTTGGACAGAAGGAAGATCCTTCAAACTTCTTGCTTATGCACGCTATGGGTCCCAACGTTGCAGGTGTTATAGGCTCTGCCGTTGCAGCAGGTGTGTTTATCTCCCTCTTTAAGATTTAAGATAATTGTTGAAAGGATAATAATATGGCAAAGGTAAAAATAGTTGAAACCGTATTGCGTGACTCACACCAGTCCCTTGCGGCAACAAGAATGACTACCGAACAAATGAAACCCATTCTCACGGCGTTGGATAACGTTGGATACCACGCTCTTGAAGCGTGGGGCGGCGCGACCTTTGATTCTTGTCTCCGTTTCCTTGAAGAAGACCCTTGGGACAGACTCAGAACAATAAGAGACGCTGTAAAGAAAACAAAACTCCAGATGCTTTTCCGTGGTCAGAACATTTTGGGTTATCGTCATTACTCTGATGACGTTGTTGAATATTTTGTTCAAAAATCCATCGCAAACGGTATTGATATAATAAGAATTTTTGATGCTCTTAACGATGCAAGAAACTTAAAAACTGCAATTGATGCAACAAAGAAAGAAGGCGGACACGTTCAGGTTGCCCTTTCTTATACAACAAGCCCTGTTCACAACAACAAATATTTTGCAAAATTGGCAAAAGAACTTTGCGAAATGGGTGTAGACTCCATCTGTATCAAAGATATGGCAGGACTTCTCAAGCCCTACGAAGCATATGACCTTGTTAAAGCAATTAAATCTGAAATATCTCTTCCCGTTGAGCTTCATACTCACTATACGGCTGGTGTTGCTTCTATGTCTGTTCTCAAGGCTATTGAAGCGGGATGCGATATTATTGACACAGCAATTTCCCCATTTGCAATGGGTACTTCTCAGCCTCCAACAGAGCCTATCGTTGCTTCCCTTGCAGGAACTCCATACGATACAGGTCTCGACCTCAACAAGCTCAACGAGGTTTCAAAATATTTCACAGGCCTCAGAGAAGATTTCATAAAGAGTGGTCTTATCAAAACAGGCGTTTTGAAAGTTGACGTTAACGCTCTTATCTATCAGGTTCCAGGCGGAATGCTTTCAAACCTTATTTCTCAGCTTGATAAGCAAAACGCTCTCGATAAACTCAACGATGTTCTTGAAGAAGTGCCAAGAGTTCGTGCAGATGCAGGATATCCCCCTCTCGTAACGCCTTCTTCACAGATTGTTGGAACTCAGGCTGTTCTTAACGTTTTGCTTGGCGAACGTTATAAGATGGCTTCAAAAGAATTCAGAGGTCTTATCAGAGGTGATTACGGAAGATCTCCCGCACCTATCAAGCCCGAATTCTACAAGAAAATATGTGGCGATGAAAAACCCGTTGTTGGAAGACCCGCTGATGCTCTTGCACCTGAGCTTAATAAGTTGAGAAGCGAAATTAAAGACTATATTCAACAAGACGAAGACGTTCTCTCCTACGCTCTCTTTGATAAGGTTGCTTTAGGCTTCTTTGAAAAGAGAAAGAACGGAACCTTAGGACAAAACGTTGATATTCCAAAGGTTGAAACAGCAAAAAAAGCTGCTCCCGCAGCTCCCGCAACTTCAACAGTTGGCGTAGCAAACGCAAACGGTATGACAGGAACATATAAAGTTACCGTTAAAAAAGTAAACTAAAAACTATAAAACCAAAAAGAAAATTGAGATTTCTCTTTTTCATTTCAGGTTTAAGAAAAAACAGAAAATATCTCAGGAAGCCTTATCTTTCGGTAGGGCTTCCTTTTTTTAAATAAAAACAAACAGATAAAAAATCAAAATAATATTTTTCCATATAAAAAACGCCCAAAGAACGAATTTTTTTCTTTCTTTGTTCCTTGGTAAACTTGACAAACGGAGCTTAATGTGTTATAGTTTAAAAGGAATATTTATTAATATGGATTTACTATGTGATATTGTATAAATTTTACTAAAGCCGTCTGCTTTTTACCTCTTTTTATCGAATATACGCCCCCTTTTTATGCGTATAATGTAATGACGGCAAATATATAGATAAGCAATACATAAAACAAAGGAGATGGTATAACAAAACTATGGCTAAAGCTAAAAAAACAAGATTAAAAATAATTCCCCTTGGCGGAGTTGATGGAATAGGAAGAAATATAACCATATTTGAATGTGGCGAAGATATAATTGTTGTTGACTGTGGAATATCATTTGCAGAGGAAGACACCCCTGGAATTGACTTTATAATCCCCGATATTTCTTATCTCGAAGGATGCGTTGAGAAAGTAAGAGGTATTTTTGTAACCCACGGACACGAAGACCATATTGGAGCAATTCCTTTTTTTCTCAAAAGGATAAACGTTCCCGTTTATGCAACGAGACTAACTTTAGGAATCCTTGAAAGCAAATTGATCGAACATAATATGAGAGATGTTTGCGATCTCGTTGAGGTTGCAGCGGGAGACGTTGTTGAAGACGGGAATTTTGCTGTTGAATTTGTTCACGTAAACCATTCCATTGCAGATTCGTGTGCTCTTCATATATACACTCCGGCGGGGAATGCGTTGATAACGGGAGATTTCAAAATTGACTTAACCCCAATTGACGGAGAACCTATGGATCTTGCAAGATTTGCAGAAATAGGAAACGAAGGTCTTGACGTTCTTCTTTGTGATTCAACAAACGTTGAAAGAGTGGGCTTTACTCAATCCGAAAAAATTGTTGGTGCCTCCCTCGAAAGAATTATGTTCAATACGGATAAACGAGTAATTATCGCAACCTTCTCTTCTAACGTCCACAGAGTTCAGCAAATTATAGATGCATCAGCTAAATTTGGAAGAAAAGTCGTTATAACGGGAAGAAGTATGCTCAACGTTATAAACGCCGCAACACGCCTTGGATATATGAACATTCCCGAAGGAATCCTTATTGACGTTCACGATATGAAACGATACAATATGGATCAGATAACCATAATAACAACGGGAAGTCAAGGCGAACCTATGAGTGCATTATACAGAATGGCATATGGTGAACACGCTCAGATAAAACTTGGAAAAGATGACCTTGTTGTTCTTTCTTCCTCACCAATTCCAGGAAACGAAAAGCTCATCTGCAACATAACAAACGAGCTTCTTAAAAGAGGAGCAACCGTTTATAATGACGATATTGTTTCAGACGTTCACGTTTCAGGACACGCAAGCAGAGAAGAATTAAAAATTATGCACAGATTGACTCAACCGCAATTTTTTATTCCAATTCACGGGGAATATAAGCATCTTATTCGCCATAAGGAATTAGCCATTGAGCTTGGAATGAAAGAAGAAAACGTTTTCATTCCCGAACAAGGGCATATTATAGAGCTTTCGGGAAACGGAATGAAAAAACGAGGAAACGTTCCAAATGGAGTTTTGTACGTTGACGGTGCTGGACTTGGTGATTTAGGAAGCGGTGTTCTCAAAGAAAGAACAAAACTTTCAGAAGACGGAGTTGTTATAATAACCGCAACGATTGATTCTGAATTTGAATCCATTCTTGCAGGGCCTGAAACAATATCAAGGGGTTTTGTATACGTTGGAGAAGCGGAAGAAATAACGGAAAAGCTCAACAATCTTGCAGCAGACGTTATTGAAAAATGCCTCGATAAAGGATATTGTGATTTTGCAACGATAAAATCAAAGGTAAGAGGAGAAATTGCAGGATTCATTTTCAAACAAACTAAACGTAAGCCAATGGTTATTCCTATAATAATGTCCGTTTCCCTTTAATTTTTAAAGTTTAAAATAACAATACTAAAAACGTGAAACAACCGACAGAATTTTCGGGAGAAATTGTAGATATATGAAAAATTCAAAAAAAACCGTTCTTATAACGGGCGGTTCGGGCGGAATCGGTCAAGCAACCGTAGCTGCTTTCGGAAGAGAAGGATATAACGTTGCAATAAATTATTTCACAAACCAAGACGGAGCAAAAGAAGCCTCTAAATTTGTAACAGGAGGCGGAGATTTTGGGATATACAAATGTGATGTTGGAAATATGAAAGAAGTTCTTTCAATGAGAGAACAAATTGAAAAAGAGTTGGGAACGGTTGACGTTCTTGTTTGCAATAGCGGAATTGAGTATTTCGGTCTGTTTCATCTTGCAAAAGAAGAAGAAACCGAGAGATTGTATAAAACAAATCTTTTTGGTGCTTTGAATTGTGCGAGAGCGTTTTTGCCCCCTATGATAAATCAAAAAAGCGGATGTATCGTTATGAATGCATCAATTTGCGGAGAAATGGGTTTTTCTTGTGAGGTTGACTATTCCGTAACAAAAGCGGGATTGATAGGATTAACAAAGGCTTTGTCAAGAGAGGTCGCTCCAAGCGGTGTCAGAGTGAATTGCGTTTCTCCTGGGTTTATTTCAACCCCTATGACAGCTCATTTTTCAACAGAAGCGCTTGATTCAATAAAAGAAGAAATTCCTCTTGGAAGAATCGGAGTTGCCGAAGACATTTCAGAAGCAATTCTTTATCTTGCTTCAAATAAAGCAAGTTATATAACGGGAACGGTTCTTTCCGTTAACGGTGGTTGGTATTGATAAAAGGAGAATTATATGACAAACATAAAAGAAAATCTTATAAATAAATGTATTGCGGCAAAAAAAGCGGGTAAGCTCCTTGCTGTTTCAACGGGCGAGGCAAGAAATAACGCCCTTCTTTCTATGGCATCTGCTCTTGAAGAAGATGAAAAAGCAATCCTTGAAGCAAACGCAAAGGATATTGAAAAAGCGAAAGAAAACGGAATAAAAGAAGCAATGGTTGACAGACTTATGCTCAACAGTGTTCGCTTAAAAGCTATTGCAGATGCAATGCGTAAGGTTGCCGCCTTGCCAGATCCACTCGGTGCAGGAGAGGTCTGGACGCGTCCAAACGGATTAATTATAAAAAAAGTAAAAGTACCTTTGGGAAATATTGCAATTATATACGAATCTCGTCCCAACGTAACAGCAGATGCAGTTTGTCTTTGTATAAAAAGCGGAAACACTGTATTTTTAAGAGGAGGAAAAGAAGCCTTTTTCTCAAACACTGCAATTATTTCCGCATTAAGAAAAGGACTTGAAAATTCAGGCTTCTCAGGAGACCTTATTCAAACTCCCGAAGATACTTCAAGAGAAACAGCAAACGCCTTGATGACTCTTTCGGGATATGTTGATCTTCTCATTCCAAGAGGTGGAAAAAGTTTAATTCGTTCCGTTGTCGATAATGCAACAGTTCCCGTTATTGAAACGGGAGCTGGAAATTGCCACGTTTACGTTGAAAAAACAGCCGATCTTGAAATGGCGGCAAAAATTGTAAAAAACGCTAAAATGCAACGTCCCTCAGTTTGCAACGCTGCGGAGAATCTCCTCGTAGACAGAGAAATTGCAGAAGAATTTCTTCCCGTTATAAAAAAAGTTCTTGAAGGAACAGAGCTGAGAGGTTGCAAAGAAACCGTTGGAATAATTGGCGGAATAGAAGCAACGGAGGAAGATTTCTTTACTGAATATGACGACTACATAATGTCTCTCAAAATTGTAGACGGATATAAAGAAGCGGTTGAGCATATAAACACTCACAGCACAGGTCATAGCGAAGCTATCGTTACAACCAATACAGTAGCGGCTGATTATTTCACAGCAAATATTGATTCCGCAGCAGTTTACGTTAACGCATCAACAAGATTCACAGACGGCGAAGAATTTGGATTTGGTGCTGAAATAGGAATATCAACACAAAGGCTTCACGCAAGAGGTCCTATGGGGCTTTCAGAAATGACAACTGTTAAATATATTGTTTCGGGTAACGGTCAGACAAGAGGATAACCGTATGAACGCAACGGAAAACAAAACGAAAAAAATGTACGTTCTTTTGATTCGGTCAAGAAGTATTCCTTCAAGACTGATAAGAATTTTAACACGAGCTGTTTATACCCACGCATCTCTTGGATTTACAGAAGACTGTATGCATTTATACAGCTTTGCGAGAAAATATGCCAGCCTCCCTCTACCGGGGTGTTTTATGCCTGAAAAGATAGACAGAGGATTTTTGGGAAAAGATCCCGCAACCCCTTGTGCTTTATATTGTGTTGAAGTTTCAGAAGACATTTTTAATAATACCCATTCAGAAGTTATGAAAATGTTTGAAGAACAGAAAAAGTATAAATATAATTATTTAGGGCTCTTTCTTTGCTGGTTTGGAATTGAAAAAGACAGAAAAAATAAATTTTTCTGTTCAGAGTTTGTTGCTCATACTTTGAAAAAAACAGGTGCGGTGAATATTGATAAACCCCCGTCTCTTTTCAGACCCGTTGATTTTCAGAAAATTGAAAATTTAAATCTTCTATATGAAGGAAATATTGGCGGATTAAGAAACAAAATACTTATAAACATAAGCTGATTTTTGGAGGATCACAATGAAAAACATCGTAAAAAGACTCGAAGGCAAAGAACTCACGGCGGAAAACCTTTTATCAGTAATGACTTTGGAAGAAAAATTAGGTCAAATGTTTATGTTGGATTTTCGCAGATGGAAAAACCGCGAAGATTCTGCACAAAGCGATCACCTTAACTTTTCTCCCGAAGTTAAAGAACTTATCGGAAAATATGGTTTAGGAAACGTTATCTTGTTCGCAGAAAACTTTGCTGATATTGATCAAATAGTAAAGTTTAACCACGAATTGAAAAACTCTGTTGTCAACGGAATTCCTATGCTCATTGGCGTTGACCAAGAAGGCGGAAGAGTTGTCAGAACAAACGATGGCTGTTCTATGCCCGGAAATATGGGAATTGGTGCAACCGCTGATGAAGAAAACGCATATACAAACGGCTACATAATTGGTAAAGAACTTAAAGCGGTTGGAATTAACTGTGATTTTGCTCCCGTTCTTGACGTAAACAACAATCCTGCAAACCCATCTTGCAATCTTCGTTCTTTCTCATCAGACCACAAATATGCGGCAAAATATGGCGTTAAAATGGCTTTAGGACTTCAAGATGCTGGCGTTGTAGCAACGGGAAAACATTTCCCAGGACACGGAGACACAGTTGTTGACTCTCATATAGGACTTCCCGTTGTTAATAAAACAATTGACGAGCTTATGGAAGCAGAATTTATTCCATTTGTTGAAACTTCAAAAGCAGGAATTGCAATGTATATGACTGCTCATATGACTTTCCCGCTTATAGCTAAAGAAAGCTATATTTCAAAACATACGGGAAAAGAAATGCAAGCTCCCGCAACTCTCTCAAAAACGTTCCTCACAGATATCCTCAGAGATAAATTGGGATACAAAGGCGTTGTTGTAACAGACTCATTGCAGATGCAAGCAATTTCAACGCATATTAACCTTATCCCATCATTAATAATGTCAATAAATGCTGGTGCAGATATTCTTCTTATGTTTATAACTCTCAGAAGTCTTGAAGACGAACATAAGCTCGCTGACGTTTTCTCATCTCTTTCAGAAGCTGCCGAAAAAGGTGAACTTTCCATCGACAGAATCAACGAATCAACAAAGCGTGTTCTCGAACTCAAAATCAAAATGGGACTTTTCAACGAAGAAGAAAAATCGCTTGAAGAAAAAATTGCTTATGCAAAATCTGTTGTTGGTTGCGAAGAACACAGAGCTTTGGAAAGAAAAATTACAGCAGACGGTATTACAATTCTTGAAGACAAAGACGTTCTTCCTCTTGACCTTTCAAACGGTAAAAAGGTTTTATATGTTTCTGCTTTTTCAAACAAAGTAACTTCATTTGAATTTGCAAGAAAACGCCTTATAGCTGAAGGAAAAATTCCTGAATTTGAATATGATACTTTCACATATAACGGACTTTCTGAAATTACAGACGAGCTTAAGGCAAAAGTTGATGCTTCCGACTATGTTATCGTTGTAACAGAATCAGAAGTCCCAATAGCTCTTGACAAATCATATGTTTCTTTCCCTGTTTCTCTTTGCAAATATGCAAAAGAAAAAGGAAAGAAATCTATTGTAATAAGCTCTTTCCTTCCTTATGATGCTCCTATATACAGAGATGCAGATGCTCTTCTTATCTGCTATTGCACAAAGGGAATGTCAAAAGAAGCTGCAAGTGATATTAAAACAGTTAAAGCATACGGCGTTAACGTTGTTGTTGCTATTGAATGTGTCCTCGGTGGTATGAAAGCAAACGGAAAACTTCCTGTTGAGATATTTGAAATAAACCCTGACGGAACTTATGATTTCAATAAAATAGCATATCCATTTGGATATTCAAAACAATAATTTCATATTTAAAATACAAAAATTATATACAACATTTAAAACAATAAAAAGGAGGCTATTTATTTATGGTAAAAAAAATTACAATTTCTTGTCTTTTGGTTTTATGCGTTATTTTAACTTGTGCTTGTGAGCTTGTTAAATCACCCGAATATTACGAATTAAACGGCGATGACACAGTTATTTCTTTCACAAAAGTTGTTGGAGATAGAAAAGTTAACACAACAAAAAATGAAATGACAAACGCAATTCATAGAATTTCCTATTCGTATAAAGACGTTGAAAAAGCATACGAAGATGCTGAAATGTATATTGATTACCTTACGGGTGAGGAAAATTTCTACTATTCAGGTATGCTGAATATGGACGAAAAGGAAGACGAAATAACTCTTTCTAAAACCTCTCCAAATAATAAGGAATACCAAATACGAGTTATTGTTCGATACAACGTTGATACCAAAATCGTTAAGGTTGTAGTTGAACGTGAAAAAGTTATTGGGTAAATTTTTGATTATAACGGAAAAAAGCGGAGCAAAGCTCCGCTTTTTTACATTATATTAATATATAATTTCAAAAAATCAATCATTTCGAACGTTTTGGTTATACAAATAATCCGAAATATTGCTATAGGCAACAATATCAAGAGCCTCTCCCCTGATATCTTTATTTCCCGTTACAGTTTCAACCGCTTCCGTTAAAATTTCTTTTGAATACTTTCCCGAAAAAGCCGTATGAAGAGAATTAACGAGGGTTTTTCTTCTGTTTTCAAAAGCACCGTTTAAAACCTTAAAAAACAGCTTTTTGTCCTTAGGTTCAACGGGAGGTGTTTCGTGGGGAACTATTTGAATAACCGCAGAAGTAACCTTTGGAGGCGGTGAAAAAGCAGAAGGAGGCACAACAAAAAGCCTTTTAGCTTTTCCGAAATATGAAACGTATGCTGTAAAAGAGCTATACTCAGCACTTCCCGCTTTTGAGCATATTCTATCTGCAACCTCTTTTTGAACCATAACTGTTATACTTTTGAACTTAACTCCGCTTTCAAATAACGCTTCAAGAATTGGAGTTGTTATATAATACGGAAGATTGGCGCAAACACATATGCTTTCAATATTATCAGAAAGAAAATACTCTTCCACAAGGTTTTTAACGTTAACCTTTAATATATCAGAATTTATAAAAGTTATATTAGTTTTATCAGCAAACTTTTCTTCTAATATAGGCAAAAGCTCACTGTCAACTTCAACGGAAACAACTTTTTTTGAAACTTCCGAAAGTTTTTCCGTTAAAATTCCAAATCCAGCACCAATTTCAAGAACTCCGTCTGATTCATTAATTCCGCTTTCTCCAACGATTCTTGTTGGAAATTTATCTGAGGTCAGAAAATTTTGTCCGTATTTTTTCTTTTTAGTAAAGCTCATTTTACTAATCCAAATCGATAACCGTTAAAAATTTTGCTTCGCCTTCAACAGCAAATTGTCCGTGGGGTGCGGTTGCATCAAAATATATGCTATCACCTTCTGAAAGGAAGAGAGTTTTACCGCCAATAGTAACACCAATTTTCCCAGATACAACGAAGTTAAATTCTTGCCCAGAATGTGAAACAAGGTCGGGAGTTTCGTCTGAAGGCAAAATCGTAACGAGCATAGGTTCTTTATTTCTTCCAATATAGTTATACGCAAGAGACTCAAAGTCATATCCCTCGTATCTCTTAACTTTAATTCCCGTTCCTTTTCGTGTAACGCTAAACTCCTCAACTTTGGGCGTATCTCCCGTCAAAATTTCCGTTGGATCAACCCCAAAAACGTTTGCAAGGGTATATATAACGCTGATGGGAATATCTTCATCTCCGCTTTCATACGCTGAATAAAGCTCAATAGATATTCCAATTCGTGATGAAACCTCTTCGACCGTCATATCGAGAACTTCTCTTAAATATTCAATTCTCTTTTTAAGGAGAACAACTTGTTCGGGTGTGTTATTTAACGCCATATTCATTTCTTCCTTTCGTTTAATTTTAAGCATTTTAAAAGGATTTATAAAACATTTTACTCAAATGAATTTTATCATAATATGCGTTTTTAGTCAATATCTTTTTTAATTTTATCGCCAAAAACGTTTATAATATTCGCTTCTATAACGCTTTTTCCACGATATGAAAAAGCAAACGAGTTGAAAGTATTATCATCCATTTTCAAAATTTCTTGGGGGGATGATATTTTATCTTTATAAAAATATTCAAATGGCGACAAGTCTGCATTTTCATTTATAGGGCATACTTCAGCACATTTATCGCATCCCCATACGATTTTTAATTTCTTTAAAATCGCAAAATCTTCTTCTGTTTTTCTCTTTTTTTGCGAAATTGCAGAAATACAAATATCATTTTTTGGACAAGCTAATAAACATTTATCGCATTTTATACAAAGATTTTTCTTTGTTTCAAAAACAAATTCTTCCAAAATAGCATTCGTTAAAATCTCGCCTATAAAAACATATGAGCCATATTTTTCGTTTAACAAAAGTCCATTATTTCCAATCTCACCCAGACCTCCCATAAAGGCTATTTTTCTTTCGTTTATTGGAGAATGGTCTGCGTATCCCCAAAAGTTTTTATCAGGAAAAATGCTTTTTAGCTTTGGAACAACTCTCTCAAAAAGCTCTGACGAAAATCCGTGATAATCACGTATAGTTGCAAAATGAGCCAAAGATTCAGATTTATTTCTATCTGTTCTATATGGAACAAGAAAAGCAATAACGCTTTTTGCACTTTCCGGAAAAAGACGGCTATTTATTATCTCTGCTTTTTCAATATTCAAAATACAAAAATATTCAATTTTTTCATTTTTAAGTATATCTGATATTCTTTGCATATTTTTACTTTAAATGTATATTCAAAAATGTAATATAATGAGAAAAACTCCCGAAGGAGTTTTTCTTTACATTATTCAAAACCGTATTAATTAGTCAGAAATATATGGTACTAATGCAAGTTCTCTTGCGCGTTTAACAGCAATTGTAAGCTGACGCTGATGTTTTGCACAAGTTCCTGTAATTCTACGAGGAAGAATTTTAGAACGTTCAGAGAGGTTCTTTTTGAAGCTACCAACGTTTTTATAATCGATATGTTCGATTTTTTCTGCACAGAAGAAGCAAACCTTTTTCTTTTTGCGAGGACGGAAAGGTTTTTGAGCTTCCTTGCTAGCTTCTCTTGGTTCTCTAACTTCTTTAACCTCTTTGATTTCTTTGTTTTCAATATCCATTGTTTACCTCCTATAATGATAATGTTCTGCTTTCAAGAGGCAAAAGCCTCAAGCTCAGAACGGCAATTCGTCATCCGTTGAAAGCTCTTCAAACGCACTCATATCTGAGCCAGAGCTACTGTATGACGGAACGGATTGAGCTGAACCTCTGAATTCGGAGGGTTCAGAGCCTTTTCTTTCTACAAAATTAAGCTCGTCAGCAGCAACCTGATAAGAATATCTCTTAGCTCCGTTGTTATCAACCCAAGAGCGTTGATGCATTTCTCCACAAACAAGAATTGGTTTTCCCTTTGAGAAAAACTTTGTAACAAACTCAGCTCTATCTCTCCAACACGTAACTTCAAAAAAGTCTGTTGCTTGTTCGCCTTGCTTTGAAAAGCGTCTTGCAACTGCAATGCTAAAAGAACAATAGTTAATCCCTGCGTTCGTTTGTTTCAGCTCAGGATCAGCAACCAAATTGCCTATGAGAATTATCTTGTTAAAAGATGCCATTTTTCGTTCCTCCTGATTTTTTGGTTCAAATAGGTTTACGCTTAAAATTATTCTTCACACTTAATTGTGAGTGAGCGAAGAATACCGTCTGTTATGTTAAGAATTCTCTTAAGCTCTGCTGGGAATGCTGTTGGAGCAGTATACTTAACATATACGTAAAAACCTTCTGTATAGTCGTCAATTGGGTATGCGAGTTTTCTGTTGCCCCATTCTTCGGTTTTTTCAACCGTTGCATTTTCTGCGATAAGAGATGTGAATTTCTCTTTTAAAGCGTTAACAGCTTCTTCGCCAAGGGCAGTATTGACAACAAAGGTAGTTTCGTACAAACCTGTTCTCTTTTCCACTTTAATTGCACCTCCTTCCGGACTGATGAGAGATACCAATAATATAAACAGTATCTCCAAGGAGAAAACCATTTAAGGTCTCTTACAAGTTATTTTAACAAAAAAACTTCCGATTGTCAAGAGGTAAAACACACCCAATTCCAATCGGAAGGTTAATTTTGCTATTTTTTACATTTTATTAACAATATTATTTGTTATCAATTTTTTTCTGTTCTTCTGCTCTTATAGCCTTTTGAACCATATCCTTTGTTCTTAACTGAGCATCAAGAAGCCCCGAAATAGAATGGTCGTGGTTCAACGTATTAATGAGCTTTGCAATATATTTTGAAAGGTCAACCTGTTCAAACCAAGGACGGTTTACAATTTCTTCCGGAACGTAGGTAAGGTTAGTTGAATAGAGCTTTTTGAGTTTTCCTTCCTCATAAAGCTTATCAAATGCTGCAACTCCTTTTGTAAAAAGCGGGAACGTAACAAAAGAATAAACGTCTTTAATGTCATACTGAGAAAGTCTTTCAATAACTTCAATAATAGAGCCACCGGAAGCAATCATATCGTCTATAATAAGAACGTTTTTGCCGTCAAGAGGTTTCCCGATATATTCGTGCATAACAACTTGAGATTTGCCGTCAACAACGTTATCAAGGTCTCTTCTCTTATAGAAAACACCAACATCGTGTCCAAGAACGGTTGCATAATAAACAGCTCTTTCCATTGCACCAACGTCTGGGCTTATAATAACCATATTTTCGGTCATCTTCTTAACGCCTTCTCTTTTGATAAACTCTTTAATTATAGAGTATGTTGGGAAAACGTTTTCAAAAGATGCTACGGGAATAGCATTGTGTATCGTTGGATCGTGAGCATCAAAGGTTAAAATTGTATTAACGCCTAACGCTTCAAGCTCTCTTAAAGACATAGCACAGTCGAGAGATTCTCTTCCGTGTCTTTTATGTTGTCTTGAAGAATAAAGAAGAGGCATAAGAACGGTAACACGATTAGCTTTTCCGCCTATTGCACTAAGAACCCTTTTTATATTCTGAAAATGCTCGTCAGGTCCAATATGATTTACGTGTCCGTAAATTTCATACGTGCAACTGTAGTTTCCAACATCAGAAATTATAAAAATATCTTTTCCTCTGACTGTAGAGTCAATTCTTACCTTTCCTTCTCCGTTTTGGAAACGTGTTTCTGTCATAGGAATAATATAATTAGCACCCTCTTCTCCTCTTAAAAGAGCGATATTGCGGTTTATCTTCTCCCCGATTTCTTTCGCACTTTCCATAACGATAAGTCCCAATTCGCCGTGGTTAAAAAATTCAACTTTTTCAGACATTTCAACTATCCTCCAAGAGCTATGTAGTATTTATATTTTTAAATCTTTAAACCCTGATGAATAATAAAAGTTTTAAATATATATCGTATACTATGGTATATTTTACATTATTTTGCCGAAAATGTATATTGACGATATAAACAAAATATAGTCATATAAAAATCTTTTTTTTGAATGAGTAAAAAAACCTCAAAAATCAGTTTGCAAAAATTTCATAATTAAAGACAATCTGAAATATTTTTTTAGAAATTTCATCGTGATATATTCTTGCTCTTATAACAAAAATATACACTATTTTATTAGTTTTGTCAATGCTAAATCAACCATAAATTACGCCACAATGCCTTTAACATCGCAACATATAACAAATAAAATATAAAAAACCAATTTCACTCAAACTATATTAATAGAAAAACGGCTCTGAGCCTTAGCTCAAAGCCGTTTTTTACTTTTTTAAAATCCGATTATTCAGCAGCAGCGGAGGAAGCAGCTTCGGATGCAGCTTCAGATGCGGCTTCAGATGCAGCTTCGGATGCAGCTTCGGATGCAGCTTCAGATGCAGCTTCAGATGCAGCAGCAGAAGAAGCAGCAGAAGATGCAGCCTCAGATGTAGCAGCAGAAGATGCAGCTTCGGAAGACTGTTCAGTTGTTCCGCAAGAAACCATTGTTGCAATCATAAGGGAAGCTAAAATAAGTAATGCGATTTTTTTCATTTTTAAATACCGACGTTTAAACGTCTTTTCCTTTCTTTAACTTTGTTTTAAAACAAACTTTTTTAAATTCAACTAACTTTTTTAGAAAAATTTTCCACAAAAGCATTGGTATTATATCACTATATTGTTTCTAATTCTACACTTATTTGTAAATAAATATAATTTTATACTGCTTCATCTTTGAAGTTTTATTTTTTAAATTTGTCAAAAAAACTCTGTCGTTTGGAAGATGCCTTCCCAGATAATTTTTCGTCAAAGCTGAGTAAAGCCTCTTTTTGTTCTTTTGATAAATTTTTAGGCACTTCAATATGAACAACAACGTGTAAATCACCCTTCGTTCTACTGTTAACACGCTGTATACCTTTCCCACGGGAAACAAATTCGGTTCCAGATTGAGTTCCTTCCGGAATTTTTATCTCTGCCTTATCGTCAAGGGTTGGAACTGTTATAGTTGTTCCCAAAACAGCTTCTGCAAAGCTAATTGGAAATTCACAATAAAGGTCTTCTCCATCCCTTTGGAAAAACTTATGTGGCTGAACAGTAAGAACGAGAACTATATCCCCTGCGAGACCGCTTTGCGAAACGTGTCCCTGAGAGCGAAGCGTTAATCTTTCCCCATCGTCAACACCCGCTGGGATATTAACGTCAAGAGCCTTTGAAACGTTCTTTAAGCCTGTTCCCGAACAGCTTTTACAAGGATTTTTTATAGTTTTTCCTTTTCCTCTACAAGCAGAACACGTTGTTTGAGATTGCATCTGGCCGAAAATTGTATTCTGAATAGTTCTTACTCTTCCCGTTCCACCGCAAGTTTTACAAGTTTCAACGTCTCCAGGGTTCTGCCCACCCGTTCCATTACACTGAGAACATTTTTCTTTTCTTGTGAATTCAATTTTCTTTTTGCATCCAAGCGCCGCCTCTTCAAAGGTCAGCTTTAATCTCAAGCCGATAGATTCTCCCCTTTGAGACTGTGTGCCGCTACTTCTTCCACTGCCACCGCCAAAAATATTGGAGAAAATATCGCCCATATCGAATCCGCCGAAGCCGCCGAAATCAAATCCGCCAAATCCACCCGCACCTGATGCAGTGTCAAACGCCGCATGACCATATTGGTCATATTTTGATTTTGAATCAGCGTTTGAAAGAACGCCATATGCTTCATTAACCTCTTTGAACTTTTCTTCCGCTTCCTTATCCCCAGGATTAACGTCGGGATGATATTTCTTTGCAAGTTTTCTATATGCTTTTTTTATCTCGTCTTCCGTTGCGCCCTTCGATATACCAAGGACCTCGTAATAATCTCTTTTATCAGCCATCTTATCTGTCTTTCCGCAACATATGTGGCAGAGAAAAAGCCCTGCCACATATTGCAATTAAATATTATTCTGAATCAGTTGAATCTGTAAATTCAGCATCGTATGAGCCATCACTGTTAGCTCCGTTGTTTCCACCCATATCTGCACCGCCCGCTGCGTTATAGAGCTTCTCAGAAATTGGATAAAACGCCTTCTCAAGAGCTTCTGTGTCTGCTTTGATAGCTTCTGTATCATTTGTAAGAATAGTAGCTCTCAATTTTTCGATAGCATCAACAACGGGTTGTTTATCCGAATCAGAAATCTTGTCTCCAAGCTCTTTGAGAGCTTTTTCGCTGTTGAAAATAAGATTTTCAGCGTGATTTTTTGCTTCAATAGCTTCTTTATGTTTTCTATCTTCGCCCGCGTGTGCTTCTGCATCTCTGATAGCCTTGTCAATATCCTCTTTGCTCATATTTGTTGAAGAAGTTATTGTTATATGCTGTTCTTTGCCCGTTCCTTTGTCCTTAGCTTTAACGTTTACAATTCCGTTTGCATCAATATCAAAGGTAACTTCAATCTGAGGAACGCCTCTTGGAGCTGGAGCAATTCCATCAAGACTGAATCTGCCTAAAGTTGTATTACCCGCCGCCATATCTCGCTCACCTTGAAGAACGTGAATTTCAACGGATGTCTGGCTATCTGCCGCGGTTGAGAATACCTGACTCTTCTGAACGGGAATAGTTGTATTTCTGTCAATAATTCTGCTGAAAACTCCACCCAATGTTTCAATGCCAAGAGAAAGAGGAGTTACGTCAAGAAGGAGAACGTCTTTAACTTCGCCCCCAAGAACACCCGCCTGAACAGCCGCACCAATTGCAACACATTCGTCTGGGTTAATTCCCTTGAAAGGCTCTTTACCAATAAAGTTTTTAACAGCTTCTTGAACTGCTGGAATTCTTGTTGAACCGCCAACAAGGAGAACCTTATCTACCTGAGCAGGAGTGAGACCCGCATCTTTAAGACACTGTTTAAGGGGAACGAGAGTTTTGTCAACGAGGTCAGACGTAAGCTCATTGAATTTTGCTCTTGTGAGGGTTTCATCAAAATGCTTTGGACCTGTTGCATCAGCAGTTATGAAAGGAAGGTTAATTTGTGAAGAGGTTGTGCTTGAAAGCTCAATTTTTGCCTTTTCAGCAGCTTCTTTAAGACGTTTGAGAGCCATTTTATCGTTTCTTAGGTCAATTCCGTTTTCTCTCTTGAAGGTATCAGCAATCCAATCCATAACCTTTTCATCGAAGTCATCACCGCCCAAACGGTTATTACCCGCAGTTGCTAGAACTTCAAAAACACCATCGGATATTTCAAGAATCGAAACGTCAAACGTTCCGCCGCCAAGGTCGAAAATGAGAATTTTCTGGTCGATATCTTTGTCAAGACCGTATGCAAGAGCAGCAGCAGTTGGCTCGTTTATAATACGAAGGACCTCAAGACCTGCAATTTTACCTGCATCTTTTGTTGCTTGTCTCTGAGCATCGCTGAAATATGCAGGAACGGTTATAACAGCCTTGTCAACTCTTCCGCCAAGATATGCTTCTGCATCTGCTCTGAGCTTTTGAAGAATCATAGCAGAAATTTCTTGTGGTGTATAGTTTTTGCCATCAATAGTAACCTTTTTATCTGTTCCCATATCTCTTTTAATGGAAGCAATTGTTCTGTCTGCATTTGTTATAGCCTGACGTTTAGCAACCTGTCCAACCATTCTTTCGCCTGTTTTTGAAAAAGCAACAACGGAAGGAGTTGTGCGTTCACCTTCAGAGTTTGTTAAAACAACGGGTTCTCCGCCTTCGTAAACTGCAACACATGAATTTGTTGTACCTAAATCAATACCAATAATTTTTGACATATTATTTTCCTCCTGAAAAATACAATTTTATATAAAGTAATTTAATTCAAAACTTTAACTATAGCGTGTCTTACGACCTTATCGCCATACAAATAACCTTTTTGAAAGGTTTCAGAAACAATGTTTTTATTTTCAGAATCGTCTTCCTCGTGCATAACAGCGTTATGAAGCTCAGGATTGAATTCTGCGCCATCAGACTCCATAGCCTTAACGCCCATTTTTTCAAGGGCATCAATGGATTGCTTTTTGAGCATTAAAACGCCTTTGCTCATTTCTGAATCGTCCGTAGCAAAAGAAGCGGCTCTTTCTATATTGTCTATAATTGGAAGTATTCCCGAAACAGCCTTTGCAAATGCATCTGAATATACGTTTTCTTTTTCCTTTGCAGAACGTTTTCTGAAATTATCGTATTCCGCGGCAAGACGCATATATTTATCCTGAAGCTCTTCACATTTTTCAATCATTTTTTTCAATTCCGAAGAGATTATTATTTCAGGTTCTTCAGCGTTTTCTTTATCCACGTTTTCAGCCGAAGCTTCATTTGTGCTTTCAACGTTTTCTTCTTTTTCCTTGGAGTCTGCTTCAAGGTTTACTTCTTCTTTTATTTCTTCATTTGTATTCTTTTCTTTGTCGCTCATTTTTTCTACCTTTCGCTTATTTTTCATAACATTTTTCCAGTTTATCATTTTCTATATTCTTTCCCGTTATGATATTTTTCTCAACATAAAGATTAAAAATTATTCGCTATTGTTCTTAACAACGTTATCGTTAAGCCCGTCTGCAATATATTCAAGACTTGCAATAACCTTTCTGTAATTCATCCTCCTCGGACCAATAACCCCAAGCGCACCAACGCTTTCTCCGTCAACCGTTATTGGTCTGAAAACAAAGCTCGTATCTGAGGGAACAGCGTCATGCTCTTCGCCCGATATGAGAATATAGGTTTTTCCAGGTTCAGAATCAAGAACCGTTTTCAAGACGCTTTTTTTATCATCAAGAAGCTGTAAAACCTCTTTCGTTTTCTGAACGTCTGAAAATTCAGGATAATTTAGAAGTTTTGGGATTCCCGAAAAATTAACAGATGCTTCCTTGTCAGATTTCATCATTGAATATATACATTTAAGAACTGCAGAAACCGTCATACTGTCTCCCAAAGCTCTGTTTTCCACAGCCATAATAACGGGAAGCGTTATTTTATCTGCCGTTATTCCAACAAGATAAACGTTAAGAGCTTCTGAAAGCCTTTTCAATCCATCGGGTGTATGAGGAGACGGAAGTAAAGTCATTTGAGTTTTAACGGTTCCGTCTGTGCATATCATAACGATTAAGACGTTATCTGAATCTATTGGAACAATCTCAAAACGCTTTGCGGTTATTCCTTGCCTTGTTATCGCTGTAAACGCTGTATAATCCGTTATATTAGAAAGAACTCTACCCGCTTCTTCCATAACGCTATCCATTTCTGCAAGTTTGAAACGCATAAGCTCATCAAGTAAAGCAATTTCTTCGAGCTTAAGGCGATAACTTTCCATCAATCCGTCAACGTACGCTCTGTATCCCATTGGAGACGGAACACGTCCTGAAGAAGTATGGGGTTGTTCAAGATATCCCATTGTTTCAAGCTCATTCATTTCATTTCTGATTGTTGCGCTGGAAACTGTAAAATCTGAATGTGTTGTAAGAAATTTAGAGCCAACGGGATCACCTGATGTAATGTATGCATCAATTATAGATTTCAGTATACGTTTTTTTCTATCACTAAGCTCCATTATTTCTCCTGTTCTCTTTGCCTATCGTTTGGAAAATCCCATCTTGTTTTTAAAAACAAAATTATCCAAACGTTTGAAAATATATAAAAACAAATGATTAAGCTAAAATGTTTTTTTAAGTTATATATCTGCTATATCTTTCACTATTTTTTTAGCACTCAAACTTATTAAGTGCTAATACTTTACCACGAAACTTATTTTTTGTCAATAGGGATATAGGGCGATTTTAATTTAAAATTGTAAACATTTTATGAATTATAGCATTTTACCATTCCAAAAGCTAAAAAATCCGCAAAAAAAGATGGATTATAATTTCCATCTTTTTCAAATAAATAATCAAACAAATATAAGTTCAACGAAAGATTTATTTAAACTTTAACTTCGCCCAACTTTTTAAAATTTTCCTCTGACGTAGCTTTTTTTATTTTCTTTTTCTTCGCCCTTTGAATCGATATAGGAAAAATATATTTCCTCAATATCTCCAGGTGCTGTTATAACAAGGTCAATAACCTGATTTTGAGTTAAAGGTTCACCAATTGTCAGATTTTTTTTACCAAAAAGTTTAAACTTCAAAGCTCCGTTTTCAAAAACGTATGAATTACCCGTTATTTTAAAACCAAGGGAGTTTGCAGCGGTTATTGTTATTTTAACTCTTTTTCCGTCAACTGTAATATTTGAAAAACTGACATCGCTTTCATCAAGGCGAATTTCCTTATTTTTTTCCAAACCAACAACAACGAAAGCAGAAACTAAAGTTATTATTATCAATATAAGACTTATTATAGGAACGGCAAATTTACTTTTCATATCAATCTCTTAAATTCCTTTTTCATTCTTTAAATAAAAACGTTGAAACAGCAGTTTTAAATGCGGAATTAACGTCATTATTTTCATAATCTGCTTCTGTTCCCGTGAATGTAACGGTAAACATTCTATGGGAAGAATCAATATACTTATACGCAAAAATCTGCGTTACTTTATAAGCATTTCCGCCAACTTCCATTCCATATACTGCCTGACAAGCATCAACCTCACCAAGCTTTATTTCTTTACTTTCAATAAAATTACATCTGTTTCCCGATTTTTCAAGCTCTTCTTTTGATTTATTCCAATAGTCAGCAGGACTTATAGCCTCAATCATTGCAGAGCTTTCGCGAACGGAGATACTTGCCCTTGAAGAAGAATCACCCGCAGGGCTAAAAGAAATCATTCCGTCATTTCTGTCGCATATCCAACTTTGAGGATAACAAACGCTGAAATGAACAGCATCATTCGTAACTCCAACGTATCCCTCAGGGGCATCGATTGTAGTTTCGCCAGAAGATGAACAGCTCGATAAAAACATTTGTAACATAACAACGCAAAGAACAAAGCTAATTATTTTTTTCATTTTACGTTTTCCTTTAATTTTCATTTTCACAACACCAACTCAACGTATAATATTCTAAAACTATTCTTATTTCTTATATTTTTTATAATTCGAGGTAAGGGAAATTATATCGGAATCCTTTCCTAAGACAACAACGTGGTCCGTTTCCTTGAATACATATGAAGGACCGGGGGCTGGATTTAAGTCTGTTCCCTTTTTAACCGCAAGAATATTCAGATTATATTTTGCTCTGACATTAAGTTCTTTTATGCTTTTTCCATTCCAAGATGGATGAATTGGAATTTCATAAATATAATAATCGTCCGCAAGTTCAATAACGTCAAAAACGTTATCATTAGAATATCTGAACGCAAGACTTTCTGCAAAATCCTGTTGAAGATAAATAACCTCATCTGCCCCTAACTTTTCAAGAAACTTTTTTTGGGGAACGCTCTTCGCAAGAGAAATAACAGTTTTTGCTCCAAGCTCTTTAAGTAAACTTGTTATTTCAAGAGATGATTGAAAATCATCTCCAATTGTTACAAAGCAAAGGTCGAAATTTTCAACACCAAAGGATTTTAAAACAGCTTCATTTCTACAGTCAGCAATCTGTGCGTCTGAAAATTCGTGTGCTAAATCGTTGATAATTTTTTCATCCACATCAACGACCATAACTTCGTTTCCTAATTTAATAAATTCTCTTGCAAGAATAGAGCCGAAACGCCCCATACCAACAACTAATATTGATTTCATATAACTAACCTACCAATATTTTTTCAACAGGACGCGAAACGGGAGCACTATTAGCTTCTTCAAGAAAAAGGAGCGCAAGGGTGAGACCGCCAATACGTCCGATAAACATCAAAATCAAAAGAATGACCTTTGAAAATGAAGAAAAATCTCTCGTTATTCCCATAGTTATTCCCACTGTGTTTTCAGCAGAGATAACTTCAAAAATAATCTCTTTCAAAGAAAAACTGTCAAATGCTGAAATTGCAACAACTGCAATAAAAGCAATAGCAAGATAAAGAGTTCCTATTGCTGTTGCTGTCAAAACATCGTTTTTATCTATTCTGCGTCTAAAAATCTGAACGTCATTTTTTCTTCTCGCAGAAGCAACAGCAGCAAAAACAAGAACAACGAAAGTTGTTGTCTTCATTCCCCCCGCTGTCGAGCCTGGACTTCCGCCAACAAGCATAAGAAAAGAACAAAACAAAGAGCCGCTATTTGATAGCTTTGCCATATCAACAGTATTAAAGCCAGCCGTTCTCATTGTTACAGACTGAAACAGTGAGGAAAGAATCTTTTCTTTCATAGGCAGTCCTTCAAGAGATGCGTTATTCTCAAGAATAAAGAACAAAATTGCACCGCCAAAAGTGAGACAAAGAGAACAAATTATAACTATTTTCGTGTGGAGCTTATATTTTTTGAAATTCAGCTTGTTTTTCAAAACATCTGACCAAACAAAGAAGCCAATTCCTCCAAGGGAAATAAGAGCAATCAGCGTTAAATTCAAAATTACGTTTCCACGTTCTCCGACAAAAGAATTGTATCCTCCCATTAAATCAAATCCTGCGTTACAAAAAGCAGAAATTGAATGGAAAACTGAATACCATATTCCCTTTACCACTCCGTATTTTGGAATGAAAACAGTTGAAAGAAGCAAAGCGCCCCCAAGCTCAAAAACAAGAGTTCCTTTTGCAACACGTTTAACAAAAGGGATAATACCTCCCATTTCCAAAGCACCCGTTGATTGCATTATTATCATTCTATGCTTCAAGCCTACGTCTCTTTTCATCATCATAAAGAAAATTGAAATAAGCGTAACAAAACCGAGTCCACCAATTTGTATAAGAACAATAATAACAATTTTTCCGAAAAGTGTCCAATGGGTTCCTGTGTCGTAGGCAACAAGTCCCGTAACACAAGTTGCCGAGGTTGAAGTGAACATCGCACCAAGAAACGTTGTTGTTTCTCCTTCAACCGTTGCAAATGGGAGCATTAACAACAATCCCCCAATAAAAACTATGAGAGCAAAACCAAAAAATACTATTTTTGTAAAAGATACTCTGGATAAAAACGAAACGTGTTTAAACCTCTGATTCATAATATTCCTCTTTGAAAACCTTATAATTTCCGTTAGATTTTCTATTTATGAAAATATATCCAACAAAAACCAAAAGAGAAACTATTGTTGCAACAAAGCCAATCTTTAATCCTGGCATTTCATATTTAAGCTCAATATCACATTGTCCCTCAGGACATTCAACAGCCATAAATCCATAATAAACGTTTTGAACTTCCACTTTTTTACCGTTCACGTATGCACTCCAGCCACTATCATATGGAACAGAGAAGAAAACAAGATTTTTTTTGTCCATATTGATACTTGCAGTAGCTCCGTTTGTTGAGGTTTCAAAGGTGTCGCAAACGTCTCCCGCCAATCTGTCGAGACAGCTTTGGAAATAACTCTCTTCATTAAGCTGAGAGTTAACAATATCTCCATACTTAACCTGAGTCATAAACTCGCTGTAATAATCTGCTTTGTCGTTGGGAACAACAAGATATCTGCAAAGCAATGCGTGTCTGCTATCTTTTGCAACCCTCTCAAACTCTTTTTCCGTCATAAAATGAGTATAGGTAAATCCCATAGGGATATAATAGTCGTTAACGTAAACATCGTAAGAACGTTGAGTTTTTGAGGTTGAGTAGGTATAATAAATCTGTGTATCGTAGTAGCTAAAACCCGAAGTATCGTGCTTAGAGGTTTTAGATGTTGAAATCAAAGAATATTTAGTTGACAAGAAAGAACGCAAACCGTAGTATTTACTTTCAGGACGTGATGCAACGTTTCTTGTAACCCCAACCTTTGGATAAAAGTCAAGAATTGAAGTATTAACAGAAGAGTTAAAACATTGAATTGTTGGATATCCCCAATAAAGTCCAAGGTTATCAAGCTCTCCGCCGCTGCTCGTTCTGTAAAAGTCGAGTCTGTAAAATTCATCGTCTTCAAGAGTAAGCTCACCGTTTATTGCGGCATCAATAAGGAAATCTTTATCAGAACCGAGGCTTCTTCCGAGTAAAGTATGCATCCAACCATAAGCAAGAATAACAACGCAAAGAACGGTTGCAGTCGCTCTGATAAAAATTTTCTGTCCTCTGAAATATTTCATCAGAATATGAGTTGCAATAAGACAAGCAACCGCAACAGCTATAGAAATCCAAATCCAATTGGGCATCTGACCTCTTCCAAGGTTCATAAGCTCTTCTTTTTTCTCGTCCTTATACCACATAAGAGCAACGGGAACAGCAATAGCCGCACAACATATTCCCGTTCCAATAAGACCTGGGCGGAAGCTGATAGTATCATCATCAATAGCAATAACAGTTGCAAGTACCATCATAAGAACTATCATATACATCCATCTTGCATAATAGCCCGTATTTCCCATAACGAAAATGCTATTGAGAATAGGAACTAAAGCGCAAATAACCAAAAATGCTATCATACATTTCAAGGTTTTTTTGCGTTTGGAGAAGAAATAGGAAATAACACCCGTAGTTCCAAAAAGAGGAAGCCAAGCAGCGTTTGATGCCCAACGAGTTGTATGTCCATTGAAGAAATTAACTCTTGAGGGAATATCGGGCGGAAAGAAAATACTCTGAAGTATATGACCGTATCTGAGCCAATATACCTTATCTCCTGTCATATAAATAAGAGCTTTTTTCAACTCAGAATAGCTTCTGTCAAGACGGTTGTTTGTCATAACGGAAAGAACCGCAGGAAGAACAACAACCAAAGACATAACAAACCCTAAAACAGCTTCAAAGGCAAGGGTAAAGAAAGTTTTCCAAGTTATTTTAAAAGATTTTTGAGCAAAACGCATTATGAAATAAATAACGCAGAAGAAACAGTTTCCAACAAAGAAAACATAGTTTGTCATCGCACAAAGGCAAACCGAGAAGGCAAAAACGCCTTTTCGTTTATTCTGAACGGTTTCTTCAATTCCCCACAACATAAGGGGGAAGAAAGCAACGGGATCGTGGAAATGGTTAAAAAATACGTTATAAACCTGAAATCCCGAAAAAGCATAAAGCAACGCACCAATCAATGCGCTTCCGGGCTTTTTTACAAATCTTCTTAAAAATAAGAATGCACAAAAACTTGCCGTTGCAAATTTAAGAACATACATGGGAGCCATAAGATAAGGCGTTAATGATGATGGGAAAAGACAGGTTATCCAGAAAAACGGGCTTCCTGAAAGATAAAATGCATAGTTATTAAGAAAGCCTGAACCAAGGTCTGTTCCCCAATCCCAGTTTATACTCCCTGAACGGACCATCTCAACAGCGTGTTGATAAAATGGAATCTGCTGAACGTTATAGTCTCCGTAATAAAGAAAATATCCGTCTCCCGATATTGTAACGGGTAAAAGTAGCAATATAGCAATTGCTGCCGCAAGAAAAAAAGAGAGCTTATAGTAATAATACTTGCTTTTTTCTGCAAGTTCTGGTGGGAAACTGTTAACGGTTGCAGAAACAAACTCTGCTTTTTGTTTTTTTGAAATAGTTGTTACGTTATTTTCACCGTTTTTCACTTTTCGCTCCTCATTTCTTCTATATAATCCATACAATAATCATCCTCTCCCAAAAGAACCTTTGAAGAAGCAAAGGCTTTTTTTATGCTGGGAGCAGTTATATCACAAATAGGTGCATCCATTCCAAGAACAGTAGCTGCGGCAAAAAATGCACTGTTTAATACTTTTCTTTCAGGAAGTCCGAAAGAGATATTGGAAAGTCCGCAGGTAATATGAACGTTTTTATATTTCTCACGAACAAGGCGTGTTGTTTCTAAGGCAACCGCCGCCGCTTTGTCTTCAACAGCCGCAGTTTCAGCAATAACGTCAATATAAATCTTTTCATCGTCAATTCCGGCGTTTCTCAAACGAGAGATAATTTCGTCCGCGTTGGAAAGACGCTTTTTCGCTGTTTCGGGAGAGCCGTTTTCGTCTGTTAATACAGCAATTATTCCCGCATTATATTTTGCGGCAAGAGCAATATTTTCTTGTCTTTCCGTCATAGTGATAGAATTTATCAAAACATCACATCTTCCGCCTATATGTTCAAGAACCTCTTCCATAACTTCAACAGAGGGAGAATCAACAGCAATTCCACATTCACCATTTTCTATAATAAGGTCTGCAATTCTTTTGGCTGTTTCTTTTTCATTGACACACATTGCCGCATTTAAATCAAGATATTCAGCTCCGCTTTCCCATTGAAGATCAATAAAATTGCGTATTTCTTCATCTGTTCCGTTTTCCATGAGTCTCAAACTCGAAGGAATTGAAGAATTGAGCTTTTCAGATATTATTATCATTTTTATTTTTGCGCATTTGCGCCCTTTCTTATTTTTTGCGCATCAGCGCCTTTTCAAATAAACTTATACGTGTACTATTCTACAACATTGACAAATAAAAGTCAATAGCTTTTAAAAATAAAACCCGATGGATTAAAAATCATCAAATCCATCGGGATAAATTTTTTATGCATATAAATCATAAACGCCAAGGAAAAATGATTTTACTCTGAGATAGTCCGTCATATCAACAATTCCGTCAACCCAAACATCTGATGCGGAAAAATAAACGCCACTCAAAGAAATTTCTCCTCTGAGCATAGATTTTATTTTAATATAATCAGTTGAATCAACTATTCCGCTTCCATCAACGTCTCCGAGAACAACAATGTCCAGAGAATCAATAACTTCTCCGTCATAAGCCAAAACAACCTTACAGCCTGTTGAACAGATATCATAATCCGAAAGAACATTTCCGTCTTTATCCATTATAACAGCGTGGGAATTTTCAAGCTCTGCAAGTACCTCTGAAACTGTTTTCTGGTGTTCAAGCCCATTTAAAAACGTTCCATCAGAAGAAAGACAAGAAGAACCTTTGAGTGAAATAGCTTCCTCTTTTTCGGTGGGAAGAAGATATTTAAGCTGATTAAGAGAAGTTCCACCACCATACGGAGGATCTGTGTTAATATCGCAAACGATATATCCATCAGAATATTCCATTCCGTAAATCGCATTTATCCCTTCAAGTTCGGGTTTAAAAATCTTTTCAGCTGTTTCTTTTTCAACATCATATTTATAAACAGCTTTTGACATAGAATAATAAAGATATTTTCCATCTGTTGCAAGGCGGCTGTAGTTCCCTCCCCAATAGGAATTTTCACTTGCCCACCAAATATCGTAGGTAGAAGCAAGAACAGCCATATCGCTATATCTTTTAAGCTCTGCCGTATCGCCGTCAATAAAATAAATCTCTCCGTCAAGCAGAACAAAAGCTGCCTCGGATTTCTGCCAGAAATAACTGTCATAAGTTGTGTCTGTTGGCGTTGAATTGAAATCGGTTGCTTCGTGCTTAGTAGCTATCATTCCCTCGGTGGATCTCAAAAAGTTTTCGTGTTGAACAAGTCCAATAATTCCTCTTTCACCAGCCGCCCAAGAAACATCATCCCACGTTACGTCAACGTGATAAGGAGTGCCATCAATATAAACAATATTCCAAACATGATTCAAATCAGTTGATAAACAATTTTCATTTTTAATTCCCACCTGATTAAGCAAATAAGTATACGCCTTTGTATATCCTTCGCAAACTCCGTTCCCTTTAACAATAGCTTGATAAACGTCTCGGTTTGTGTATGTATAGTCATATTCCATTTTCAAAACAAGTCTGTCATGAAGAATAAGTGCTTTTTCAACGTCAGAAAGAGAATCATTTTCCTTAACACCTGCGAGAAGCTTCTCGGAAGCCTTATCCAATTCAGCTTTCATCGGTTCGTATTCTTCCGCGGTATACAAATATTTCACTTCATAGTATGAAACATAATCAGAATATCTCCATTGAACGAGCGAATCAACATGAAAAAATTCTGGCATTCCGTAGCGGATAAGTTCCCTTAAGCCTTCAAAAAAATCCGAACCATAATGAATGTTGTATGAAGAAACATTTATTATTTTTCCGTAAGATGAAATAGTGCTTCTGACCATTTCGCAGAAAGATTGATAGTCAACGTATTTGCTAAGTATTTCCTCATAATTTCCAACATTTTCAACTTCAATGTCTTCTGATAGAAAAAAACCTTTCGCAGACGTAGAAAAAGGCAATGCATAAAAAATCAAAAAAACCGCAAGAGCTAAAGATAGAATTTTTTTCATAGCATAATCCCCATTTTGTTTTAATCATCAATAACAATACAATTAACCTTACCGCTAAAAGACGTGCAAGCATCAATTCCAATTATGCCCTCAGCATAAAACGGAGAAAAATCAGCCTTAGGTCCAAACTCGCTTCCTTTCTTCTCATAGTGCGTATGACCAAAAGACGTATGCCAATGTCCGCAAACAATTGTTTTGTCTGGAAGGATTTTTTTCGCACCGCAAGCTATTTCCATTCCGTTATACCATCTTGCTTTAGCCCAATCCTCTTCAGAAGCAAGTCTCCACGCAGTTTTATAGTTTTCTCTGTCAACCCTGACTTTATGAGGAATATATCCGTGAGTGAAGACATATCTTTCAGTTTCAAAATAATTAACCGTTTCAGGAAGAAGTTTTTTCCAGAAAGGTGTGTTTTTTATTTTAGAAACAAGCCTTTTGGGCCTTGTTAATGCGTCTGCGCTATTCATTCCTGTAAGTTGTAAAAAAGTCTCCCACGTTCCGTTGTGTATGTGGTGCGATGGAATACACGGAAATACTTCTCCAAGTGAGTTTTCAAAATATTCAACAAGGTCGCAAAACAAATCTTCGTGATTTCCTCTTACAAAAATAAGCCTTTCTTCTTCAAGAAGCTTTAACGCAAAATCAGAAGTAATTTTCGCTTCAAGCCCTCTGTCCAATAAATCTCCGCAAACAACAAGTTTACAAGGCTCTTTTTCTTTAAAAAAACCCGCTTTTTCCAACGAAGACATCAACTGAGTATAAAATCCGTGAACGTCTGAAACAACATAATATCTCATACAACTTCTCCTTTCTCCTCGCACACTAACCAATAATGGTTTCATATAACCATTAAACCAATATTGATACGCTGATATTGAAACATTTAAAATTACAATAATCTATAAATTTTCTATGAGTTTGATTTTTTTCTTTTTTCTACACTGCTTTCTTTAAGATGGATTATATAAACAACAGCTCCCGCCGCTACAACAATTCCCAAAACAATAAGAACAATCCACGTATTGCTTTTTTTATCCCACATCGCAACAAAGGTAATATCTTTTGCAGGCATATATTCAGCAAGGTCTTTATCCCAAGCTCTGAAAACGTATCCTTTTCTTTTGGGTGTGGGCTCTTTGATTTTTTCACCGTATTTATACGTTTCAAAGGTTATATCGTCATACGTATGCCAACCAACTTTATATGTGTTTCTCGAATAGTATAGTTTGAAAACAGATCCTTCTTCAACGTAAAGCGTTTTTATCTCGTTTTCTGAATTATCAATATAGGAAAAACCGTCAAGAACATTTTCTTTTGCTGTTATCTTTTTTCCATTAACTGTTTCATAATTAATCTTTTTTTCTTCAAAAGTACCGTCTAAAGCCTCATAATAATGACAAACATAATATTTCACATATACAATTTCAGAAAACGTTTTTTTGAAGCTCTCAGCTAAAACCTTATGTCCTTCTGATGAAGGGTGAAAATCAAGATTTGTCGTTGCAATATCAGCGTTATATAAATCTCCTTCTCCGTCATATAAGTCAAATGCGATTTTAACGTCCGATACTATATATCCAAGCTCTTTACTTTTGGTTTTAATAGCATCATTGAGCTTTGTAACTCCAGCTTCCATTCCTCGATAAACTATATCGTAATTTGTACCCTTAAACTCAGCATATGGATTATATTGAGTTGAAATAATAATAGCAACCTTTAAATTTACAGAATTTATATACGAAGTAATTTCTCCAATATTTTTAAAATACTCGTTTAACGCATTATCAAAATATTCATCTTTCACAAGGAACAATTCACTATCGGGATTAAGAAGCTCCATAATTGTCATCAAAACACCCAAATGCATATTCACCATTTTTAAAGGAACTTCATCAGGTTGTATCTGAGAATCGGGATTCGATTCGTTCCAAACATCAGCCGTCCTTTTATATAATAATGCCATAAGATCATTTCCACCGCAAGTTATGGTAACGTAATCCGCACTTTGTATTTGAGAAAGAGAAACGTAGTTTTCATTCTCAGTGTTACGAATCTGATCCAATATATCCTTAGATGTGTTTCCGCTTACAGCCTTATTAACAACAACTCCCTTTTGTGCTAATATATTATTTACAAAACATTCTGTTTTAACGTCTTCAAGACCATATCCCGCCGAAATACTATCTCCAAGAGCCAAAATAACTTTTCTGGCTTCTGCCCCCCTTACGTTAATAGAAAAACAACTGAATATAAAAAGAAAACTTAACAATAATGATAAAATCTTTTTCGCGTTTCTGCATAATCTTTTTTCATTCAGTTTTAATACTTTACCTTTAATAAAACACATAGAAACTATACTCCTTTCCCTTTTTGCCTAATATATCTTTACATAAAAACCGACGTTCTATATTTTTCAACGTCGGCTTTGAAAATCATCACTGTTGTATTCATTATCCATAAATAAATTGTATCAATATATCTAAATATCCAAATGTTTTCTTAATTATACTCCTTTACTTCGTTTTTGTCAATACGTTAAGGAAACTCAAACAAATAACCGATACATTTTTAAAATTAATTCTTCATTTTAAAAAACGAGGGCTGAAAAAACTTTTCCCAGTCCTCGTATATTATCAATAAATCTTAATAAAGATTATTAATCCCTAATTAATCATACTTTAAACTATTCGCCATTAACAGATTTCACCCTCGGTTTTTCGGGTGTATAACCGAAAATATTGTATACCGTTTCCTTGAAACAGTTATAAAACTTTGTTTCTAATGAATTTTTTGATATCTTTCCTTTAATATATCTGTCGTAAGTAGCAACATACATTTGAGCCCATGCAGGCTTGAAATTAAAATCTCTCAAATTTTTAATTTCAGAAGCATCAAGATTAAACAATGGATATGAAGAAAGCATATGCAATTTCAACTCTGAATATTCAAGATAATTTTCTTCTATAATCTTGAGAGTTTTTTCGTGTCCCAATTCATAAAACGAAACTACGTATTTTCCACCTATTTCAGTCATAGGAAAAATATATGTGGCTTTATTTTCACAATCTTCATAGTTTCCATATGACATCATTATTTTATCGTTTTCAATAATATAGGGAACAAAGATTTTTATTGTTTCATTTTCCTTCGCAACGTCTGTCAAATCTTTTCCGTAATAGTGAAAGTCTAATATTCTTATTTCCGCAATGCTCAAATATAAATCGGGAGATCCTTCTCTTTTATTCATTCCAAGTGTCGTTAAATTTTCAAGAACTACTGTCGCCCACGCTGGCTCTGAATTGGCTGTATTATCGTTATCTAAAATGTTTCTTACAGCATTATAATAAGTATACCTTCCATTCTCGCCTTTGTATATACCTAAATTTATTCCTTTTATTTCAAAGTCTCCATCTTGAAACACATCTTTGGATTCATCTGTTGATACATAGGAACTGTTTACGTTATCCACGCTATTTTCACCATCTTCGCTGTTTTCACTTTCAACACTGTTTTCAATTTCCGTTGATTTATCTTCAGAAGTATCTCCGCTTACAATAGGTGGGGTATCACCAAGATGTATATATTTCCCACCTACTACAACTATAACAGCCAACAGACTTACTGCCGCAGCATAAATCCAACGTCTGATATACGTTTTTTTATTCTTTTCAGCAATACTTTTCAATCTCTCATCTTTTGTATCAACGTTTTCTATTCCTGTTTTTTTAAATACACTATCAGTTATTTTAACTTTTATTCTTTCCTCTATTTCACATTCTTCTATATTTTTCAAAAAATATTCAAGCTCTTGTGCTGTTGAATAAAAAAACACATCTGTTATATTCATTTTCATAAATTCCCACCTCCAAGCTTACTTTTTAACCGCTTTAAAGCTCTGTGAGTTCTCGTATCAACGTTAGACACCGTAATTTCAAGATGCTTTGCTATTTCTTTTGACGATAAACCTAAATAAAACTTCAAAAAAATAATTGTTGAATCAGGCTCTCCAAGAGCTTTTATCTCTTCCAAGATTTCTTTTCGTTGTTCCTTTGCCATAATGTCCTTTTCAATGTTTTTTTCATCTTTTAGCTGAATCCAAACGTTTTCATCGTCAAGAGAAACGTCTCCCCGATTACTCATATATCTGTTGTATAAATCAGTTGCCCTGTGGTTTGCTATGGCGCACAAATATGATTTTATGCTTGATTTTTTACAATTATAGTTTTTAAGGCTTATGTAAAATTCGCTAAATACGTCTGCTGTTAAATCTTCTATTTCAGAAGAACTGCAAACTCTTTCAATTTTGTTTTTTACAACGATATATATTATGCCCGAATATTGATTTATTAGCTGTTTCATTCCTTCGTTGGCGTTTGTTTCTATAAGCTTTAGCAATTTAGCATCTTCCACTTCTGCCCCTCCTTTCAATCACTTCGTTATTTAATTCATTTTAAAATGAAAAATCTTACACTTTTTATTGTATATTATTATTTTTTCTTGTCAAGATAAAATACACCCTGAAGCAGTTAAACTTCAGAGTGCATATAAAAATATTATTTATGTTATGAGCATTGGGAATGATATTCCCATTTGCTGATAAGGTTTATTTTATCAAATTTAGTTGGAATTTGAGATCCATAGTTTGTCGGAATATAATATTCATTAAATGGTATAAAACTACATTCTCCCATGACAGAGTAATAAGTATCTTCTTCAACTCCTCCGCGTGCTCCATGAAAAATATGATTGTATTTTTGATGGTCGTCATATATCCAAGGATGCGATAATTTTAATGCATGCCCAAACTCATGTATTATTGTTGCATTAAATTCCACTTAAAATGTCTCACCTATATATTTACCAAATGGACTCCTATATTGGATTTGTGTAGGCACGGTCGGATCTTCAAAAGCTCTGATTGAATTTGAAGTATCATTTAATATTATTACTACATTATTCCAATTTTCTTTCAACACTTCATTATAATTACTTCCGTTTGGATTTGTAAGTGCAAAAGTGTATTGATATTTATTTAGTAATCCTCCATCCATTTCTTCAGCCTTAAAAGTAACAATAAATGGAGTTATACCAGTAGGTACACTATCATCGGGACAGTAGATAACAATTTTCTCTGTGATTCCATTCCATGCATCTTTAACTACGGAAAAATCGCAAATTGAACTGTCTCTAAAAAAGTTGCTCGTGTAAATGCTTTCGTCAATAACATATTTTATGTGAGCAACTCCATCATATATACCTATATTATATGTACCATCCCAAAAGTCACTGAATGTGTATGGTTCTATATATTTAAGCGTAAATCCTGTAGCAGAAGTCCCACAAGATATAGTTCCAACTGGGTTCATATACAATTTTTTTCCAGTGCTACAATTTGTAAATCGAACAGTTAATTTACCCGAAATTGTTGAATCAACAATCTCCGCACTCCATTTTGAAGCTGTTGTATCTGCCACAGAAAGAGATGCTGTGCTTTCGGAATTGTAAAGAACGTATTCTTTTAGTCCGTCATAATTTAAGGGTTTTTGACCAACTGAGGTAAGTGTATACGAGCCATCATAATTTTTTCCAATATGCCACAAGTGATCACCGTTTTTTGCATCTTCGTTTTGAAAACTCGTAGATGTTAATATGCTTTCTTCGTTTTCATTTCTTTCGGTTATCAACATTTTTCCTGACGATGAATCCATAATAGTATATATTCCTTCTGGCAATTCATCCGTGTATTCAACTATCAATCTTGGATAATAGTTTGAATAGTTAGCTCTATTGGAAGAACAAAACGTTCTATATTTTCCCGCTTGCCCGTTTTCCTCAAAATCTTCGCTCGCTTTAAATATAATTCCTTTGTTCAAAGAAGAAGATTCATTAAGCCATTCTTTTGCTAAAGCTGTTATATCATATGTATATCTATGAGCTGTAGACAAACCTTGACCTTTAGAATAACTTACTGTTCTTTTTTTACTCATTCTTGCATTTTCATAATTAAACGTTGCACAATCGCTCCATTGAACAGTGCTGACATTCCATTCGGAATTAAAATCATGGCAGAACACATCCATAGAATAGGATTCGCACATAAGATCCCTTATGGAAACTTCAGCACTTATAATTTGTACAGGGTTTATATTAAGACTGCTAAATGTGGGAAACTTCATTAAAGTTCTCATTGTTCCGCTCGTTGAACCTTTTCCCACATATAAAGAATTACTGTTTGGAACAGAGGCTGAGCTACTGCATATTGTAACATCCTCAACAGCGTTTGAGCCACTAAAGCTCACAGAGGGATCAATCCTTATAGGATATTTTGTTTTATCACTTGTTAAATATTCCTCCGAAAGCTCAAGGGTTACAATATATTTTTCATATTTGTCAATAACCTCTACTGATAAATCGGCGAAAGTATTATTAGCTTCATCGGCGGTTATTACATATTGCCCTCCAATATTCGCAACAAAGCTTTCATCTTTATCCACCAAATAAAGCTCTCCCGTCCAGATTTCTTTTATATCAAGCCCATTTGTATAAACCATAAAAGAAAAGCTGTTTACTCCATAATACTCAGATAAAACAATTTCTTCTTTGTATCCATTGTACGTGAGAATATAAACAAGTTGAGATTTATCGCCAAAAACATCTTCATAAACAATTGCGTCTTGTTCATAGTACGTAGTCTTGTTTGGAGCTGAATTGTTTTTTTTAGCTTCACAGGGAACAGTCGTTATTGAATATTTACCGTCTGTCAACGTAATACCATCACCAATTCTTTTAGAAAACAACGTCTTTATATCATTGTTCTTGTTTGTGTATTGATACTTTTCGTTATTTTCCAAAAGTGTTATTTTATTTGTTTTATCGTATATCTTTCCATCGTCCCCAACATATTTTACAGGGAAGGCATAAGTAAACATAACGTTATTACCTGCTGTATTTTTGAAAACAACAGTATTCAAGTCCATTTCTTCCCCTTGGTTTCTATCGATTAAGCTGTATTCTTTAATAAAGCCGTCATCTAAAATCTCAGGTACGCCTTTTAAAACGCTGTTTACTTCTTCAGAGGTAATATTTTCTTCATAAGAAAATATTTCTATTGCTGTTATATAAGCAGTAAAAGATAGATTTAATGCTAAAACTAAAAGTAAGCATAAAAATGATAATAAATTTTTCTTTTTCATATTCATCTTCTAAACCTCCGAGTATTTTTAAAAAGTCGAAAAGCCAAGCCGATTTGCCGCTCGGATGCCAAATCTAATTTACCGCCGATGCACGTAGCACCCCTTATTTGAACATAGGACTCACCTCTTTCTTCATTTTATGAATTATTTCTCCTTAACAGATTTCGCCCTCGGATTTTCAGGTGTAGGACCGAAAATATTGTATACTGCTTCCTTGAAACAGTTATAAAACTTTGTTTCTAATGAATTTTCTGATACATTCTCCTTTATATACCTATCATAAGCAGCAACGTATATTTGCACACATGCAGGTGCATATTTATATTCGCTCATATTTTTAATTTTAGTAAAGTCATCTGCAAATATAGGATATGCAAAATTTGATGCCAACAAATCTTTATATTCTATCGCATTTTCCTCAATTATCTTTTCGGTAACTTCGTTTTTTATTTTGTTTAAGCTAATAATGTAAGGTTTTTCCACCTCCGTCATTGGAAAATTTAATATATACTTTTCTTTCTCCTCCTCAAATGTTCCATGTGTCATATAAATCTTATCATCTTCCACGAGCCACGTTACAAGTATTTTTATTTTATCACCTTCCCTTAAATTTTCTTCTACGTCTCCAATGTGATAAATTTTGTTTATTGTAATCTCAGCAACGCTTAATTTAATATCAGGAAATTTATAGCAAGTGCCGTCATAATACAGTTCTCTTTCGAAAGAGCCAATAGGCGTTATGCTTTTCAAGGTTACCAAAGCCCATGCTTTATCAGAATTAGTTAAATTATCCAAGATATTCTTAACTCCGTCATAATAATTTCCGTTGCTTTCTATACATCTCCAATTTATTCCTTTTATTTCAAAGTCGCCATCTTGAAACATATCTTTGTATTCTTCTGTTGATACATGGGAACTGTTTACGTTATCCACGCTATTTTCACCATCTTCGCTGTTTTCACTTTCAACACTGTTTTCAATTTCCGTTGATTTATCTTCAGAAATATCTCCGCTTACAATAGGTGGGGTATCACCAAGATGTATATATTTCCCGCCTACTGCAACTATAACAGCCAACAGACTTACTGCCGCCGCATAAATCCAACGTCTGATATACGTTTTTTTATTCTTTTCAACAATACTTTTTAATACCTCTTCTTTTGTATCAATGTTTTCTAATCCCGTTTTTTGAAAAACCTTTGTTTTTATATTTTCAAGCGTTTCATCTGAAACACCTGAATTTTTATTTTTCTCTATAAAGATTTCTATCTGGTCGGGAGAGGCTTCGTCCAGCACCTCTTTCAAACCAGCTTTTCTCTTAAAATCATTATTTTTCATTATTCGCACCTCCTAACATCTGTCTTAATTTTTTTAAAGCACGGTGTGTTCGTGTGTTTACCGATGATTCAGTCATATTAAGCCTTGAAGCTATTGTATTGGAAGACTCGCCATAATAATATTTTCTGAAAATAATACTTGAATCGGGTTCTCCAAGTGATTCTATAGCGTTAAATACTTCTTTGATTAACTCTTGTTTAAGAATATTTTCCTCCAAATTTGTTCCGTCTGAAATCTGAATAGGAAATTCTTCATTGTCCATATCCGCTTTTATGCCTTGGTTTTGAATTTTTCTTGCCAAATCAATTGCATTATTTTTTGCAATACGGCAAAGGTAGTTTTTAATACTCGACCTTAGCGGATCAAAGCTTGAAAAATCAATATAAAATTCGCTGAAAGTATCCGCAACGCAGTCTTCGATGTCTGATGAATTACAAGCAGAATTAGCCAAAACGTGTTTAACAGTAGCATAAACCAATCCCACATACTTATTCATTAACACATTCATTCCTTTGTTTGGGTTTTTATGTAACAGCTCTAACATTTTGGCATCGTCCATTTATCTCCCCCCCTTAAACTGATTTTCAATACTAAGGTTTAAACGTTTTTTTACTTTTTACTTGATTCACTATTATATGCGTTCTTTTTTTCAAAATCTTACACAAAAATTATTATTTATTATGATTTTTTTACAGTCAAAATTAGTTATTTACATTTAAAAAATACCGCACAGAAAAACTGCACGGTATTTATCAAATATTTAGAAGTTAATTAGTCTTCTTTATCGTCTTCTTTTTTTGCTTTTTTTGCTGCTTTTTCGTCTTCAACAACAACTTTGTAGAGAGAATCAGCATTCAAAAGCTTGATGATAGCCATTTCAGCACCGTCTCCACGGCGAGGACCGAGTTTATAAACTGCTGTGTAACCACCGTTTACATCCTTATATAAAGGAGCAATTTCGGAGAAGAGTTTATAAACAACAGCTTCTTTTTTAAGGAATGCGAAAGCCTTTCTTTTGGCTGCCAAGTTATTTGCCTTACCAACGGTAATCATTTTTTCAGCCAATGCGCTGACTTCCTTAGCGCGTGTATATGTTGTTTCGATCTGACCAACTTCAAAAAGATACGTTACCATGCCTTTGAGCATAGCCAATCTGTGATCAGTCTTTCTGCCTAATTTTCTTGTACCCGGCATTTGAGCTGCCTCCTTCTATTATTCTTCAGTCTTCCTGAGTGAAAGTCCCATAGAATCAAGCTTGTTGATAACTTCTTCCAAAGACTTTTTACCCATATTTCTGACTCTCATCATTTCTTCTTCTGTATAGTTGATGAGGTCTTGAACAGTATTTATGCTTGCTCTCTTCAAGCAGTTGAAAGAACGAACTGAAAGCTCAAGATCTTCAATAGCAAGCATAAGATCTTTTTCTTTCTGAGTTTCTTCACCGTCAACAAGAACGTCCATATTCTTAGCCTCGTCAGATAATTCAACGAAAAGGTTAAGAAGGTCATTCATAATTTTAGCGGCAAGAGAAACAGCTTCTTTAGCATTTATAGTTCCATTTGTTTCAACTGTCAATGTGAGCTTGTCGTAATCCGTGATATTACCAACTCTTGTATTTTCAACAGTGTAATAAGCACTGTATACAGGAGTGAATATGGAATCAGTATAGATCGTACCGATGATAGCTTTCTGAGCTTTTTCCTTATTTTTAGAGGAAGGAACGTAGCCTCTGCCATGGTCGAAGGTAAGCTCCATAACAAAGCGTTCACCCTCTTCAACGGTAGCGATGCAATGTTCAGGGTTACATACTTCCAAATCTGCATCGGAAATAATGTCACCTGCTGTTACGATCTTAGGACCGATAACATCAATAAGAACAGTTTTAGGTTCTTTTGAATAGAGCTTAGCGACGATTCCCTTAACGTTCAGAACTATTTCAGTAACATCCTCTCTAACGCCTTCTACTGTAGAGATTTCATGAAGAACACCGTCAATTTTTATACTTGTAACGGCAACGCCGGGAAGAGAGCTGAGAAGGATTCTTCTGAGAGAGTTTCCCAAAGTTATACCATATCCACGCTCAAGGGGTTCAACAACAAATTTTCCCTTTCTTCCGTCTTCGCTCATTTCTTCAACTACGATATTAGGTTTTTTGATCTCAAGCATTTGTTACCTCCTAAATGTGCGACACACGCAATATAATTATGCTCTGCGGAAAATCAAGCCGCCCAAGCATTACTTGGAGTACAACTCAACGATAAGATGTTCTTCAATGGGGAAGTCAACATCTGCTCTTGTAGGAAGAGCAACAACTGTTGCAACGCCATTTTTAACATCTAACCATGCGGGTACTGACCTGTCGGAGATAGTCTCGACAAGCATTTTAATCTTTTCGGATTCAAGGCTCTTTTCTCTAACAGAGATAACGTTTCCTGCTTTAACTAAGTAAGAAGGAATGTTAACCTTTTTGCCGTTAACGTTGAAATGTCCGTGAATAACAAGCTGTCTTGCTTCAGCACGGCTTGAAGCCATACCTGCACGGTATACAACGTTGTCCAAACGTCTTTCGATCATAGCGAGAAGGTTTTCACCTGTTTGACCTTCTTTTTTATCCGCTTTAACGAAATAGTTCTTAAATTGCTTTTCGAGAATACCATAGTACCTCTTTGCCTTTTGTTTTTCTCTGAGCTGTAAGCCGTATTCTTTTACTCTTTTACGTGCGTTAGCTGCGCCATGCTGTCCAGGAGCGGATGCTCTGCGGGAAACTGGGCATTTATCTGTTGTGCATTTGTCGCCTTTGAGGAAAAGCTTAGAGCCTTCTCTACGACAAAGTCTGCAAACGGGACCTGTATATCTTGCCATACGTCTGATTACCTCCGTTAATTAATTAAACACGTCTTCTTTTGGGCGGTCTGCATCCATTGTGAGGAATTGGTGTTACGTCTTTGATGAGTCTAACATCAAGACCTGCAACCTGAAGGGCACGGATTGCTGCTTCTCTGCCTTGTCCGGGGCCTTTAACATAAACCTCAACAGTTTTAAGACCGTGTTCCATAGCTGCTTTTGCAGCTGTTTCGGAAGCCATCTGTGCTGCAAAAGGAGTGGATTTTCTCGAACCTCTGTAACCCAACTCGCCTGCGGATGCCCAAGAAATAGCATTTCCTTTAAGGTCTGTAATTGTTACAATAGTGTTGTTGAAGCTTGAGCAGATATGAGCTGCGCCTGCTTCAATATTTTTGCGTTCACGACGCTTTTTGATTGTCGTTTTCTTTTGAGCTTTCGCCATTATTTACTCCTCCGCTTACTTCTTCTTGTTAGCAATTGTTTTAACGGGACCTTTTCTCGTACGAGCGTTTGTCTTTGTTCTCTGTCCTCTTACGGGAAGTCCTTTTCTGTGTCTGATTCCTCTGTAGCAATCAATTTCGATCATTCTCTTAATGTTGAGAGCAACTTCTCTTCTGAGGTCGCCTTCTACAACGTAATCGTTTTCGATAACTTCACGAAGCTTTGCTACATCGTCTTCAGTTAAATCTTTAACTCTGATGTCGGGGTTGATACCCGTTTTTGCCAAAATTTCATTGGCGCGGCTTCTTCCGATACCGTAAATGTAGGTTAAGCCGATTTCTACGCGTTTTGCATTTGGAAGGTCAACACCTGAAATACGTGCCATAGAATTTTACACCTCTTTCTTATCCCTGCTTTTGCTTATGCTTAGGGTTCTCGCAAATAACCATCACTTTGCCTTTTCTTTTGATGACTTTGCATTTTTCGCAAATCTTTTTTACAGAAGGTCTTACTTTCATTAATTACACCATAAACCTTTCCGACTCACTGATTTTTATCTTCGGTGAAAGTCCTGTGTGAGCCTTTCGAACATATCACCGTACCTATATTTTTATTTTAATTATTTTAATTATTTTATTTCATTTCATTCTGAATGTGATTCTTCCCTGTGTTGGATCGTAAACAGATACTTCAACTGTAACTCTATCACCTGGCAAAATTCTTATATAATGCATACGCATTTTTCCTGAAATATGTGCCGTGATAATATGACCGTTAGTAAGTTTAACCTTAAACACAGTGTTAGGTAAAACTTCTGTTACCACACCTTCACACTCAAATACATCGTCTTTAGCCAGAATTACTCCTCCTCTCGGCTCTCGAAAGATACGTCATTAAAGGACTCTTTAAAAGAACGTATCGCACGTCTCAGTCGCCCGTCAGTTATAGGCGAATCAATGAATATATACTCACTAATTTTATTCGCTTCAAAGCATTTTATATGCTTCTTATTCTTCTTTTTAGGATTTGAAACTTTTCTCAGTCTGCCTTCTGAAAGATAAACAAAACGATCGTCCTCGTTCATAACGGCATAAACTGTTCCTTTATCGTGTCCTTTTAAAGAAATCGCAAAATTCTGTGAATAGGTTTTCTTAATAATCACCTTATAATCACCTTGCGTCTGTTAAAATAATAGGACCGTCTTCGAGTATCGCTATGGTATTTTCATAATGAGCTGTCAACGAACCATCGCAAGTTACAACCGTCCAATCGTTTGAAAGAACCTTAACAGCGTATGAACCCATTGAAACCATAGGTTCAACAGCTATTGTCATTCCTTTTTCAAGTCTCGGGCCTTTTATTCTTGAAACGTAGTTTGGAACCTCTGGAGATTCATGAAGTTTCTTTCCAATTCCGTGTCCAACGTAATCTCTTATAACTCCATATCCAAAGCCTTCAACGTATTTTTGAACTGCTTCAGATATATCACCAATTCGATTTCCGACAACAGCAGCCTTCATACCTTCAAAAAAACTTTGTTCCGTTACTTCAATGAGCTTTTTTGCTTCTGGGCTTATGGAGCCTACGCCGTATGTTCCCGCGCAGTCTCCATGAAACCCTTTAAACATAGCTCCTACGTCTATTTTGACGATATCCCCATCTTTTAACACTCTTCCCGAAGGGATTCCGTGTATTATTTCATCATTAACGCTTATACACGCTGATGCTGGGAAACCGCCGTATCCAAGAAAGGATGGTATTGCTCCGTGCGACTGTATAACACGTTTGACTGTCGAATCAATGGAACGAGTTGTAACGCCGGGCTTGATACATTCAGCCGCAGCCTCACGAGCGAGTGCGGCGATTTTACCCGCCTTTTTCATCAACTCCAACTCGTCGTCAGACTTTATATATATCATACCGTTTTTGCCTCCGTTTTTGCCTTCTCTCTTGAGAGGACTCTCGTTTCGACATATGAATCGATATGTGAATCGACATATGAACAAACGACTTCGTTTTCAGCCACAATTTATTGAAGCTCTACTCCGAGAGCCTCAAAGGCTCTTGCGGAAACGTCTTCAACTTTACCCTCGCCATCAAGAACAGCTAAAAGACCTAATTTATCATAAAAAGCCTTAAGTGGTTCTGTTTCGCGATGATAAGTTACAAGTCTGCTCTCAACCACTTCTTTTTTATCATCCTTACGGATAATCAAATCACCGCCGCAAGAATCACATTTGCCTTCTGTTTTTGGTGGTGCAAACTTAACGTGGTAAGATGCACTGCAAGAAGAGCAAAGTCTTCTGCCACTCATACGGTCAACAATGGCTGAATCAGTTACTTCGAATGAAATTACCTTAGTTATCTTAACTCCCATTTCTGCGAGAGCTTCCGCTTGGGGAATCGTTCTGGGAAAACCGTCGAGAATAAATCCCTTTTTGCAATCATCTTCAGCGAGACGTTCTTTAATGATACCGATAACAACATCATCAGGAACAAGAGCTCCCGATTCTGTATATTTCTGAGCAGCAAGTCCCATTGGGGTTGATGCCTTGATAGCAGCACGAATCATTTCGCCTGTTGAGATTGCTGGAATATCCAACTGTTTACTAATTATCTTAGCTTGTGTGCCCTTTCCCGCACCGGGAGGGCCGAACATAATCAAATTATGCATAAATTTGCCTCACAACAATTTGTATAGTTAGTTGAGGAATCCCTTGTAGTTGCGCATTGTTATCTGACCTTCAAGCTCACGGAACGTTTCAAGAACAACGCCAACAACGATAAGCAATGAAGAACCGCCAAATACTAAGCTACCAATTGCTGAATGTGGGAATATCCAGTTAAGAACCTGTGGAAAAACCGCGATAAAGCCAAGGAACAAAGCACCGATAAAAGTTATTCTGTTAAGAATCTTAACGATATAATCAGTTGTTGGTTTACCTGGACGGATACCTGTTATAGTTCCGCCGTTTTTCTTGAGGTTGTTAGCAACTTCAATGGGATTAAACGAAATTGTAATGTAGAAATATGAAAACGCAATAATAAGCGCAAAGTTAACTGCAACGCCGATATAAGATGTCATAGAGAAATACTTAAAGAAGCCGTTCTCTGTGTCCCATCCAAAAATCAATGCGAGAGTTGAAGGAAGCGCAACGATGGACTGTGCAAAAATGATTGGCATAACGCCGCTCATATTGAGCTTAATAGGAAGGTTGGAGTTTGCCCCGCCATATACCTTTCTACCCATCTGACGTTTTGCATACTGAATTGGAATACGTCTTTCGGAGTTTGTTACCCAAACAACGAAGAAGACAATAGCAACCATAATGATTACAACTGCAACAGCAGCAACGTAATACATTTTGTTGATTGAACCCTGTCCGCCAACTTGAAGCAAGTTACTGAACATTGCAGGGAAACTTGAAACTATATTGATAAAAAGTATCATTGAGATACCGTTACCGATTCCGTGATCGTTGATTTTCTCACCGAGCCACATAATAAGAGAAGCACCGGCACAATATGATGCAACAATAACAACACCAACAAACCAACCGCTTTCGGTTAAAGCTTTGCTTGTGTCAAGGGCTCTATAGTAACCAAAAGCGGTAACAAGAGCGAGAACAACGGTAACGTAACGGGTTATCTGAGTTATTTTTTTCTGTCCTTCAGGTCCTTCCTTGCTCATACGTTCAAGAGCGGGAATCGCTACAGCTAAAAGTTGCATAACGATGGACGCTGTAATATAAGGGGAGATTGAAAGTGCAAACAGCGTTGCCTGTGAAAAAGCAGGACCATTGATTACACCAAAATAGCCAAGAAGGTTATCTGTGTTTTCTGAAAACCACCCGGAAATAGTTGCGCTGTCTACGAAAGGAACGGGGATAGCACAGCCGAAACGATATAGAATCAAGATAAGAGCAGTTATGATGAGCTTTCTTCTTAATTCATCGATTCTCCAAGCATTTTTTAATGTTTGCAGCATAACTTATACCTCCTCTGCCTTTCCTCCGGCGGCTTCAATTTTTTCCTTAGCGGTTGCAGAGAATATTTTTGCTTTAACATTGAGGGACTTTGTAAGGTCGCCCGTTCCGAGAACCTTAAGTCCATCGAGTTCTTTACGAATAATTCTTTTCTCAACAAGCAAATCCAAAGTAACTTCGGTGCCGTTGTCAAAGATTTCCAAATCGCCAACATTGATTATAGCATAATGTTTTGCAAAATGATTTGTGAAGCCCCTTTTGGGAAGTCTTCTATATATTGGAAGCTGACCGCCTTCAAATCCAGGTCTAACACCACCGCCAGAACGAGCGTTTTGTCCTTTGTGACCTTTACCGGCTGTCTTTCCGTTTCCGCTACCGATACCTCTGCCTTTTCTATACTTAGGCTTCGTTGAACCGGGAGCAGGTGAAAGCTCAAAAAGCTTCATAATTGGTTTCCTCCTTAATCAAAGTTTCAATTAAACTTCTTCAACGCTAACAAGGTGAGAAATAACGTTGATCTTGCCTTTAACGCTGTCGTCGAGAGCGATTACTTTAGAATCGCCGATCTTACGAAGTCCGAGAGAACGAGCTGTAAGAATCTGTTTTTCCAAACGACCGATCAAACTCTTCTTAAGGGTAATCTTTACGTTTGCCATCTTATCTCTCTCCTTATTTCAAAATTTCTTCAACGGTCTTTCCGCGGATTGCAGCAACCTCTTCTGCTGTTCTAAGCTCTTTCAATGCTTCAAAAGTAGCTTTAACAACGTTTGTTGGGTTGTTGGAACGGAGAGACTTACCACGGATATCACGAATACCGGCAACTTCGAGAACAGCTCTCATTGTACCGCCAGCGATGATACCAGTACCGGGAGCGGCGGGCTTGAGAAGAACTCTGCCTGCGCCAAATTCACCGATAATTTCGTGAGGAATTGTTGTTCCCTTGAGGGAAACGTGAACAATGTTCTTTTTTGCTTCATCAAAAGCTTTTCTTATTGCATCTGGAACTTCAGCAGCTTTGCCAAGACCGTAGCCAACGTGTCCGTTTCCGTCACCAACTACAACCAATGCAGAAAATCTTCTGATTCTACCGCCCTTAACTGTTTTAGAAACGCCTTTTGTATGGATAAGCGTTTCTTTGAGTTCGAGAACGCTATAGTCTATTTTATTATTTTTGATAGCCATATTATACATTCCCCTTTCTCAGAACTTAAGGCCGGCTTCACGCGCAGCTTCTGCCAACGCCTGAACACGTCCGTGATAGAGGTATCCACCTCTGTCAAAAACAACTTCTGTGATACCCTTCTGGAGAGCTCTTTCAGCTGCGAGTTTGCCGATTTTAGCGGCTGTTTCTTTGTTACCGGGAAGAGCTTTATACTCTTTTTCGGTGCTGCTTGCGGAAACCAATGTTACGCCCGCATCATCATCGATGATCTGAACGTAGATATTGTTTTCAGAACGATATACATCAAATCTTGGTCTTTGTGCTGTACCGAAGATCTTACTTCTGACTCTCTTATGTCTACGGAGTCTCTGTTTATTACTGTCAGAACGACTAACCATTTATCCTGTCCTCCTATATTACTTGGACTTACCGGACTTGCCGGCCTTACGTCTGATTTTTTCATCAACGTATTTAACACCCTTGCCAAGGTAGGGTTCGGGAGGTCTGTAGCCTCTGATTTCAGAAGCAACCTGGCCAACCTGCTGTTTATCTGCGCCTTTGATTATTACTTTCAAAGGAGAAGGAACTTCAAAAGTTATTCCATCGGGAGTATCATAATTGATGGGATGTGAATAACCGAGGTTAAGCACGAGCTGTTTTCCCTGAAGAGCTGCTTTATAACCAACACCGTTGATTTCAAGTTCCTTGGAAAAGCCTTTTGAAACGCCTTCTACCATATTGGCAAGAAGAGTTCTTGTAAGACCGTGAAGTGCTCTGTGTTCTTTGTTATCTGTTGGGCGGGATACTGTTACAACAGCACCGTCTTTAGAGATAATCATATCGCTGTGGAGCTTGCGTGTCAATGTTCCTTTAGGACCTTTAACTGTAACGAGATTGCCTTCTGCAACTGTTACTTCAACGCCTGCCACAACTTCGATGGGCATTTTTCCTATTCTTGACATATCAAACTCCTTTCTACCATACGAAAGCGAGAACTTCGCCGCCGATACCGGCTTTGCGAGCTGCTTTGTCGGTCATTAAACCTTGAGAGGTTGATATAATAGCGATTCCAAGACCATTTCTAACCTTAGGAAGATCTGCGCTGGAAGCGTAGATTCTAAGACCAGGCTTAGAAACTCTGCGAAGTCCTGAAATAATTCTGGACTTGCCTGCGCCATATTTAAGAGTGATTTTAATATTTCCCTGTTTTCCGTCTTCTTCTACTTCATAAGACTGGATGTAGCCTTCATCAAGCAGGATCTGAGCGATTGCCTTTTTGAGTTTGGAAGCAGGTACGCTAACGCTTGCATGTTTCTCAGAATTAGCGTTGCGTATTCTTGTGAGCATATCTGCTACAACGTCTGTTACTTGCATTATTTATCTCCTCCTGTTTGATTTTACCAGCTGGCTTTCTTAACACCTGGAATTTGTCCGCTGTATGCCAGGTTTCTGAAGCAGATACGGCAAATGCCGAACTTGCGGAGGTAAGCGTGAGGTCTGCCGCAAATTTTACATCTGTTGTATTCTCTCGTTGAGAATTTCTGTTGTCTCTGCTGTTTGATTTTCATTGATGTTTTTGCCATTACAGTCTTCCTCCTTACTTCGCAAATGGTGCACCGAGAAGCTTAAGAAGTTCTTTTGCTTCTTCGTCTTTTGTTGCCGTAGTTACAAATACTATATCCATACCTCTGATCTTGTCGATTTTATCATACTCGATTTCAGGGAAGATAAGCTGTTCTTTAATACCTAAGGAATAGTTTCCTCTGCCGTCAAAAGCATTGGGATTAATTCCTTTAAAGTCTCTAACTCTTGGGAGAGAGATGTTGAAAAGTTTGTCAACAAATTCATACATTCTTTCGCCTCTGAGAGTTACTTTTGCACCGATTTTTGAACCAGCTCTCAACTTAAAGTTGGAGATTGATTTTTTTGCTGTTGTTGCAACAGCCTTCTGACCGGTGATGATGCCCAAATCGTTAATTGCGCTTTCGAGAGCCTTTGGGTTATCCTTAGCTTCGCCAACACCAATGTTAAGAACAACTTTATCAAGTCTTGGAATCTGCATAGGACTTGAATAGTTGAACTTCTTCATAAGAGCATCTTTAACTTCGTTCTTGTAATATTCATTTAATCTGGACATAATGAACCTCCTAATTAAAGGCTTTCGCCGCACTTAGCGCAGAAACGGCCTTTTGCGCCTGTTTCTTTGTTAACGTGACGAACTCTAACGCCTTTATCACATTTGGGGCAGTAAAGCATAACTTTGGAAGCATAAATTGCGCCTTCAGTTTTAACGATGCCGCCTGTTTCGCCCTGTCTGCGAGGTTTAACGTGTTTTGTGATGATGTGTACGCCTTCAACGATGATTTTGCCTTCTTTTTTGGAAACTTCAATAACTTTTCCAATAACGGGCTTGTCGCCGTTTGCATACTTACCGGAAACTACGATAACCTGATCTCCGGCTTTAACGTGCATCTTCTGTGTGTTTGCAGCTTTTGTTTTCTTTCCAAACATTTTTTACGCCTCCCCAATCATACAACTTCGGGAGCCAAAGAGAGAATTTTCATATAATCTCTGTCGCGGAGCTCCCTTGCCACAGGCCCAAATATACGGGTTCCTCTGGGGTTTTTATCTTCTTTAATAATAACTGCTGCGTTCTCATCAAACTTAACGTATGAACCGTCATCACGTCTGATGCTCTTAACGGTTCTAACAACAACAGCCTTAACAACTTCGCCTTTTTTAACATCGCCGCCTGGAGCAGCCTTTTTGACGGTTGCAACGATAACATCGCCAACGCCAGCATATCTTCTGCCTGTGCCGCCGAGTACACGGATGCACATAAGCTCTTTTGCGCCGGTATTATCGGCAACCTTCAGAAATGATTGTTGCTGAATCATATAAATGTACCTCCTAAATTACTTGCGGCTTATTTAGCCTTTTCTATAATTCTAACAAGGCGCCATCTCTTTTCTTTAGAAAGGGGTCTTGTTTCCATAATTTCTACTTTGTCGCCAACACCACACTCATTCATTTCGTCATGAGCTTTGTATTTAACAGTACGTTTGATAAACTTGTTGTAAAGTCCATGCTTAACGTAGTCAGTCATAGCAACAACGATAGTTTTATCCATTTTGGTGCTTACTACAGTACCTACTCTTGTTTTTCTGAGAGCTCTTTCCATTCTCCGTTACTCCTTTCGTAAGTTACTCAGCATCGCTTGTCTCATTCTGACGTTCACGAAGAACGGTGAGGATACGAGCAATTGTTTTCTTAGTTTCCACCAACTTTGTGGGATTGTCCAACTGGTTAATGGAATGTTGGAAACGAAGGTTGAAGAGTGCTTTCTTCTGGTCCATCAACTCTTTATCGAGCTGAGTTGAAGACATTTCTCTGATTTCTGATATTTTCATTGATTCGTGCCTCCTAATTACTCAGCGTCCTTAACCATAAACTTACATTTAATAGGAAGTTTATGGGATGCGAGACGCATAGCTTCCCTTGCCTGTTCCTCAGAGATTCCTTCCATTTCGAAGAGAACTCTGCCGGGTTTAACAACTGCAACCCAGTATTCAGGGCTACCTTTACCGGAACCCATACGGGTTTCAGCAGGTTTTTCTGTTATAGGCTTATCAGGGAAAATTTTGATCCAGACTTTACCGCCTCTTTTAACGTATCTTGTCATAGCAACACGGGCTGCTTCGATCTGGTTGCTTGTTATCCAAGCTGGTTCCATTGCAACGAGACCAAATTGACCATTGCTGATTTTGTTGCCTCTCATTGCTTTACCGGTAAGACGGCCTCTTTGAACACGTCTGTATTTAACTCTTTTTGGCATTAACATGATTATTTACCTCCTTCTGTTTTAGAGGTACGTTTTACTTCGGGGAGAACCTCACCCTTGTAAATCCAAACTTTAATACCGATTTTACCATATGTTGTATTTGCTTCTGCAAAACCGTAATCAATATCAGCTCTCAAAGTCTGAAGAGGAATTGTACCTTCGTGATACTGTTCGCTTCTTGCTATTTCAGCGCCGCCCAAACGTCCGGAACATTTGATTTTAATACCCTTTGCACCGGATTTCATTGTTCTGCCGATGGATTGTTTCATAGCACGGCGGAAAGAAATACGTTTTTCAAGCTGTGTTGCAATGTTTTCTGCAACGAGCTGGGAGTTCATATCAACTGCTTTAACTTCAGCAACGTTAACTCTTGTGGGAACACCTGCAAATGCTTCGATCTGTTTTTTGAGTTCTTCGATAGCAGAACCCTTAGGACCGATAACGATACCAGGTTTTGCACAGTAGATGATAACTTTAAGTCCACCGTTGTAGCGTTCAATTTCAATCTTAGAAACGCCTGCGGTTTTAACTTTATCTTTAATAAATTTTCTGAGTTTGAAGTCAGCAACGAGAGTGTCGCCGAATTCTTTGTCGCCAACGAACCAGCGGGAATCCCAATCTTTAATAACGCCGACTCTTAAGCCGTGAGGATTAACCTTCTGTCCCATTCTTGTTTACCTCCTTCACTTCTCTTTCCTTGAGTACTATGGTGATGTGAGAAGTACGCTTGATGATTCTATAAGCTCTTCCCTGAGCTCTTGGCATAATTCTTTTCATACCTTTAAGCATACCGGGAGTTACGAAACATTCTGCAACGTAAAGTTTTTCAACATCCATTTCATGATTGTTCTCTGCATTTGCTTTTGCAGATGCGAGGAGCTTGCTTAAACATTCACAAGCGATTTTGTTTGTATTCTTGAGGATAGCAGCAGCCATAGCTACATCTTTTCCTCTTATCAGATCAAGAACGATTTGAACTTTTCTGGGTGAGATACGAACTTGTCTGAGATAAGCTTTTGCAACTTTAGTCTTTTCCAAGATTACAACCTCCCTTATTTACCGTTGTTAGACGTTTTTGAGCCTGCGTGGCCTTTAAACGTACGTGTCAAGGCAAATTCGCCCAATTTATGTCCAACCATATCTTCTACGATATAAACCGGAATATGCTTTTTGCCGTTATAAACAGCGATTGTGTGGCCAATGAATTCGGGGAAAATTGTGGATGAACGGGACCAGGTCTGAAGAACCTTCTTCTCACCTGCGCTGTTCATGGCAACAATGCGGTCATACAGCTTTTTTTCCACGAATGGACCTTTTTTTGCGCTTCTGCTCATTTTTGTTACCTCCTATTTCCCTTACTTGTCATTTCTTCTTCTTACGATCATATTGTTAGTTCTTGCCTTCTTCTTTCTTGTCTTATAACCAAGAGTAGGCTTGCCCCAAGGTGTAACAGGCGTTGGACGTCCAATTGGAGAGCGGCCTTCACCACCACCGTGAGGGTGGTCGCAGGGGTTCATAACGGAACCGCGTACTGTTGGACGAATGCCCAAATGACGAGTTTTACCTGCTTTACCGAGTTTAACGTTTTCATGATCAAGATTTCCGACTGTACCTATTGTTGCAGTGCAGTTAAGTCTTACGAATCTAACTTCACCGGAAGGAAGTCTAACCTGTGCTTTTCCGTTTTCTTTAGCCATAAGCTGAGCAACAGCACCAGCAGAACGAACAAGCTGTCCGCCTTTGCCTGGATAAAGCTCAATGTTGTGGATAAGCGTACCAACGGGAATTGCAGAAATAGGAAGTACGTTACCGGGTTTGATATCAGATTCAGCACCTGAATAGAGAACATCGCCAACTGTTACGCCGTGAGGAGCGATAACATAGCTCTTTTTACCTGCTTCGTCAACAACGAGAGCAATGTAAGCCGTACGGTTGGGATCGTATTCAATAGCTGATACTGTTACTGGAGAAGTATTACTTCTCTTGAAATCTATAATTCTGTATTTACGTTTGTTTCCACCGCCGTGATGACGAACAGTGATTCTACCGGTGTTATTTCTACCGGCATGTTTCTTCAAAACTGTAAGAAGACTTTTCTCAGGAGACTTTTTGGTGATTTCCTCAAAGGAAGGAACCGTCATATGTCTTCTTGAAGGTGTCGTTGGTTTATATGCTTTATTTGCCATATTCTTGTATCCTCCTTTCGATTACATCAAGCTATCGAAGAATTCGATTGTTTTGGATGAGGCTGTGAGCTTAACAATAGCTTTCTTCCATTCACCCTTGTAGCCGTAATACATACCAAGTCTCTTTGGTTTCTTAGGCATTGTTATTGTGGTAACCTTTTCAACTTCTACGCCGAAAATTTCTTCCACTGCCTTTTTAATTTCGATTTTGTTAGCGTTTTTAGCAACCTTGAAGGTATACTTCTTTTCCTGCATATTATCCATGGAAGCTTCGGTAACTACAGGCTTTAAAATTATATCGTATGCAGTTTTCATTTGCCATAAACCTCCTCGATAGCTGCTACAGCATCCTTAGCAATAACAAGTTTATCATATTTAAGAAGATCATAAACGTTAAGTGCATTGGAAGGAGCGATTGCAACGTTTGCAATATTACCGGCAGAGCGGTAAACCTTTTCATCAGCAGCCTTTGTAACAATAAGTGCTTTTCCTTCTGCTCCAACAGCTTTAAGGAAATTAACCATTGTTTTCGTCTTATATTCGTCAACTTTGATAGCATCAACGACGATCATTTCATTTTCTTTTACTTTAGCAGAGAGAACGCTGAACAAAGCAAGTCTCTTGAGCTTTTTGTTAAGGGTGATTCTGTAGCATCTGGGTTTTGGTCCGAGAGCTACGCCGCCTTTGAACCATTGTGGTGATCTTGTGGAACCCTGTCTTGCACGTCCTGTTCCCTTTTGTCTCCAAGGCTTTCTTCCGCCGCCTCTTACCTCTGTTCTGGTAAGTGTTGACTGTGTACCCTGTCTTTTGTTTGCAAGTATTGCTTTAACCACAGCGTGAACGGCATATTCGTTAGGTTCGATGCCGAACACCTTCTCGCTAAGGTCATAAGTGCCGCAGGCTTTGCCCTGCATATCTACTACATTAATTGTTGGCATTTCTTATTCTCCTTTCGCCTATTTAACTGTGTTACGGATGAACACGATTCCGCCACGTGCGCCTGGGATTGCTCCCTTAATCGCCAAAAGGTTGTTAGCGGCATCTATCTTGACTATTTCCAAGTTCAAGGTAGTAACCTTTTCGTTACCGTATTGTCCTGCCATCTTCTTGTTCTTCATAACTCTACCGGGATCACTGATGGCACCCATAGAGCCTACCTGTCTGTGTACGGGACCTGTACCGTGAGTCATTCTGAGTCTGTGTCCGCCCCATCTCTTGATGAAACCTGAGAAGCCGTGTCCTTTGGAGATGCCTGTAACGTCGACCTTTTCGCCTTCAGCGAATGTATCGGCTGTAATGATATCGCCAATGTTCATATCTTCTGCATTGTCAAGACGGAATTCTTTGAGATACTTCTTATAAGCAACGCCGTTCTTATTGAAGTGTCCTTTTGCAGCCTTTGTGAGCTTTCTTTCAGGAATGTCCGTAAAGCCGAGCTGAACTGCACTGTATCCCTCTTTAGCAAGGGTTTTGACCTGGGTAACTACGCAAGGTCCTGCGCTGACAATTGTAACGGGTGTTACTTTGCCTTTCGAATCAAAAATCTGCGTCATGCCGATTTTTTTCGCGATGATTGCTTTTTTCATTAACTGTTTACCTCCTTGCGGTCATTGGTTGCCTTTGGGCAACTTAACCTGTTATAATGAAAAGCTTATAATTTTATTTCGATATCAACGCCTGCGGGAAGCTCAATAGTCGTGAGTGCCTTAATTGCTTCTGCTGTGGGATTGATAATGTCGATAAGACGTTTGTGCGTACGAAGCTCAAATTGTTCTCTTGAGTCTTTATATTTGTGTACAGCACGGAGAATTGTTATGATTTCCTTATCCGTTGGAAGTGGAATAGGACCAGAAACTGTTGCACCGCTTCTTCTTGCGGTTTCAACAATTTTTTCTGCACTCTTATCGATAAGAGTGTGATCGTAGGATTTGAGTCTGATTCTAACTGTTTTCTTTGCCATGTTTGATGTCGCCTTTCTTTAACTTAATAATGTTTTATTTTTTGTTTTTGCTTTTGGCTCTCCAGACGTTTTCGGGAGAATTAATTGGGAAATTAAAAATCTTTTTTGATTTATTTGCATTTGCATTTTTATACTTATTCGGGCGTTTCAAAACCCCTCTTTAAAAATGCGGTCTGCAAATGGAATTCTGAAAAGAATTTTACCACCCTCAACCTCGGGAAAACATCGGGTTCGCGCCCGATTATACCTCACGCTGCCTCTCGGCATAGGTTTGGCACACCTACTTGCGTAAGTTTGACGGACATACTCCACGGAAATTACCTGCTTTATATCGTTTTCTTTGATATTCGCAAGAAAAACAGCAGCAACCTCCCGCTTCACCGCACATCAAGCTTTGACATTTTACCATATACATTCCCATTTGTCAATACGTTACAATGTTTTTTTTTGATATATTTGTAAACATTTTATGACCGTAGCTTCTGGCATTTATAAGTGTTTTTCCAAAGCTACAGGAGGGTTTCAGCGTTGACATTCCAAACATCGCATTCAACAGTAAAAAAGAGAGGAGATATTGACAAAGAGAATAAGGTGTGATAAAATCCCGTTATAAGAAAACGATATAACTTTTTTATTTCGTATCGATAAAATACTTTTTATAAATTCATAAAATTTGTTTTTATATAAGTTTCAACACAGTCTTTCGTATCTTAGCCAACACAAACAATATATATTTAATAATATGAAAGAAAATCATCAGATAAAAAGCTATATCTTATTTTTCAAGCTGCAACGTAAAGAAGAGGAAACCAAAAATGCAAAAAGAAATGTTGTCAAAATTCCCTTTCTGGAACAATTTAACCGTATCTGAAAAAGAATATCTCGAAAACTGCTTTGTCGTGAAAGAATATCAAAAAGGAGCGTATATTCACAGCGGTTCTGAGGACTGTCTTGGTCCCTCTCTTATTATAAAAGGAGAGGTTAGGGTTTGTTTGCTTTCTGAACTTGGTCGAGAAATCACCTTATATAGACTATACCCAAACGACTGTTGTGTACTTTCCGCTTCCTGCATAATGGAAAAACTCACCTTTGACACTCATATGATAGCACAAACTGACTGTACACTCCTTACAATTTTCCCTGGAGCATTCAAAAAGCTTTCAGAAACCAATCTACACGCAAAATGTTTTGTTTACGAACTTGCGACAGAAAGGTTTTCGGCTGTTGTATGGACTATGCAGAACATTATATTCAAAGGGTTTGACCGCAGGCTTGCAGGGTTTCTTATAGATGAATATGAACGAACAGGAAGCTCCGAAATCAAGCTCACTCACGAAGCCATTGCTGGATATATAAGCTCCGCGCGCGAAGTCGTGGCACGAATGGTTAAGCGTTTCTCCGATGAGGGCTGGATTGAGCAAAAACGCGGGTCTATTAGGCTAACAGACATAGATGCGCTCAGAGACCTCGCCTAAATCGTTTTGTTTCATAGGTTATTTTCCTCATAATAAAACTTCTTTTCTTCTTTGAAAAGAAGAAAAGAAGCAAAAGAAGAAACTAATATGTATTGCATTGACATACACTTAAAATATCACTTCGCCCCCCCAAAAAAGCAAAAACAAAAGAAGAAACTAATATGTAATGCATTGACATACACTTAAAATATCACTTCGCCTCACAAAAAAAGCAAAAGCAAAAGAAGAAACTAATATGTATCACATTGACATACACTTAAAATATCACTTCGCCCCCCAAAAAAGTAAAAGCTAAATATATATACACGCAAAAGGGGCTGTTGCAAGTGCGAAAAAAATTTGCATTTGCAGCAGCTTTTTAGTTTGTTGGAGAAAAAATGATGCAAAAAACAAAAAAATCCTCAAAAAGAGGATAAAAATTGCATAACGAAAAGAGAGGTGTAAAAACCTCTTTTTTTAAGGCAAAATATTCGATTTTGA
>JAZNJM010000092.1:0-19533 GCA_045578045.1 Eubacteriales bacterium | reverse complement strand
CCCCATTTTACAAAAGCGGGGTTACAAGAATTTTGCAACGTTTGAGCAAAAGTCTGCGGTCCGTGTCCACCCGCCTTATGACAATGGATAGTCCAACCTCCAACTTTTACACCCGCAGAGGTACAAGTATATCCGCTGTTCATTGATGCTGCGTTTTCTTCAAGAGCAACAGCCGCTGTGAATATTTTAAAGGTTGAACCCGGCTCATATATTTCCATTACAACCTTATCGCTCCATTGAGCTGCATACAGATTAACAAGTTTTTTATTTATCGCCGCTTGGCGATCTTCCTCTTTTTCTATCTTAGGTGCTTCATTTTTTATGTATTCATCATACTGCTGTTGATAAACCTCACCTAATTTTCTTGGCTCATTTAAGTCAAAGGAGGGATATTTTGCAGACGCAAGAACCTCGCCTGTATTTACGTCCATAATAACCCCTGCAACACCCTGAGTTGGTTTTCCGTTATCGTAATACGCTTCCTCAAGATATTTTTCAAGAACAGCCTGAACGGTAACATCTATTGTTAGAATTATATTCTGACCGTCTTTTGCATCAATATATGTTTCATATTTATATGCAATATCGTTTCCGCGTCCGTCTGCCGCTTTTACAATTTTTCCGTTAACGCCCTTTAAAACGTCTTCGTAAACGGCTTCAATTCCACAAACGCCAATAGGATATTTTGATTTTTCTGAACCGCTAACAAAACCTATAAGGTTTGCCGCAAGAGAACCATATGGATAATTTCTCTTAGTTTCTTCTTCAAGATTTATAATAACGGAAAGATTTATTCCGTTTGGGTTTTCGTGGCTTCTCGTTCTTGCAAGTATTTTTGCAATATAAGCTCTAAGCTCAGAAGCCTTTTCTTCGGAAACCTCTTTTGCTATAACCTCATACATAGAGTTTTTTCTCGAAATATGCTTTTCAACGTCTTCTTTTTCAACTTCAAGAATTTCAACAAGACCGTCAACAGTCAGCTTATGCTGTATTTCAGTTTCAATGGAACGGGGAGAAATAAAAACTGTATAAACCGTATAGTCAACAGCAAGAACGTTCATATTTCTATCGTATATCGTTCCCCTCTTTGCTTCAAGAGTTATTTCTCTTGTATATTGTTCAGAAGCCTTTTTTGATAATCCGTCTGCATCTATAACCATCAAGGAATATAAAACGGTTACAAGAAACAAAAACATCGCCATCATTACACACAAAACAACGTTTTTTCTACGGTCTAACGCAGATTTTGTATGTTCTCTCAAAGGCTTTTTGAATTTTTTCTTTCCCGAATCAACGTTTTTTGAAAGAGAAGAATTTTCCATTTTGCTTAAAGCATTATTTTCCGTTAATTCCTTTTTATTATCAAATTCGTTAGATGATTTATTATTATCTATACTCATACGGACCTCTGTTAATAATCAAAATTCCCCACATTTTAAAAAAATAACCGTGGGGAAAGGCTTTTCAATAAAAAACAAAAATGAAATATGTATTTTCAAACAGATAAAATACAATTCTTTGATACGTTGCACTAAAATATATATTCTCTTTTTTCCGTGTTTATGAATAATATTTTCATTTAATAACCCGATCGATTTCTAAACAAAGACACAAATTCAAAAATCGATCGGGATCTCAGTCAATTTAAATCTTATATAATTTGGGAATCAACCGAAAATATCGCTAAAAAACCTTCCAACACTTGATAAAAGGGTTGTCCAGCCGTTTTCTTTCGTTTCTTCTTCAACAACGTATATTTCGTCTTTGAGTGGAAGGTCAACGTATACTTTTTCAGGATCTTCCCTCACCATCCCCAATTCGTTTTCTATATAATCTGAATTGTTTTCCAACGCTTCTTTATCCTTTTGAGATAGCTTGTAGGAATATTCCTTTTCTTTTTCCTCTAAGGCTTGAAACTCTTTTGTCATAGCCGCAATATCGTTGCTTACATTATCCAGCTTAACCTGACATAATACGTTTGTAAAAAGCAAACCTGAAAATAAAATAATCGCAAAAACAGTTGGTGCATATCCTTTAGTTCTTTTTCGGTCAACAACAACAATTTCTTTGTCTTTTTTGGAAAACATCTTAGTGAAAAGGCTTTTTTCAGAAGAACGGTCTCTGCTGCCTTCCATAATTTCGTCTTTATTATTCAAAGAAATGCTCATTACTTTCTTTTTCGACTTTTCATCGTTTGAATAATCATAAAGCAACGATAAATCCTTTTGAGCGTTTTCGTTTTTCTTTAATTTGTTGTTTTTATTCTCAGACATTATTTTTTCCTTTCTCAGTTCTTTCCACGAAAAGAATCTTCAGTTTTAAAACAACAACGCTTTTAAATTTTCTGGCAAATTCTCAGTTTTGCACTGTGAGAACGGTTATTTTCTTCCAATTCTTTTTCAGAAGGAAGAATAGGTTTCTTTGTTATAACCTTTCCAACCGCTTTTTTTCCACATACGCAAGGATATCTTGAATCACATTCGCAAGGATTTTCAAAAAGTTTAAAAGCTCTTTTAACAATTTTGTCTTCAAGGGAATGAAAGCTGATAACAGCTAATCTTCCACCACTTTTCAGCAAAGACATCAGTTGAGTTAAAGTTTCATCAATTATAGATAATTCTGAATTTGTTGCAATCCTGAGACTCTGAAAAATGCGTTTAACGCAATCCATTTTTTCAGTTGGCTTTTTTGCGGGAGCAACAGAGCGAATCAACTCGCAAAGCTCCATAGTTGTTTTAATTGGGGTTTCTTCCCTTTTTCGTTCTATAACGGAGGCAAAAAAAGGAGCATACCTTTCTTCTCCGTATTCCTTGAATATTCTGATAAGCTCACTTTTTGAATATCCGTTTACTATATCGTATGCCGTCAGAGCTTCACGCCTATCCATTCTCATATCGAGAGGTGCATCAAATCTATATGAAAAGCCACGTTCAGGGGTGTCTATCTGATATGATGATATCCCAAGGTCAATAACAGCACCATCTATTTTTTCAACTCCTCTTTCTTCAAGAGAAGCCTTTACGTTTACAAAATTTTCGTTTATTAAAATCAGCTTATTTTCTGAAAGCTCTTTCGCATATTTTCTTTTTGCATTTTCAATAGCATCGGCATCTCTGTCAAAGCCATATACTTTTCCGTTTTTCAATTTTGAAAAAATCAAAGAGCTATGACCGCCGCCTCCAAAAGTACAATCTACGTATATTCCGTTTTCGTCAATATTCATTCCGCCAATAGTTTCGTTAAGCAATACTGAATAATGGTTAAATTCCATTTCTGCCATTAGAGATCAACTCCCTCGCCAAATTCTATGGTCATTGCTTCTTCTTCGCTCTTTCTCTTCTTTTCAAGCCATTCTTCCTTAGACCAAAGCTCTATGCTTGAATTATTACCAATTACGAAGATATCACCTTTAAGCTCAAGCTCTTCTCTCATTGAAAGAGGAAGAAGCAATCTGCCTTGAGAATCAAGGGAAGCTGTTTGCGTTCTTGAATATATAAGTCTTTTTAAATTACCGTATTTATAGTTTGGAAGGGCTTCAAGTCTTTCAACGTATTTTTCCCAATCTGCTTTTCTGTATATACTGATACATTTATAAAGGGTTCTCGTGATAACAAACGTTTCGCCTAAATTACACGTTAACTTAACAGGCAAAAAAACTCTGCCTTTTGCATCAACGCTATGCTCATACGTTCCAAAAAACACGTTATCACTCCTTCCCTTTTTTTACTTTTAAATTTTTCGACTTATTATTCTAAGTTTCAATTTTTTATATGGTTTTTATACTTTTTTCTCGATGTAGTTTTTTAAAAATTTCTTCATTTTGCAGAAGAAGGCGGTTTCGTTTTTTTATTATTGTTTTTCAGTTTTTTTCAAAACAATCTCAATTTTGTTGAATTTTTTCCAAAAATTTCCATTTACCTTGTTTAAAACTTGCTTCAAGGTGTTACAAACGTGGTCTAAAATTCCACCGCAAGAACATTATACATTGTTGCTTATAAAAAGTCAAGATGATTTTTATATTTTTTATATTTTTTTATGGTGTTTTTTCAACAGTTATTTGCCACTATAAGCATTTTAAGCGAAAAAAAACGAAGAACTGATTTTTTATCAATTCTTCATTTTTTTCATATATAAAATTATTATTAAAGGACACAAAAAAACGTTTTTTTAAACAACGTCTCCGCCAAGAGAAGAGAAAACGTCTTTTAAAACGTCAGCACCCGATTCTTCAAGAAGCCAGAGCTTAACGTACGCTGAAACGGGAGAAATGAAAGGAAGAGGAGTTATTCCCAAAGCATTATATACGCTTGTGCTTTCATAAGGAATATCGTTTCCAACTCCTGTTAAAAAAATCTTTACGTTTTTTTCTTTCGCAAATTCATAAAAACATTTCGCTTCGTCTGAAAGCGTATCAATCGTTCCTGAATGAAAGCTACCCATCAATATATATTTAACGTTTTCATTTATTTCGGGAAAAATCATTCCGGGGTATGATTCAAGTCTGAGAACCGTTTTACATCTCTTTGATATTTCAGAAAAATTATGGAACAAAGGAGATATTTCATCATTTTTTTCAAAATAGTTTTCGTTTTTTATAAATTCAAACGCATTATCAAAAAATCCATAGAAGGAATTTTTAACGCTCTCAACCCTGTCTGTAAAGCAAATATGTGGGCAAAGACGGCTTCCGCAATGAATTTTTACGTTTTCCCCATCATTTTTATATGAAACCCAAACTCCACCTTTTTTAACGTTTTTAACAAAACCAACTGCTCCTCTGAGATTTTCATAACCGTTTGAGCGTTTATCTTCAAGAGGATAATTTGCCGAAACAAGACAAATTGGAATTTCACATTTTCCAAACGCATAACTCAAAGCAGCAGCAGAATATGCAAGGGTATCCGTTCCGTGCGTTACAATTATACCTTCATATTCTTCTTTAATATTCTCTCCAACAGCTTTAATCAATTTTGATAAATGTTCTCCGTTAAGGTTTTCGCTCAGAACAGTATATGGGGTTAAATCTTCATATTCCCCAAGTTCTCCATATTTCTTTTTATACCCTTCTATAAGAACGTATGGTTTGTTTTCGTCTGTACAAATATATTCTCCTTTAACGGTACTTCCTATTGTTCCACCTGTAAAAATAAATAATAGCTTTTTCATAAACGCTCCAAAACGATGAATTTTATAGAATTATACCCTTTATATTCAAGAAAATCAACCTTTTTTTAAAAAAAGCTATTGATTTATATGAGAAAATATCGTAAAATAAAATAACTCAAAAAAAGGAGATTTCATATGACAAAAACAGAATTTATAGAATCAAGAAAACAACTCGCAAAAGAATATTTTCTCAAAGGCTTCAACTGTGCCCAATCTGTTGTTCTCGCCTTTTATGATTTAACAAGTCTTGACTCAGATACCATTTCTATGCTTTCTTCTCCCTTTGGAGGCGGTATGGGGCAATTAAGAGAGGTTTGCGGTGCAGTTAGCGGTATGTTTATTATAAAAGGGCTTATTTCAGGGTATTCATCGGCAGAAGACAAAGAAGAGAAAAAAAGAGTTTATGAAGAAACAAAAGACCTTGGCGAAAAATTCAAAGAAATAAACGGAAGCATTATTTGTCGTGAGCTTCTTTCGGGAATACCTCATTCTACAAGCGGAACTCCCGAAAAAAGAACTGAGGAATATTATAAAAAACGTCCTTGTGCAGATTTCGTTGAAATTGCGTCTGAGCTTTTGGCAAATCATATTTTTGAAATTAAAAATGGAAACATTTAAATAAGTTTATTTATTATAATCCTTGAATCCTTAAAATATCTATAATAAAAAGCGGAACGTTATCATTTTCAAACGCTCCGCTTTTTTTATTTCATTCTCCAGGACTCATAAAACTTCTTTCTCATATCATATAGCTTTGACTCCGAAACGTAATATTTCAAACCAATCTCAACAGCTGATTTCTCAGTTGTAACAAATTCAAACAGAGCATCTCTGAATTCTCCTCCAACGACATCGCAAAGCCTATTGATTTTACTTTTTATATTATTCGGTTGAGCATCATATGTAAGGCACGAAAAGCAAACGAAGCCTTGCATTGGATAACTTAAATTTATCCCTTTTCTTTTTCTGAACATATTACACCTCCCAACTCGTTAAAACGACAATAGAATTGACATTTCAGCACGGGGCAATTACATCATTGTCAATTCTTTTTGCATATTGTATCACGTTCTATTTATTTTGTCAAGTATATTGACAAAAAATATTATTTTTCTCTCTTGACAGACAAGAATTTTGGCGTTATAATATAGAAAAATATTCTTTTTGTCAAAAAAAGTCAAACAGATAAACAAATATAGATTTATTTCGAGGTTATTTTATGATTTATTTAAGCTGGTTAAGAAAAAAAGCGGGAATAAGACAAGATGCTCTTGCTTCAAAGCTCAACGTTTCAAGAACAACAATTTCTATGTGGGAAAACGGAAGCAGCTTACCCTCATATGATACTCTCAGCGAATTATCTAAAATTTTCAACGAAAGTGTTGACCTGATTGTTCAGACAATAACCCCTTGGGACGATGAAAGAGAAATAGAATTTCAAGCTCTTGAAAATAACGTCCAAAAAATCTCATTCCTTGAAAAACACGGTATTCCCCATCAACACGCTAAGTTTTATCATATGGAAAAAAACAAAGAAGTCGCCAAGAAGAAAACGAGGATTCCCGTGCTTGGATACGTTAAAGGGGGAAATCCGTCAACAGCCTATGAAGAAATTATAGGATATGAAGAAATAACGGAAGAAATGATGCATAGCGGAGATTATTTTGGGCTTATTGTTAAAGGAGATTCTATGGAGCCGAGGTTCACCGAAGGAGATACGGTTATAGTAAGAAAACAATCCTGTGCTGATAATGGAAATATCATAGTTGCAATGATAGGAGAAAATGATGCAACTATAAAAAAACTCATTATTGACGAAAAGGGAATGATTCTTCAACCACTCAATCCTGCATATAAACCAAAATATTTTTCAAAAGAAGACGTTAGAAACCTTCCCGTTACAATTATTGGAAAGGTTGTTGAGCTGAGAGCAAAATTTTAAAAAAACAAAAAGTGTAACTACTTTTTCAAAACACTTTATAAAACGAAAAGTTAAAAACATTTTTAAAACAATTTACAAAACGAAAAGTTAAAAACGTTTTCAAAGCACTTTATAAAACGAAATAGTAAAAAGTATTTTTTAAATTCTTTATAAAACAAAAAACGGCAGACGCCGTTTTTTGAATACTTTATGATTTATTGATTTTTTAATTCATATATTTGATACTTAATTCCAAAAAATCAATCCCGTTATAAGCATTATTCCCGTTAGAATAAAAAGAAACGCAAAGTTGAAAGCTGAAAAGCTCTTAACGTAATTTTTCGTTTTTCCGGGATTATGTTTTTTATACTCATTGAAAGTTATTAAACTTGCAAGAGATGAAATAAGCGTTCCAACGCCTCCAATATTAACGCCAATCAGAAGCTCTCTGTATTCATCGGTAAACTGTGAAAGCAATATGGCAGATGGAACGTTGCTTATTATCTGGCAAGAAATAACGCTGAGCAAAAGAGCGTTTTTTTCAAGCAAGACCGAAAGAACGTCTCTAACAGCATCTATTCGAGCCATATTTCCCGAAAAAATGAAGAAAAAAACAAAAGTCAGAAGCAAAGGGTAATCAACCATTTTCAACGCTTTTCTATCGGCAAAAATGAGAAAAGCGGGAATTATAATAAGCCCTGTCCAATATGGAATACCGCGAAATACTATTGCTATGGCAAAAGCAAAAAGCAAAAGATAAAGAACGGTTTTTTTAACGGGAAGGTTAACCTTTTCCCTCTCCATACTAAGAGGTTCTTTTTTAACAAAAATAAAACAACAAGCAGTTATAAGAATTATGGAGATAATAAAAGGTTCAAGCATAATTCCAACAAATTCGGCGTTTGGAATATTGAATTTAGTATAAAGATAAAGGTTTTGTGGGTTGCCAAAGGGAGTTAACATTCCCCCAAGATTCGCGGATATATTTTGCATAATAAAAGTAAACGCCATATATTTTTGTTTTCCCGTTGAAGATAGAACGAAATATCCAAGGGGAAGAAAAGTCAGAAGCGCCATATCGTTTGCAATGAGCATAGAGCCAATAAAGGTTATGTATACAAGAGCTAAAATACACATTCTTATATCCTTAAACTTCTGAACAATCTTTTCCGCAAGAACATAGAAAAAATTTATATTTTTCAAAGCACAAACAACCGCTAAAACGCAAAAAAGGCAGGTCAAGGTTTTGAAGTCGAAATAGCCCATATATTCCTTATCGGGAGGCACAAGAAAGCTCGTCAGAACAGCTGCCACCAAAGCAACGGTCATAACGGCGTTTTTTCTTATAAAATACAAAACAGAAGACATTTTTTCCACCATATAAGAGGTTATTCAGATTCTAAATGCAGAAAAACCGCAAATCCGCACGAAATTATAGCACTTGTTTTGTTTTTAGTCAAGAGTATTTATAACAAAATAATATGTAATACTATATTTTAATTTGCGTTTTTTGCACTATTTTCTTTAGTTTCAGTTTACCGAAAAAAAGTAGACTGAATTATAATATATATTCAGGAGGCTTTTATGTTCAACATACTCGTTGTTGATGATGACAAAAACACAAGACAGCTCATTAAAGCTGTGCTTGAAAACGAAAGATATAACGTTTTCACCGCTGAAGACGGAGAAATTGCCTTAGATATCCTTGATACAAAGCATATCGACCTCGTTGTTCTTGATATAATGATGCCAAGATTAGACGGATATGAATTTACAAAAATAGTTCGTGAAGGAAACTATTCTCTTCCTATCCTTATGATATCAGCAAAACATCTTCCAGAAGACAAACAAAAAGGATTTTTAGTTGGAACAGACGACTATATGACAAAGCCTATTGACGAGATTGAAATGCTCCTTAGAATAAAAGCATTACTAAGGAGAGCGAAAATTGTAAACGAAAGAAAAATTACTATTGGAGAAGTTGTTCTTGACTACGATTCTTTTACAGTTACAAAAGGAAACGAAGTTTTAGAGCTTCCGCAAAAAGAGTTTTTACTCTTGTATAAACTTTTATCATATCCGGGAAAAATTTTCACAAGGATTCAGCTTATGGACGAAATATGGGGGGCAGAAAGCGACACGGGCTGGGAAACGGTTACGGTTCATATAGGCCGCCTCAGAAAACGCTTGGAGGGATTCAACGAATTTCAAATCGAATCTGTCAGAGGTCTTGGATACAAGGCGGTTAAAAAAGTATGAAAAAAGAAAAGAAAATGAAGCAAAAAACAAAAAAAGAACGTTTAAGCCGTTTATCTTTAACCCTTACCTTTTCTTTAGTTATCTTTCTTATATTATTTATTGCCATAGCCTTAACAATTGGAATTATTTATATAATGGTACTTTTTGACGCAATTCCTGCATATGACGGAACAGCCATTGAAGTTACCCCGCTTCTTTTGTTTCTTGCATTTATAAGTCTTGTTATTGGATTCGGAATTTCTATTATTATCGTAAGATTTCCTCTCAAGCCCTTTAACCGAATTATTTCTTCAATGAACAAACTTGCTTCGGGAGATTTCACCGCAAGACTTAGCTTCGGAAAAACAGCAAGTGGAATATCTGCACTTTCTGAGGTTACAGACAGCTTTAACAAGATGGCACACGAGCTTGAAAACACTGAAATGCTCAGATCAGATTTTATCAACAATTTCTCCCACGAATTTAAAACCCCAATAGTTTCTATTGCAGGTTTTGCAAAGCTCTTGAAAAGAGGAAATTTATCTGAAGAACAAAAACAAGAATACATAAATATAATTGAAGAAGAATCAATTCGTTTATCTGATATGGCAACAAAAGTTCTCAATTTAACGAAAATTGAAAACCAGAATATTCTTTCAGATATATCAAAATATAATCTTTCAGAACAGATAAGAAATTGCGTTTTACTTCTCGAAAACAAATGGACAAGCAAAAAAATCGAATTTGATTTAGAGTTTGATGAAGTGTTTATAAAAGCAAATGAAGAGCTTTTAAAACAGGTATGGATAAATCTTATGGACAACGCAATTAAGTTTTCTCCTGAATATTCTATAATTTCAATTTCAATCAAAGAAACCGAAAAGAATATTTCCACTACCATAACAAATACAGGTGTAGAAATTCCCGAAGAAGAACAAAAAATGATTTTCCGAAAATTTTATCAATCAGATAAATCACATTCTGCATACGGAAATGGAATCGGACTTGCAATAGTTAAAAAAATAATCTCTCTTCACAAAGGACAAATATTTGTTGAAAGCAAAAATATGACCACTTCTTTCACAACGGTTTTTGAAAAATAGCTTTTTTATTGTTTTGGTTTAGCTTTATTTGAGTTTTATTTAGGTTTTATTTAGGTTTTGTTTAGTTTCGGTTTAGCTTTATATGATATAGAGAAAATGAAATGGTGTGAAGGGGTGTTTTTATGGTATTCGTTTACATTTTAGTTTCTCTTTTAATTCTTATTTTGGCTTTCGTTATTCTTTGGTTTGTTTTTTATATTGCCTGTTCTCTTGCAGTTGATACGTCAAAGGAATACACGAGCATAAACCGTTTTTACAGAACAGCTCTGAATGCGGCGGCTTTAACGGGAATTATTGTTCTCAGAATAAGGCTTAAAGTATCGGGAAAAGAAAAGCTGTGCAATAATCAGAATTATCTTTTCGTTTCAAACCATCGTTCAAACCTTGATCCAATTATATCGTGGTACGTTTTCAAAGAACATAACATCGCTTTTATTTCAAAGCCTGAAAACTTCTCCGTTCCAATTTTTGGAAATATTATACATCGTTGCGGTTTTATTCCAATCAACAGAAACGATCCTTTTAAAGCCATAGAAGCTATAAACAAAGGCGCAAAACTTTTAGAGAAGCGTGAAATGTCCGTTGGAATATACCCCGAAGGAACAAGAAATACAGAAGAAGAAATGCTTCCCTTTCACAGCGGAGTTTTTAAAATAGCACAAAAATCAAATACACCCATAGCGGTAGTTTCAATTAAAGATACAGATAAGGTAAATAAAAATATCCCCTTTAAATCAACAACCGTTAAAATAGACGTTTTAGAGATAATTTCTCCCGAAGAGCTTAAAGGAAAAAGAACAAACCTTATTGGAGAAAGAATCAGAAATATTTTGGAAAAAGAGCTTAATAAAAAATAAATCAAAATAAACTGTCTCAGATATAAATAAATCCGAGACAGTTTTAATTATGCAACCTATTAATGTTTTTTAAAATGTTTCTATGTTTTTTATAATACTTATACGTTCATAGAGTATTTTATTTTTATATAAATATCTTAAAATAACCGTTTTGTCATAACCTAAGTTTCTCTAAACTACTATTTTATAATATATAAGTTTTCAAATTTATTATTTATTGTGTTTTCAAAATAGCTGTCTTAAAATATTTACGTTTTGAAAAACGATTGTTTTTATTTTATTTTAAGAGTTTTCAAAAAAGCCTTTTTATCCTTTGATATTCTGTTGCTTTCCAACGCTTTTTGAACGGTTTTATTATGAACCCATTTTTCAAGTTTATATTCTAAAAGAATTGGAAGAATACTTTCATACTGTTTTGAAAGAGCAGTTGCAAAATACCAAGCTATCATCATATTAACGTAATATTCTTCACTTTTTATAAGAGATATTTTTTCGGCATATTTTATATTAAAATCATCATCTAAAAAATGAACCATCAACATTTGTATTCCAAAACGCAACGTATACGTATGCTCAGACAAAAGCCAATTATCAATATGAAGTAAAAGCTCTTTTTTATGCTTTGAAAATGCTTTCGGTCGAAGAGAATCACAAGTTGCCCAATTATCAATAAAAGGCAAAAAACAGTTTATTTCTTTTATCGCCTCTGTAAAATTTTCAATTTGCATTATAAGAAAGCTATGAAGGTTATTTTCTTCATAATAATTGTGAAAAGGCTCTGATATAAACTCTTTAGCCTCTGGAGATTTATATAATTCTTTTGCGTATTTTTTCAAAACGGGAGTTCTTATTCCAATAATTCTTTCTGGTTCTATGGTTGGAATTAGTTTTTCTGTGAATTTTTTATACTCAATATCTTGAAGCTCAAATAGTTTTCTTATTATTTCCATTAATATACCTTTATTTATTACTTTTTTTATTACTTTTTTTATTTTTATTTCAGTATAACATTTTTTTGAAAAAATACAACATAAAAAAATTTTCATTTTGTACTTGAACGAAAAGCAACAAAAGAGTATAATTTTTCCATTCAAAAAAAGAAAGAGCTGAATTTATGATTGAAAAACATATTTTTTTATCGCCTGATTATTATGAGAAATTCATTTGCAAAATGGGAAAATGCAGAAAACCTTGTTGTGAAGGTTGGCCCGTTACTTTTTCAGTTGAAGATTATTTCAAACTAATGGGCTGTGAATGTTCAGAAGCAATGCAAAGAAGACTTGATATTGGAATCAAACTATCCCTTTCCCCAACCCCCGATGCATACGCCCAAATCCAACCTAAATATGACGGAAGCTGTCCTATGCACCTTGAAGACGGAAAATGTGCCATTCACGCTGAATTAGGCGAAAGTTTATTATCCGATGTTTGCAGACTATATCCACGAGGTATAAGAAACGAACCATCTTTTGAATGTTCTATGGCAAACAGCTGTGAGGGCGTTTTAGAGTTATTTTTCCATAGAAACGAAAAGATACGTTTTGTAAAGTCAGAAAAAACAATATATATGCCCATATTTGGAAAAAGAGCAGTAACCTATCAAACCTTTGGATTGGAACAAGAAATAAGACTATATTTAATTTCCCTTATTCAAAACAGAGAAAAACCGTTTTTAAAGCGTTTTGAAGATATGGCAACAGCCTTTCTTTCTTTGGAAAAGTTAATAGATGAGAAAGATGAACAAGGTATTAAAAAGCTGATAAGTTCTACTCCCGTAGATAATAAACATATTTTTGAAATCGGAAAAGAACATTTATTATTCGCAATAAACGCTATAAAAAATATTTTAGAAATTTTAGACAAAAAAAGCGAAAGCCTCAGAAAATACGGAGAAGAAACTATTCTTTTTTTCAATGAAAATGAAAATCTCGAAGAAAAATACAATACGGCTAAAAAAGATTTTGAAAACAATTTTCCCGATTGGGAAATATTCTTTGAGCATATGATAGTTAATCATATGTTTTTTGAGCAGTTTCCTTTCCAAGACAGACCTGTTTCCCTTTGGGACGAATTTCTTTCAATTTGCACCCTTTACTCTATGCTCAGATTTTTATGTATTGGATACACCGCAACACACAAATCAAAAAACGATTTTATTGATACTTGTACAGCAGTTTTCAGGCTTGTTGAACATACGTCTTTTGACACATATGCCGCAAAAGCTTTAAAACATCTTAATTGCAATTCACCGCAAAAGCTATTTGATATAGTTTCATTATAAAAAATGTGGCTTTTACACTAATATTGTAAGTGTATCAGCCACATATCTTTTTATCAGAAAAGCAAATTATCTTCAAAAGAATAAAAAAGCAACAAATTATAAAATTTAACGCTTTTTGCCCACTTGATAAAATACGGATTTATTGACCATATTACGTTCTAAGACAGACAAGATGAACCATCCGAATTGAATCTATTATCATAAGCATATTTTTTTCGTTTATTTCTATTTCTGAATAAACTGTTTATAGATTAATCAACGCCGAAAAGCTATAACTAAGCAAAACAGCACAAAGAAAAACGCCACCAAAAACGAAAATTTTAAGCCCTATATGATTCATTTTTTTCATCAAAACAACGCTTACAAACATTGCCAAAACAGAAACAACCCCTGTAAAAGCACCAACAATAGCGCCATCAAACAAAGGAAGAATTAAATTATTCAATCCAAAGATAATAACGGGAATCAAAACGGAAAGCAATATTTCATACCATTTTGCCATTTTAACAAGAACTATATTATCGTCTTCAATTTTCAGCTTTACGCCTGTGAAAATATTGCCTTTCAATTTTCCGCGAATTTCTTCATCGCCGTATGGACAAACGTATGTTCTTCCTATTTCCTTTGTCATTTCCGTTCCGTTGAGAATAACCTTTTTCTTTCCGCTAAATAGCTCTTCTTCATAAACTATTTCGCCATATTTTAAATCTTTAGTTTCCCATTTCATAATATAAACCACCTTTCGTTTTTTGTCGATTATTGTTCATAATGTGATTATATATTATTTTAAAAACAATGTCAACGAAAAACAGAAAAAAATATTAAAAAGAATATATAATTTTTTATTTTTCTCAAAACTATTCTTAACCGCCAGGGCGATATCCCTCATAACATTCATATGCAACACCATTTTCGTCAAAGCATATAAATAATAACCATTCGTCTGACTTTCCAAGAAATCCTTTTTTAGACTCTTTTAAAGTATAGCCGCAAGCTGTTTTTTTATACAGTCCATCATCTTCCATAGGCATACCGACACAATCAAATTTTCCAAACTCTTCTTCAATTTCAGCAGAAGTTTTTCCAATATAATCCGTTTCTTTATATTTTGAAGAACAACCTGTAAGAAATAAAGTCAACAAAACAAAAAGCAAAAAAGCATATTTTTTCATAGGGATTCACCTCCTTCTGATATAGTTTTAAGAAATCAGCTCCAATTTACGTTTTCTTGCATTGTAAAAGTATAATTTCCAAGATTCTCCATAGAGTATTCGTTTTTTGCGTCATCATTTTCAAACCATTTAAAATAATGGGAAAAAAAGTTTTCTGCAAGATATTCAAATGAACGTTCACCATATAGCTGTTTTTCCTTTAAATCATAGCGAAAATGAATGGGGTGGGAGGTGTTCCATTTAACTCCTTCTTGACGATTAAAAAAAAGGATATGCAAAGAATTATTTTCAATAGTTAAACACATATCAAGTTCTGGAATCTGAATATTTTCAAAAAAACCAAAATCATAATCTGCATAGGCTGATTGAGTACCATTGACTAAAACGTTTTTATTTCCTTTTTTAACTTCTTCAACCTGATAATATATACAGTCAAAAACATTCTCATTTTTCGGTTCTGATTTTTTCACAATATAAGCAGCAGCAAAGAATACAAAAATAACTATAACTATTATAAAAACAACGTTCAGAATTTTTTTATTATACGTTTTTTTCAAAATAAAACCTCTTTTTTCCATATTCATTTAGCAATTATACACAATATAGTATTTTCCCTTATTGGAATTATATATAAAAAACCACGTTGTTCGGTCTAAATATATAATATTTGGATCTTCTTTCGTAATATCAAAATAAGCATAGTCTTTCGTAATTCCTTCACAGCTGCAATAGTAAAAAACTCCATTTCTGAAATGCTCTTCTTTTATTTCATCGTACATTTCATAAGCACCAACTATTTTTTTTTCAAAAAGATTCAAAGCCTCTCTCGAAAAAGGTTTCCAGAGGGTTTTATCTGAATTTATTTCAGATTCAAGTTTTAAAATTTCTTTTTCAGACAGTTCATAATAACTTATATGCATACCGTCTTGCCAAAAGATATTATTCCAGTATTTATCGGCATATCCCGAAGGAATATAATGCTCTGTTTTTTCAAAAATGTCTTCTGGAAGAGAACGCATATTAAACTCCAAGCCAACTCTATATCCAACAATCGAGAATATTAAAGTAATCAATATTAAAGATATTATCCTTTTCATAAACTACTCTCCGTTTTAAACCATAAAGAATTATTCTTAAAACCATAAAGAATCATTTTTAAAACATAAAGAATCATTTTTAAAACATAAAGAATCATTTTTAAAACATAAAGAATCATTTTTAAAACATAAAAAAGTTTTTATAAGAACAAATAGAAGCTATTTTCTATAGTAAATAATTTCACCTATATTAAAGTTTTTTTCTCTTAACAACCCACGAAATTATTAGTCCAAAGAAAAAAGACAGAAAAAGTAACAATGAAATAATGGAAATAGCACCATATCCGAAACCATCCCAACCATCATAATAATAAGAAGGAATTGAAAATCCAATGCTTGAAACAAAAGTTATTATACACGGTAACGCCTTAATAAACTTATTTTTAGCCTTGAAACAAATAAATATCTGAATCATTATTGCAAAAACTAAAAACAAATAAAACAATGGATTGAAAAACAATCCAGAAGAAAATAAGTCTCCCGAAAACATAAAAATTCCCCTTTCTTTTTTATTATGTATCATATGAGAATTAATCCATAGGAAAACAATTAAACGGTCTTTAGTTTCAACGTTTATATTACTCCATATTTTAACGTTTCAAACCCTACTTTTCATCGGGAACGTATTCAAGTATATCGGAAGGCTGACAATCAAGAGCCTTACAAATTGAATCAAGCGTTGAAAATCTTATTGCTTTTGCACGATTATTTTTTAAAATTGATAAATTTGCAAGAGTTATTCCAACCTTTTCAGAAAGCTCATTAAGTGATATTTTTCGTTTCGCCATCATAACGTCAAGATTTATTATAATCATAAAAAAGCACCTCTTTTTGTTCAGATTGTAAAATCGTTTTCATTTTTGATTCTCGTACCTTCGTTGATAACGTTTTTAACAACAAGAAGACAAAAGCCCAAAAAGAAAGCAGCAAATGCGGCACATATTACAACTTGAAAACAAAAAATAAGTAATAATGCAAGAATTCCCTCAGCAAAGCAACACAAAGAAACAATATTTAAAATATCACCCGTTATTTTGGTAAAAACCTTACCTAATGAGACTCTTTTTAACAAAAAGAACATAAAAACTATAGCAATTTCTCCAACGGCAATTATCGAATATATATCTGAAATAATAAGTATTCTTCCTAAAGGTGTTACGTCATTTCTCAATCCAAAATTATCGGGGACAGACAACACCGAATCAACAAAGGTTGGAACCCAAAAGCAAGAAACAGCAAGACCTATAAAAAATACAACTCCAAGAATTGTTGAAATTAAAATTGACATTTTATTATTCTTCATAATAAAATCCTTTCAAGTTTTTTATTTTTGTCTTTGTTTAATTTGAATTGTATCACATATTAAATCGATTGTCAATAGTTTTTTATCGATTATCGATATTTTTTTATTGAATTTTGTTTTACAAATATATTATTTTAATTACATTTAAAATTTTGTTCTAAATATATAATCTATGTTTTTTTCAATAAAACCTTTTAAAGCAACGAAACCTTTTAAAGCAATAAAACCTTTTAAAGCAATAAAATCTTTTAAAGCAACGAAACTTTTTTTAAGCAACGAAACCATTTTTAAGCAATGAAACTTTTTTTAAGCAACGAAACCATTTTTAAGCAATGAAACTTTTTTTTAAGCAACGAAACTTTTTTTTAAGCAACGAAACCATTTTTAAGCAATAAAAACATTTTTTAAGCAATGAATAGCAAAAAAATTTTCAATATTATAATTATAAAATATAATCTTCTTTCAAAAAAAGAGCAAAAAAATATTTTCATATTTATCATTGATTTTTTTGTCAAAGAATAGTATAATAGCGTATCTAAATTGGAATGATTTACAAAAACGAGGGACTGTTATGAGAAAAAAACACAGAAAATATTTTGTTAATCTGATTTTTCCTGCGGTGCTTTTTGGCTCTCTTACAGGTGTTTTCACAGCTATTATTGTTCTTTTATATAAAGTTGCATCAGGAAAAGTTATTCATTTTTCAGAACACGGATATGAATTTCTTAAAGAGAATCTTGTTTATTCTCCCATAATCATTCCTTTTTTATTTTTACTTGCCTTATTTTTCTCTTTTATATATAAAAAGAATCCAAATCTCAGCGGCGGTGGTATTCCAACCTCTATCGGTATTTTGAGAGGACTTGTCCCTTTTAAATGGATTAGCAATCTTTTTGGAGTGTTTTTCTTATCTCTCATTTCATTTTTAATAGGCGTTCCGCTTGGAACGGAAGGCCCATCAGTTCAAATGGGAACAGCGGCGGGAATGGGTTGTATCAGAACTCTTTCAAAGAAAAACAGAGCTTGGGAAAGATATTCTATGACAGGCGGTGCGTGTGCAGGTTTTTCTGTTGCTACGGGTGCACCCATTTCGGGAATACTTTTTTCCATTGAAGAGGCACACCAAAGAATTTCTCCAATGATTATAATTGTTTCAACAACCTCCGTTATGTTTTCATACATAACAGTTGAAATATTAGCCCCTCTATTAAACGTAGGCACTTCCCTATTGCCTGAGTTTTCTCTCAAAGCTCTTTCAGTTTGGGATATATATATTCCAATTATTATAGGGATTATTATGGGACTATTTGCAGTTTTATTTTTAAAATACTACAAAGTCATAAACGTTTTATTTAATAAAAAACTGAAAAAAATCCCCCATAGCGTAAAGATTTTTTCAATATTCTTTATTACGTTTATTCTTGGATTATTTTCCTACGATTTTATATCAACAGGACACGAGCTTATGCTTTTTCTCTTTGAGAAAAAAATTTCAATTCTTTTTTTGATTCTTATTCTGCTTGTTCGTTCAACCCTTACCTTAGGTGCAAACACAAACAGAATAACGGGAGGAGTTTTTATTCCCATTCTTGCAATAGGTTCTGTTTTATCCTCAATTTTGGCTCAGACAATGGAAAATCTCTTTGGACTTGAAGGAGATTATTATGTTATTATTCTGCTTTTAGGGATAACCGCCTGTATTTCGGGAATGATGAAAATGCCCCTCACAGCCATAGCATTTGCCGTTGAAGCGTTAAATTTTTCAAATAACATTTTATACGTTATCGTTGTTTCCATAACAGCCTTTATCATAACGGAAATTTTTGATGCAAAATCAATAAACGATTCTGTTCTTGAAAACAAAATTGAAACGCAAAACCACGGAAAAACTGCAAAGGTTATTGATACATACGTTACCGTTCAATCAGGTTCATTTGCCATAGGAAAACAAATTAGAGATATTTTCTGGCCCGCAAACCTTTTTGTTTTGTCAATAAAGCATACGGAAGATATTAACGCTGAAATTGATGAACACGGCGGAAAAGCAATTAGAAACGGTGATATTTTACACGTCAGATATTCAACCTTTGACGAAAAACTTACAAAAGACCAGCTTATATCAATTGTTGGTGAACAAGAATATGCAGAAAGCGAAACAGATTTGATTTAATTTGATTTGATTTGATTTGATTTGATTTGATTTAATTTAATTTAATTGGATTTAATTGGATTTAATTGGATTTAATAAAGAAACGGGGCTGTTGCAAGTGCGAAAAAAATTTGCATTTGCAGCAGCTTTTTAGTTTATTGGAGAAAAAATGATGTAAAAAACAAAAAAATCCTCAAAAAGAGGATAAAAATTGCATAACGAAAAGAGAGGTGTGAAAACCTCTTT
>JAZNJM010000091.1:0-3073 GCA_045578045.1 Eubacteriales bacterium | reverse complement strand
CTCGGTTGGTTCTGTTAATTCTTATCAGCTCGGTTAATTCTGTTAATTCTTATCAGCTCGGTTGGTTCTGTTAATTCTTATCAGCTCGGTTAATTCTGTTAATTCTTATCAGCTCGGTTGGTTCTGTTAATTCTTATCAGCTCGGTTAATTCTGTTAATTCTTATCAGCTCGGTTGGTTCTGTTGATTTTTATCAGCTCGGTTAATTCAGCTCGGTTAATCGGGTAAATTCAGCACAATGTGTGCTAAACAATGAAAAAGCAAAACAACTCAACAAAACTATTTTTTACCAAAAATATAAACTGAAAATAAACTCTTAATTTATCGCTTTCTGATACCGTCAAGGAGAAAGCCAAAGCAATATTTAAAATTCTTTATTGCTTCATCTTTTGGGAGGTCTCTGCTCACCGCGTCTGCATTATATCCTCGACAGAAGCACCATATTGCATAGCTCATTCCCGAAGCATCAACCTCAATTATCAAGCCTTGCTCATATGCATATTCAATCAAACGCTTTATCTCATTTTGCCACCATACGAAATTTTCTTTAGAGAGAGAATCGCTTTGAAAAAAATAGTTGTTAAATCTTTTTTTATGGTCGTATGATATATTAAGCGTTTCTGCAACCATATCTGTTATTTGTTCAAAAAAATCTTTTTCGGGATCGATACGGCAAGAAACACACTCCCTTATTTTCATAAGCGTTTGTTCGTATAAAATATTGAAAACCTCTTCAACGTTATGAAATCTGTTATAAAAAACTCTGTTTGTTATATGGAGCTTTCTCAGTATACTTCTGACAGTTACCTTCTGATGTCCAAGCTCTGTAACGAGTTCTAAGGTTGCATCTATTATTTTCTTCGACATTTCATCATAAATCAATATCTGCTTATCTGTCAAAATATACCTCCCACATTAGATTTTTTTGGCATTATAACATTTTTTATAAAAAATTTCAATATACAAAATGAAAACAATTATAAATATTAATAGAACAAAGAAAATCATTTTTATTTATACAATTAAGATATGCAATAATCTGTCATTTTATAATCTTTTTTCCCTTTTAATCTTTAATTTCTTTCAAATAAGATAAATTTCGTTGACATTACAACTATATTGTGATATACTGATATAAAATATCATAAACGTTTTTATTTTCGTTCACATTTACGGAATAGATTCTAAAGACACAGAATAAAAATAAAAAAAAACGTTTGTCAATAGTAAAAATCTGTTGTCAAAACTTATTATAATCGTTTTAAGCTGTAAATCAGAAAACACCTTATTTTCAAGAAAAAGCGGAGAATAAATGGAATTTTTAAAATCTTTAAACGCAAAAGAAATAATAGACGAATTGCGTGGTGCGGGAATCCTCGCGCTTATATTAAAGCTCAGTCTTGCGGTTATTTTTGGCGGAATAATCGGAATAGAGCGTGGAAGAAAAAGAAGACCGGCGGGATATCGAACCCATATAATCGTTTGTATGGGTGCAACTCTTGCTATGTGTATAAGCAGATATGCAGTTGAGGTTTTAGACGTTTCAACAGACGTTTGTCGTCTTGGGGCGCAGGTTATCAACGGAATAGGTTTTCTTGGTGCGGGAACTATCATCGTAACGGGACAGCAAGTGAAAGGGCTCACAACCGCCGCTGGACTTTGGGCGTGTGCTTGTATGGGTTTATGTATAGGAGCCGGATTTTACGAATGTGCAATAGTTGCTTGCGTTCTTATCTGGCTTACAATTTCTTACTTCACAGGGGTTGAAAAGCACCTTGTTTCAACCTCCCAAAATATAAACGTTTCCGTTGTTATTGCAGATACCTCCGTTTTATCCAATATTTTTCAGACAATGAAAGATATGGATATTAAAATATACGATTCTGAAGTAATGAATATGAAGGATCTGAAAAATGAACCGCCAAACGTTCTTATAGAAATGAGAATGCCGAGAAGAAGAAGGCATAGTGATGTTATTGCCGCAATAGCATCAATAGACGGCGTTTTATCCATTGAAGAAGAATAAAGAGGAGGGTTAAAATGAATATTTCCGAACTTATTGAAATACTCCGCGGAACGAATATTATTGGAGTTTTAGCCAGATTCTTTTTAGCTCTTTTTTGCGGAGGAATTATTGGTTTAGAGCGTGAATATAAAAGAAGAGGTGCGGGCTTCAGAACACACACTCTTATTTGTATCGGAGCAACTATAACAACTCTTACAGGACTTTTTTTATATAACGAAGGATTAACAACCGATCCAATGAGAATTGGAGCGCAAGTTATCTCAGGAATGGGCTTTATTGGTGCAGGTACGATTATAGTAACAGCAAGAAGGCAGGTTAAAGGATTAACAACCGCCGCGGGACTTTGGACCTCTGCAATTATTGGTCTTGCCATTGGAGCAGGATATTTCGAAGCCGCTTTAATCGCTTCTCTTCTTGTTCTTATATCAGAAATTGCTTTAGTTAGATTTGAGCATTTTATAATATCTTCCGCAAAACTTATGAACGTTTACATAGAATTTGAAAATCCACAAGTTTTCGATAATATCCTCGCTCATTTCAGCACGGAAGCAACAACGGTTACAGATATTGAATTTAACAAAAATCATACTCCAACAGGGGAGAAATGTAACGTTGTTTTCACAGTCAGATTCAGAAAAAGACAACCGCACGACAAGATTATGTCGCAAATTTCTTCAATTGAGGGCGTTATAAACATTGAAGAATTATAAAATATAAATACTAAGTCGTTTTAAAAAACAAAGGAGAGCTATGAAACCCATAATAGAAAATAAAAAAAAGCTAACTATTTGGATTGTTGGTGTTGCCGCAGCTTGTATTCTGCTTTTTGCGGTTTTTCAGAATATCGATTTTATATTGAATATCTTTTCAAGCCTATTTTCCATTATATCCCCATTGATTTTAGGGTTGATTTTTGCCTTGATTCTAAACGTTCCAATGCGTTTCTTTGAATCTCATCTATGGCAAAAAAGCCAAAACAAAATTCTCATTAAGCTAAGAAGTCCAATAGCTTTCGTTATCTCTCTTAAGTCGGATCGTAGCCATGTCG
>JAZNJM010000090.1:0-3686 GCA_045578045.1 Eubacteriales bacterium | reverse complement strand
CTGCCGTCATACTCGTCGGGATATTCTTCCATGTTGCCGTATTCATCACGGCTGTACACGTTTGCCACCAACGGGCAGTAGAAGTATTCGGTGGTGTCTGCCATACGGCTCTCGAGCATGAACTTAGCAAACTCAGCGGTGGAGGAGACCTTTCCGGACATCACGGCTTCCATAGCGTCCAGCCTGTTTTGGTAGGGCAGGTTCTGATAGAACTCACACATGGTATTTACGAGGGAGAGAGTATCTGTGGGGGAGATCAACAGGGCGAGCCTTTTCTCAAACTCGTTGTTCCCGACGATCTTCACCTTGATCGGTTCTTCCTCTTCATCCATGCATTTGATTTCATGTGCCGGCTTTCTGATGCCGATAGAGCCGAGGTGATCGGCCATAAGGTAACGCTTGCACGGGAATTCCATGACTAAGGTGTTGCCTTCGTTTTCGATAATTGCTGTAAACATTTTTTCTCCTTTCTTTATGAAATTTATGCCAATCTCGTTCGTAACGAGGTGGATGTCCAAGACACAAAGAATTAACAATTATAAAAACAAAAAAGGGGCATATCTGACGAGAAAATATCGTCAAATATGCCCCTAAAGTGCCTATTCTTTGGTTCAGATCCCTCCCGACGGTCGAAAACCGAGGTTTGCATCTTTTTAACCGCAATGTTATTCGATTTTTGAAAAATCGAGAAAACGCGAGAAAAATAAAGAAAACCCGAGGAAACCTCGGGTTTTCTCCGGTGCATCTTTTTTGGCACCGGTACTTGGTTGCGGAGGAAGGATTTGAACCAACGACCTCCGGGTTATGAGTTCAAAAAAAGGTGTTTTATATCGTTTAGTAAAGTGCTACAAAGTGGCTATTTTACAGGGTTTTTATGCATTTATCGTTTTGTATCGTTTGTTGAATTTTAGTTGAATTTTATATCGTTGTTGAATTATTGTTGAATTATTTTTCACAAAAAAACAAGCGGTCAGACTACAAAATCAAACCGCTTTTTTGATTATACATTGAAAATGTCAACATAAATATTTAAGTTTCAACTTTTTTCAACATCTATATATTTTGAATTTCAAGTTTTATGAGGTTGTTTCCCCACTATATATGAAAAACGTCAGGTTTTATCAAGTTGTTATCCCTTTTTTATATCTGCCCAGTATTCTTTTTTTATAGTGGGGAAAATCTCTTTTTTAAGGGTGGGAAAGTATTCAGATTTTTTCTTGCTTCGCTCTCGCTTCGTTTCCTTTTTTATGGACTCCAAAAACTCTAAATACTCACCGCTTCCGCACCACTTCAAACGGATTTTTCACGGCTTCCTCTTGGCTTCCTCTTGGCTTCGTTCTCACAGTTCGCTCACAGTTAATTTTTGCATTTTCTCTTTGTTCGCTCTCTGTTCGGTCTTTTGTTCGTTGAGAAAATCAAAGTTAAAGTCATCAAAAGAGAGGTCAATATCAAGGTCAATTTCAAAGTCATCAAAAGAAAAATCAAGGTCATCAAAATTGAAATTTATCGACACTTCCTCGACAGTTAAATTGTCATTTTTCGCCTGTTCCTCACCTGTTAAAGTGGTGTTTTCTCGGAGTTCGCTCGGAGTTCGTTTCATTACCATCATTTTTTAATTGTAATTATTTTGTTTTCCGCTTTGTCATATACTCGCAAAACCGATGGAATTATCTCTATTTTTATTGTGTTCGTGTCAACCGTTGTATAAGGCTCTGAAACGCCCTCTGACCGCTTTACACGCTTTGTTATGTAGTTGTATTCCTTATCTGCTAAAAGGTCATATACAGCCGTTTTATTGCCCTCTCGGACGATTTCAACGCTATTACTCTGATATAGCATTTTCGGGTCATTGTTGCACCCTGCAAATAACATCAAACACATAGACAAAAGTAACACAAAAGCAACTTTATTCTTCAACTGCATTCACCCCCTTTTATTTTTTCAAGTTCTTTTATCAGTTTCTTTATACGCCTGCAGTCCTTTTCTAAATTGTGCGGTTTTGCATATAACTTTTCTAACATTTTATCAATGTATTTTGTCAAAAAATCACTCCTTTTTTGTATCTGTGCAAAAATGTGCTTTTTATATGTAAACTCTCTTATATTTCATATAGTAAAAACTTCACATAAAAAATACACAAATTTGCACATATACTTTAATCATAGTAATTCCGGTTATTGTTTCGGCTCGAATAACTGTAATATTGCGGTGGTTCTTCGATTTCTTCCTCGATAAGTTCATAACCGGTAACAACATTGCGGACGGTAACACCTTTTACTGTTCCGCTTTGTGCTAAAATGCCCTTGCCTCGTAGTTCATCAAAGAAATTACCTTTGTTTTCTACGCCAAACCCATTATCTAAACACCATTCTTTATATCTTGTATAAACATCAAGTGCTTTTGCGTTTTTGCTTGTCCGCTCCATACATTCAGAAATAAAATTACCGATTTTGTCGCTGTTCTGTCTGTATTCATCGGTGGCGGTGGTAACTGCCTGCGGTGGCTTTGCTCCGTCTTTGTAGTAGAGTTTCAACCCCTCAATACACCAATTAAGAATACCGCTCAAATTTTCCGCTTTTATCAACTTGTTTTTAAGGTTTTTATCCTGTTCGTGAGGCTCAAAATGTCGGTCAAAAGTGATAACATTGATACGCCCACTTGTAAACAGGGTATCGTCTGTAATAAGCGGTAAAAAGTTAGTGTTTATAAATAACTTAAAGCGTGGTATAAACTCAAATTCTCGCTCGTGCAAGTGCCTTGCTGTGATACTATCACGCCCCAAAAGATTTTTTAGTAAGCCTACATCAAATATCATTCTTTTAGGTGGCTCGGAAGCGTTCAGAAAACGGCAACCGTCAAGGCGTGCAATATCTCCGCTCGCTTGTCTGCTGTCCTTGTTTTGCTTTTGTGCAAGTGTTTGAGGTTGCATACTCATTCCGTAGCCTGCCGTATTGCCTAACATATAAAGCATTGTTTCAATTAGGGTTGATTTGCCGTTTCTCGTAGTTGCACCGTACAAAATAAAGCAAGTTTCAAGATTTGTGTCAGCAGTCAGCGAATACCCTAAAATCTTTTGCAGATATTCTGTTTTATCGGTATCGCCCTGCATAACCTCATTTATAAACTTTTCCCATTCTTCCGACTTTGCGAACGGCTCATATATAACATTGCTGATTTTTGAAAGTAAATCATCTGAATTATGAGGCGTAAAATCAAAAGTTTTCAGATTAAGAGTGCCATTTTGACAGTTAAATAAATCAAGGTTTTTGTCAAAATCTGATTGTGTTACAAAGTGAATATCCCTGCTGTCTTTTACCATTGTTTCACGGAAGCGGAGCTGTCCCAACTTTGAAACATAATCAATGTAGTTTTGTTTCTGCTTTTCATCTTCAATGGTAGTAGCATAAATAAGCAAACCGTCAGCAAGTTCCTTTGCCTTGTTCAAAGTCCGCATACTACCTTCGTCCCTCGTCCATACTTTGCCGTTATAAAAATACCATTCTTTAGCGGTGGCGTTGTATCTGCAAGTGTCTTTGAATACCTCTGCAAATAATGCTCCAAAACCTTTATCATCAAGGGAATATTTGCGGTAAGCGTCTAACTCTATGAGTTTTGATACTATGCCCTCATTAGCCTTTATTTTGGCTTTTATGGCGTATTCTCTCTTGCTTGGTCTTGTTATGCCT
>JAZNJM010000089.1:0-11275 GCA_045578045.1 Eubacteriales bacterium | reverse complement strand
GAGAGAAAAAATGAGTATCAAAGTTATTGATGAATATTTGAATGGTTTTATATCCAAAGAAGAATACGATGCTGAAATGAAAAAAATACCTCAGATCGTAGAAATGATTAAAAATAAGTCTGGTTTAGGAAACGATTTTTTGGGCTGGGTTGAGCTTCCTGAAAATTATGACAGAGCTGAATTTGAAGCAATTAAAAAAGCTGCTGAAAAAATTCGTTCTCAAAGCGAGGTTCTTCTTGTTATCGGTATTGGTGGATCTTATCTTGGAGCAAGAGCTGCTATTGAGTTTCTTAAATCCCCATATTACAATCAGATGACTAAAGGTTCTCCTGAGATTTATTTTATCGGTAATTCATTTAGCGGAGATGATTTGTCTGATATTCTTGAAATTTGTGATGGAAAAGAAATTTCAGTAAACGTTATTTCAAAATCAGGCACAACAACTGAAAGTGCTATTGCTTTCAGAATTATAAGAGATCTTCTCTCGAAGAAATATTCTGATGAAGAAATTAAAGACAGGGTTTACGTAACAACCGACAAATCAAGAGGTGCTTTAAAAGGTCTTGCTGATAAAGAGGGTTATGAAACGTTCGTTGTTCCAGATGATATCGGTGGAAGATTTTCTGTTTTAACACCTGTTGGATTACTTCCAATTGCTGTTTGTGGAGCTGATATTGATGCTCTTATGAACGGTGCTCTTTCATTTAAGAAAGAATACGATTCAAACATTTGTAATGAAGCGGTTAAATATGCTATAATCAGAAATATTCTTCTCAAAAAGGGAAAAGACGTTGAATTGCTTTGTAGCTACGAACCTGCTTTAAGAATGTTTACTGAATGGTGGAAACAGCTTTATGGCGAAAGCGAAGGAAAAGACGGAAAAGGAATTTTCCCCGCATCTGTTATTTTCTCAACAGACCTTCATTCTTTGGGACAATATATTCAGGATGGTCAGCGTAAACTTTTTGAAACTGTTCTTAAACAAGGAGAATCTAAAAAAGAGATTAAGATTCCATATAATGATGCAGATTTTGATGGCTTGAACTATATTGCGGGAGAAACACTTCATAACGTTAATGAAAAAGCATATTTAGGAACAATGCTTGCTCATACAGATGGGGGAGCTCCTAACCTTATAATTGAATATTCTAAACGTGATGAAAAAACTCTCGGTGAGCTTATATATTTCTTCTGTATAGCTTGTGCAGTATCGGGATATATGCTTGAGGTTAATCCATTTAATCAACCTGGTGTCGAAAGCTACAAGAAGAATATGTTTGCATTGCTTGGTAAACCTGGTTTTGAAGATATGAAAGCTGATCTTCTTGCAAAACTTTCAAAATAATAATTTTCTTAGATATTTTAAATTAGTAAAATTATAAAATTAAAAAATTATATGTTTAAAAAAAGATAAAATAGGAGACAAAATAATGATTGAACTTGTTGTAGGATTAAGAGGCTCAGGAAAAACTAAGATGTTTTTTGATAAAGTTAATGCAGCTTCAGAAATTTCTAAAGGAGACGTTGTATGCGTTGAATACGGAAAAAAATTAACATTTAACGTTAATATGCACGTAAGACTTATTGACGTTGTTGATTATGGCGTTAGAAATGCAGATGAACTTTATGGCTTTATCTGTGGAATTATAGCATCAAACTACGATATAACTGAAATTTATATTGATAGCGCTCTCAAAATGTGCGAAAATAATATTGATGAATTTGAAAAATTTATTCTCAAACTTGCAGACAGAACTGATAAATATAATATCAAATGTTTTATAACTGCTTCTGTTGCAGCTGAAAATATTCCTGTTTCATTGAGCGGATATATTGTTAATTCAGAAAATTGAGTTAATTTTTATGAAAAACACAAAACTGATTTTTCATCGTTGCGGATTGTTTTTTATGTTTTTAACTTTGTTTCTTCTTTTTGTAAGAGATGGAGAAAACACCGCAGAAATGTATACCTATACCTTCAGACACGCTGCTACAATTTTGATTTGGGGACTATTTTTCGGAGCATCTTTTGTTATTTTTGATATCAAAAAAATTCCATCTTTAGTTTCAAGATTGATACATTTTGTTTTAAACGGCGTTGCTACGGGGGTTTGGGTTGTTGCAATTCAAACAAAAGTTGAATCTAATTTATTGCAAATTATATTTTTTGCATTATTTGCATATATTGCTATTTATTGGATATTGCATTTTATAGTTTTAGGATTTAACAAACTAATAAGTAAATTATCAACAGATAATTTTTAATGTCTTTGGTTAATAAAAAAAGAGTCGCTCATAAATAGGGCGGCTCTTTTATACAGATATATTTACTATTTTTGAAAGGGTACTTTAATGGTTTATGATGAAGTTGTAAAAGGTATTTTTCTTAAAAGACCAAACAGATTTATCGCCGAAGTTCTTATAGATGGGGAAAAGCATATAGTTCACGTAAAAAATACTGGAAGATGCAAAGAGCTTTTGATTGAAGGAGCAACAGTTTATTTATTTAAAGCGAATGATAAAAACAGAAAAACCGAATATGACCTTATTGCTGTTGAAAAAAATATTTTTCATAAAAAAACTATCGATTTGTATTCAGAAAAAAATAGTACTAAAAAAATTCTAAATAATTATTCAGAAAAAGATAGTCTTTCAGAAAAAGATGGTACTGAAAAATCCTCTGTTTTGGTAAATATAGATTCTCAGATAGTTAATTATGTTGCTGAAGAATGGTTAAAGAAAGGTTTATTATTTTCTAAGGAAGCTGTTATAAGAAGAGAATATACATATGGTTCTTCACGCTTTGATTTTTATATTACTGACGGTGAAAGAAAAGTATTTTTAGAAGTGAAAGGGGTTACGTTAGAAAATAATGGAATTGCTTCGTTTCCTGATGCTCCCACACTAAGAGGTATAAAGCATATAAATGAACTTTGTAATAGCTTAGATGAGGGGTATGAAGCCTATATTTTATTTGTTATTCAAATGAAAGGAATTTATCTTTTTAAACCTAATAAAGATATTCATAAAGATTTTGCAAATGCTTTATCATATGCGAAAAAACAAGGTGTTAATATTTTATGCATCGACTGTTTGGTTACCCCAGATTCAATAACAGCTGATAAATATATACCTATAGAATTATAGTTTAATATTCGTTTTTATAGTGTTTTATTTATTGTTTAAAAATCGTAAAATATATAAAAAACCGTTTATCTCGAAAAAATCGAAATAAACGGCTTTCTATAACTGAAATTTAAAAGCCAATAAGTATGATATTACTTATATTTACGCTTTCTTGCTGCTTCAGCTTTCTTCTTGCGTTTTACGCTGGGTTTTTCATAGTGTTCTCTTTTACGCAATTCTGCCTGAACACCACTTCTGAGACAAGATCTCTTGAATCTGCGCAATGCACTTTCGAAGGATTCATTCTCTTTGACTCTAACTTCTGCCATCTTTTTTCCCTCCCTCCAAAAGAAAGTTCAGCAAATATAAACACTAACATATTGTGATAATATCACAAAAAGCGGTAATTGTCAAGACAAAAAATAACAATTATTTTGCAAGAGCTGCTTTAGCTTTTTCAGCTAATGCTGCGAATGCATCTTTATCGCAAATAGCAATTTCTGAGAGCATTTTTCTGTTGAGATCAATGCCAGCGAGCTTGAGACCATGCATAAACGTTGAATAATTCATACCGTTAACTTTTGCCTGAGCTGAAATACGAGTAATCCAAAGTTTTCTGAAATCTCTCTTTTTGAGTTTTCTGCCTGCAAATGCGTAGTTTCCGCTTTTCCAAACAGCCTGTTTAGCCATTTTAAAATGCTTACTTTTAGAACCCCAGTAGCCTTTAGCAAGCTTTAAAATTTTATTTCTTCTTTTTCTTGTCATTAAAGCACGTTTAATTCTTGCCATTATCGTTTACCTCCTGAATTAAAATAAATAAGATCAACCGTAGGGAAGAAGCTTCTTGAGTTGCGCTGCGTTACCAGAAGCTACATATCCGGAATTTCTAAGAATTCTCTTGCGTTTAGGAGCTTTTAAGCCGAGCTTGTGTCTTTTTCCTGAGTGGTTGTACTTTATTTTACCGGTTGCAGTAAACTTAAAGCGTTTTGCCGAAGCACTGTGTGATTTAATCTTACCCATTTTGTTTATTTCCTTTCTTATCGTTTAGTTCTGATTATTCTTATCATTTTGATTGTTTTTATTATTTGAATTATCAGATTTTTTTGATTTAGTTTGTTGTGCACCTTGTTTTTTGGGAGCAAGAATCATAATCATATTTCTCCCATCTAAAAGCGGAGCTTTTTCAACTGCACAGCTTTCGCCGCAGCCTTCAATAAATCTTTGAAGAAGCTCAGTTCCTCTTTCAGGGTGAGTTATCTCTCTACCCATGAACTTTAAAACAACTTTGACTTTGTTTCCATCATTTAAAAATCTGTTTGCGTGTTTAAGTTTAGTTTCAAAATCGTGTGTTTCAATTCTGCATCTGAGTTGAATTTCTTTAAGTTCTACGATCTGCTGTTTTTTCTTGCTTTCTTTTTCGCGTTTTTCTTTCTCAAACTTGTATTTACCGAAGTCCATTATTTTACAAACAGGGGGAGTTGCTTCAGGAGCAATCTCAACAAGGTCAAGATGTTCTTCCGCGGCTGCATCTAATGCCTGAGATAAAGACATTATACCAAGCTGTTGACCATCGCTTCCGATTACGCGAATTTGATTTGCTTTAATCTGATCGTTAATAAGGGAACGTTTGCTAATAAATGCCACCTCCAATGTTTCCCAAAAAAATGTGCGGAGAAGATATCCGCACACATAAACACACAAACTAAAGCAAAACACACGCAAACTTATGTTTTGTTCAAAAGACGTTTATTTGCCACATAACAACTCATTTGTATGGGCGAGAACGGATGTTCTTCTTCTTTATACTCAAGGAGTATACCACAAAAATACGCTTTTGTCAAGTGTTTTTAGAAAAAAATTTTTTTATTGTTGTGTTTTTATAAACGATAATATCTTTGGATTCTTTTGTTATACAAAAAACATAATATATAACTAAATGTTAACTTTTTATGATAGATTTTTATTGAATATAATGATAAAATGATAAAAATATTTTAATGAGGTTTAGAATGCTTTTTAATTTGCATACTCACACCAAAAGATGCAATCACGCTTTTGGAAGTGAAACAGAATATATTGAGTGTGCCATAAAAAACGGATTAGAAGTTCTTGGGTTTTCTGATCACGCACCATATTTCTTTGAGGATAAATATTATTCAGGTTTCAGAATGAAAAGAGATGAAATTGGTGATTATTTCAACACCATAAGAAAATTGAAAAAGCTATATGAAGATCAAATTCAAATTTTAGTTGGATTTGAAGCAGAATATTATCCTAAACATTTTGATGATTTTCTGAATTATATAATGCCTTATGAGCCTGATTATTTAATATTGGGGCAACATTTTACAAATAACGAGTATGACGGTTATTATTCAGGTTCACCAACTTATAATGAGAATATTTTAAAACAGTATATTTCTCAAACAATAGAAGCATTAAAAACAGGAGTTTTCACGTATATTGCGCATCCGGATTTGATCAATTTTATTGGAAACGATAAAATATACGAAGAAGAAATAAAAAAACTTTGCATTTGTGCAAAAAAAATGGATATTCCTTTAGAAATAAATTTGCTTGGAATTGAAGAAAACAGAAATTATCCCAGAGCTTCTTTTTTCAAAATTGCATCTGAAATTGGAAATAAAGCCGTATTAGGTTCTGATGCTCATCTGCCTGATAATGTTTTTAACAAAGAAGCAATTTTAAAAGCTGAAGATTTTGCTGAATCTTTGGGAATAAAACTTATAGATAAAATAAATTTAAGAAGAATCATTCCTCAACGATAAAATTTTAGCGGAGAAAAAATATGAATAAAGATATAGAAACTAAATACATAACTAATTCAGATTATTCCGCCCAAACTATTTCCGGAATTACTATTATCATTCCTATTTCAGAAAATTGTCCGAAATTCAATGGGATGATTAAATTATTGGGAATAGGACCTTTTTTATGGGATATATTCTCTAAGGGTTCAACAATTAACAATGCGTGTTCGGTAGTTGTTGAAAAATATAACGTTTCTTTTGACCAAGCATACAAGGACATTGAGGATTTTATTAAAAATCTTATAGACCACAAATTAATTATTAAACTATGAAAGTTGCTTCAAAGTGAATTTCAAGATTTTTAGTTAGTAAATCAAAGGATATATATGAATTATAATAGTCAAAGCGATATTTCAAAGCAGAATAATATTCTTATCGATATTCTGAGTTCATACGTTTGCAAAAAAGATAATTTAATACAATATCAAGATATAGATTGGGAATATATTTCATCTCTTGCAATGGAACAGGGGATTGGAGGAATATTATTTAAAGCTATTGAAAATATCAAAAATATAGATGATAAAGTATATCAAAAACTTTTGTTTTACTATGAAAAATCTTTATTTATGTGTGCTGCAAGAAATGAGGTTTTATCAAGAATTTCGGTAGCTTTCGAAAATGAAGGAATTGATTTTATTGTTCTTAAGGGTGCTGTAATACAAGGATATTATCCTTCGCCGGAGCTCAGGGTAATGAGTGATATTGATATCTATGTAAAAACAGAAGACAGAAAAAAAGCAAAGAGCGTTTTATCGTCTTTAGAGATTCTTTTTTTAAAATCAAATAGTTATCAAGACATATATAAAACGAGAAACGGAATTATTATTGAAGTTCACCACGCTCTTTGGGGATATAATTTAGAGAAAACAAAGCTATATACAGATATTTGGGATTCTTCAAACGTTGCTCAGGGAAAAAAACATACGTACACATTATCAATCAGTGACTTATACGTTTTTGTTATTGCTCATTTGTTTAAACATTTCAAAGAATCTGGTATTGGTATAAGACCTTTATTTGATATATGGTTTATTTTTAAAAAATCATTTTCTGATATTGATTTTGATTATGTTAAATCCCAGCTTGCTTTTTTTGATGCAATACAATTTGAGAAAAAAATAAGAAAACTTGTAAAATCGGTTTTTCTCAAAGAAGAAAAAGATGATAACCTTCTTCTCATTTTAGATTATATGTTCAAAAGCAGAACGCACGGATCTACCAATATAGCAGTTGCAAACGCAACCAAAGGAAAAAATAGGCTTAGTCATATTATTTCAAGATTATTTCCGCCCCTCTCTCAAATGAAAAGACGGTATGTTATTCTTAAAAAGATTCATTTTTTATTGCCATTCTTTTGGTTATGGAGAATAATCACACTTCCATTTATGAAAGATAAATTAAAAACTAATATAAATAAGGTATCTAAAATTGATACGGAAACTCAAAGATATGTAGAAAACGTTTTTGCTGCCGCAGGAATATCTACATCTTCAAATAAAAAAAATAAAGGTATGTCATTGGATTTGAAATCTAAATTAATATTATTATCTGTTATTATAATCTTTTTAATATCAATGTTCTGCTTAATATATTTCAGAAATGAACAAATGGGAATTGGTAATACTACAACTTCAGAAAACGAAGAAAGTATTGTAAGCGAGAATGAAAGTATAGATGTTTCTGAAAATATATCCGAAAACATTTCTGAGTCTTTTGGAAATAATTATGGAACGATTTCCTGGAAACGCGGTAGATATACAGGGTATCTTACTAACAATATTCCAAATGGTTCAGGCGAACATATTGTTGAAAACTCTTTTAGATATGTTGGTTTTTTTGTTAACGGATCTTACGAAGGATTTGGAAAAATAGAATACTCAGACGGAAGCTATTACGAGGGAGAATTCAAAAAAAATCAAGCTAATGGAGAAGGAACTTTATACTGTGCAAATGGAGACATTATAAACGGTATATTTTCAGAAGGTCAACCAGGCGGTTTTTGTAATTATGAATATTCCGATGGAAACCTTTTTACCGGAACAATGATAAACGGATTAAAACACGGTGAGGGAACTTTTTATTGGCTTAATGGAGATAAATACGTTGGAAGTTTCGTTGATGACAGAAGAGACGGATATGGTATTTTATACTACTCAAACGGAGATATATATCAAGGAAACTGGAGTCAAGGATTTTGTAACGGCTTTGGAACTTATTTATGGTCAAACGGAACGAAATACGAAGGAAATTTTGAAATAGGATTGATGAATGATACAGATTGCATTATTTATTATCCGGACGGGTCAAAATATAACGGCGAGATTACCGATGGAGTTAAAAACGGAAAAGGACAGTTAACATATGCAAATGGAGATATTGCAAAAGGAACTTTTGCTTCGGGAGCTTTATCGGGTGAGGCTGAGTATTATTTTAATGACAAAAAGGTATGGGCTAAGGTTATCTACGAAAAAGGAAAGATTATTAAGTATATTTTAGATTGAAATTTTATTTTTAATTGATTTTTTCAGATTATTTTAATTAATTTGAGTTAAATTCTACTTGGAGGATACATTTGATGAAATATGATGTTTTAATTATTGGCGCTGGTCCTGCTGGCATATTTACCGCATTAGAACTTTTGAAAAACGATTATAAAGGTAAAATCTGTATTCTTGAAAAAGGTCTTCCTGTTGAGAAGAGGTTTTGCCCCAAAAAAGATACTAAAGTTTGTGTTAACTGTAAACAATGTAATATAACAACAGGATTTTCAGGTGCGGGAGCTTTTTCAGACGGAAAGCTATCTTTGAGCTATGAAGTAGGGGGAGACCTTCCTATGCTCATAGGACAAGAAACTGCACAATCTCTTATCAATTATACAGATAAGATATATCTTGATTTTGGAGCAGATACAAAAGTTGAAGGTATATCAGATCCTGAAAAAACAAAAGAAATTCGAAAACGTGCAATAAAATCGGGTTTAAAACTTGTTGATTGTCCTATAAGACATATGGGAACAGAAAAGGCACACGAGATATATAAGCGTATTCAGGATTTCTTAATTGAAAATGGAGTTGATCTTATTTTCAACGCCGATTGTCGAGATGTTTTAATTGAAAACGGTAAATGCATCGGTGCAAAATATACTATACATAACGGACCTGAAACTGAAATTTTTGGTGAAAAAGTCGTTATAGCAACAGGAAGAAAAGGTGCCGACTGGCTTGAAGGAATGTGTCGTGCTCACGGAGTTGGTCATTCCGCAGGAACTGTTGATATTGGTGTGAGAGTTGAAGTAAGAAACGAAATTATGGACGAGGTCAACGAGCTTCTTTACGAATCGAAGCTAATTGGATATCCGAATCCATTCAGAAATAAGGTGAGAACATTTTGTCAAAATCCAGGCGGATTTGTTAGTCAAGAAAATTATGATAATGACTTAGCCGTAGTTAACGGTCATTCTTATAAAGAGCTAAAATCTAATAATACAAACCTTTCTATATTGTGTAGCCATAATTTCTCCGTTCCGTTCAACGAACCGATTAAATATGCAAGTATGGTTGGGGCATTATCAAATATGCTTGGAAACGGAAAAATTCTCGTTCAGAGATATGGAGACATATTAGACGGAAAAAGAACTTGGCAAAGAGAGCTTGATCGTTCTAATGTAAGGCCAACGCTTCCTGATGCGGTTGCAGGAGATATAAGTGCTGCAATTCCATATAGAACCTTGGTTAATATTCTTAAGTTTATTGAAGCTCTTGATACGGTTGTTCCAGGTTTTGCAAGTCCCGAAACCCTTCTTTATGCACCTGAAATTAAATTTTATTCTAATAGAATTGAAATGGACAAAAAGCTGAAAACTAATATTGAAAATCTATATTGTCTTGGAGATTCAAGTGGATGGACTCGTGGTCTTATGATGGCATCTTCTATGGGTGTATATATGGGTAGATTAATTTCTTCCGGAGAGGCTTAATATTATATTGTTTGTGTGAAAGGAAATATTAAAATGAGATTACTTAAAATGTATTCTGCTTTTCTGCTTTTATTTTCATTTTTACTTCTTTGTTCTTGTAATGAAGCGAAAAACCCCGTTTCAAGCGAAGATTCTTCATCTGTATACTCAAATGAAGCATCAGAAGAAAACGTTGAATCAAAAGTCGAAACAAACTCTTCAACAGATGCTTCTGTAGGAGAGGGAAAATATGCTGATGATGGTGAATTAAAAATCAGAATATTTAAAATGGGAAAATCAGATGCATATCTTTTGAGAACAAAAAGTAATACAATTCTTATTGATTGCGGAGATGTTGACGATTCACAAGAAATTCTTGATTATTTCACAGAAAAATCTTTAAAAAGAATTGATTATTTGATTATTACTCATCTTGATAAAAAATCAATTGGTGGAGCAGCCGCTTTGGTATCAGCTCTTGACATCGGAAAGATTTATGAGCCGGATTATACTAAAAATAGCACGGAATATCTTGATTTATCAAATTCAATTAATTCAAAAAATCTTTCTTCCATTAAGGTTAATTCTAATATAACTTTGGAGATAGACGATATAGTTGTAAAGATTTCTCCGTGCGAAAAAAGCTATTATTCTGATGATGATAATTATAGCTCTGTTATAAGTATAACCCATAAAGATAATTCATTTTTATTTGTTGGCGATGCTAAATCCGATAGAATAAAAGAAATTATTTCAATGGATAATATACAACACGATTTTTTAATGATGCCAGACAACGGAGCATATGACGTTGAAACAAGTAACCTTATTAACACTGTTTCACCATCTTATGCCGCTATTACTTGTTCATTGTCAAATCCCGCTTCTTCAGAGGTTTTGGAATTATTATCAAATAAAAGTATAAATACTTATATGACGGTAAATGGTAGTGTTAAAATTACAAGTAACGGTTCAACAATAACAATAGAACAATAGATTAATAATAAAAAATAAGAAAATACTAATATTAAATTTTTCAATTATAATATTGATTATTTGTTCTGTATTATTAAGAACAGATAGAACATCAAATAAGGAAATTTCAATAAACGCAGGTGCAACAATATATGGAATAGACACAAACCAAAAGATATATTCTATTTCTGTTGAACTATTCAAAAATGAAAATCAAGATAATATTAAACTTATTTCTCGTATTGCGAAAGGTTTTAATGCTGAACTTACTTTTTTTGTAACGTCTGAATGGATTACTGAAAATGATATTCTTGTAAACGAGCTTTTAAACAACAATCATAAATTTGGATTATTAGTATCTTATAATAAAAAATATGCCGATAGG
>JAZNJM010000088.1:0-18343 GCA_045578045.1 Eubacteriales bacterium | reverse complement strand
AATCAAACGACCTTACAGGCGTATATTTTAACGCTGCGGATATAGACAGCGATGGAAGAATCTCCTCAACAGACTATTTGTGTGTAAAAGCACATTTTATTGGCAAAAATAATTTATTTAATTAAACTTTATTAACTCTCAAAAAGAGAAAGCCTCTTCAACACACAAATAAACTTTGCTACAAATAAAGAGAAAGCCTCTTCAACGCACAAATAAACTTTGCTACAAATAAAGAGAAAGCCTCTTCAACGCACAAACAAACTTTGCTACAAATAAAGAGAAAATCTCTTTAACATACAAATAAACTTTGCTACAAATAAAGAGAAAATCTCTTCAACGCACAAATAAACTTTTCTACAAATAAAGAGAAAGCCTCTTCAACGCACAAACAAACTTTGTTGCCAAAAAATAGATGTTCTCTTTTAACTTCAAAAAAAAATATAACCCCTAATAACGAATAAAACTTAAAGAAAAAAGTCCTCAGAATCTGCAAAAAAGCGGATTTATGAGGACTTTTAACATTTCAAAAAACTTTACATAATTTTAGTAAGAAATCTTTATAGGGCTTTAGAATAAAATATATAGAATTTTGGTCAAAAAATTTTTATAGAATTTTAGTCAAAAAAATCTTTATAGGGCTTTATTATACTGAGATATTTTATTTGTGTCCTTAGTTTTTCGTTTTGGAAAAATTTAATAAAAAATGATAAAAAAATGGCTTTAATTTAATGAAAAACTGTCTTCATTCTATTGACAATTGGGGAGATGTATGTTAAAATAATTTACTATCTGGAAGTATAGGCAGGTGTGGATTTATGGGAGCTTTATCGGGTTTTCTTGAAAAGCTGATTCAACGTATAAGAATCATTGGATTTAAAGATATTGTTGATATTTTTGTTGTTGCGATTATCTTTTTCTGTGCAATAAAATTTCTTCACGAAAGACGCGCAACAAAAATAGTTGGCGGTATTGCTCTCGTGCTTGTACTTATGCTTGTGGGTAATATTTTCGAGATGAGCCTTCTTAATTATCTCCTTTCTAACATAAGTCAGGTTGGGATTATAGCTATAATTATCGTTTTTCAGCCTGAGCTAAGAACTGCTCTTGAAAAGATGGGAAAAAGGGCGGGAAAATTTGGAAGTCGGTTAAAAGGCGTTAACGAATCCCAGATGGGTGAATTTATATCTGATATTGCAAAAACCGTTTGTGAGCTTTCTGCAACCAAAACGGGAGCTTTAATGGTAGTTGAAAGGGGAACTAACCTTGAAAATATGGTTAAAGACGGAACGGTTATTGATGCAAAGGTTTCTCCCCGACTTTTAGGAAACATATTTTATAATAAAGCTCCCCTTCACGATGGTGCGGTTATTATAAGAGACCTGAGGGTTCATATGGCAGGTTGTGTTTTACCGCTTTCAGATGAAAATGAGGCTTTAAAAAACTTAGGAACAAGACATCGTGCTGGAGTTGGAATGTCTGAAAAAAGCGATGCCGTTGTTGTTATCGTTTCTGAAGAAACGGGAATAATATCAGTTGCCGTTGACGGAATCCTTAAACGCGGCTTTACTGAAAAGAGTTTCATAGAACATTTAAACGGTATTTTTTTACCATCTGAAAAGCCTGAAAAAAACGTTAAATTACTAAAGAAAAAATAGAGAGGGGAATTTATAAATTGAACAGCTTTGAAAAAAATAAAGAAAATAATTCTCCTGAAAACGAAAACAGAGAGTCTGAAAACGGATTTGAAAAGGTTAAGGATAAGAGAAAGAATTATTATATTGTAACCTTTCTTCTTTCGTTTCTTGCGGCGTTTATATTGTGGATTGTAGCTGTTGATTATGACGTTGAAGAATATGAGAAAACGTTTAACAATATAAACGTTCAGTTGACAGGTCAAAGTGAGCTTCTCAACTCAACGGGAATGCAGGTTAAGGTTGACGGAGATACAAGATTAAGCATAACGGTAAGCGGAAAAAGAAGTTTTTTGTCTAAACTTGATGCTTCAAGTTTTTTTGCAAAGGTTGACGTTTCGGGCTTGACGACAGAAGGAAAGAGCGAACCTCTTAAAATTGAAATTGAACAAGTTAACGGAATAACTGTAACAAGTCAATCTATGGCGTATATAACGGTAACTGCGGAAAAGAGGGTTTCAGATTCTTTTGAGATAATTCCGCTTCTTGGAACAGCACAGCTTGAAAACGGAGTTGATTATTCTCTTTTATGCGGAACGGAAACCGTTACGGTAACGGGTTCTGAAAGCGTTATAAAAAATATAAAACGTGCTGTCGTTTACGTAAACCCTGAACCGAAAAACATAAGGGAATCCTTTAAAAGTCAATGCGAAATAGTTTTTGAATCAGACGTTGAAATTGATTTTTCATCTCTTTCCGTTTCTCCACAGTATTGCAGTGTTGACGTTATTCTTAGAAAAGAGAAAAGCGTTTCTGCCGAAATCAATCTCGAAGGGGGAGCAGACCTTGAATACGGAGCGTCTTTTCATCCCTCAGTTAAGAGCTTTCTTATTGTTGGAGAGCCAAAAGAGGTTGATAAAATCGAAAGCATATATATAAATATTTCATATGAGAAAATTAAAAATCAGCTTGGAAGCGGAAAAAACAGCTTTACAGTTAAAGGCACTGTTGAATTTCCAAAGGGAATTGAAGAAGTTAACGGTATCAAAGAAGTTGAGGTTACTGTTGACATTTCAAGCATTGCAAAGACCGTTCTCGGTGAGGACGTACATATAAGCAATTGTCCCTTGGGATATACTGTAAAAGTTAACGAAACTGAAATAAAGCTCGTTGGACTTTATGAAGAGCTTGAAGCATTTGATTCTCAAAATATAGAAATTTCTCTCGATTTAACGGGTGTTGTTCCAACGGTGAGTGAGCAAAAGGTGAGAGGAACGGTTATTATTAAAAATTCATATTCTGTTATCTATGAAAGCGAATGTCTTTTGTCTGTTTCTTTTATGAAAAGCTCTCTTGAGCAAACGGAATAATTTGAATATGTTGTTTTAAACGAAAACCCGAATTTATCTGAATATTTTCTTTTTGTCGGAGGATAAAAAATTGTATACTAAAAAATGGATAGTAAACGAAACAGATGATAATAAAGTTCGCAAACTTATGAATGAGCTTAAAGTTCCTTCCCTTGTTGCTAAGGTTCTTGCGGCAAGAGGTGTTTGTGGAAAAGAAGACGGAGAAAAGTATCTGATTTGTGATTCAAAGGTGCTTTATGATCCTTTTCTTTTAAAGGATATGGATAAAGCTGTCGAAAGAATAAAAAAAGCAATTGATAATAAAGAAAAAGTTTGTATATACGGAGATTATGACGTAGACGGAATAACTTCAACCATTATTCTATATAAATTCCTTTCTGAAAAGGGCGTTGAATGTACGTATTTCATTCCCGAAAGGATTCAGGACGGATATGGACTCAGTGCGGGAGCGTTAGAGCGTCTTGCGGGGGATTTCTCCTTGATTATAACGGTTGATACGGGAATAACTGCTGTTGAAGAAGCAAAACTTGCAAAAAGTCTTGGAATGGATATGGTTATAACAGACCACCATAAATATGGAGACGAAATTCCCGATGCGGTTGCGGTTGTTAATCCACATAGACCAGATTGTGAATATCCCTTCAAAAATCTTGCAGGGGTTGGAGTTGTTTTCAAACTCATTTGTGCATTATCAGGAGAAAACGGAACGGAAGATGTTCTTCGTAAATTCGGAGATATTGTTGCCATAGGAACAATTGCAGACGTTATGCCTATTGTTGACGAAAACAGATACATATCTGCATATGGTCTTGAGCTTTTGAAGAAAACGGGAAATATTGGTCTTAAAGCATTGATGGAAGAAGCTGGAGTTTATAAAGACGGGGTTCTTGCAAAGAAGCTCAATTCAACCATAGTTGGATACGTTATTGCTCCAAGAATCAATGCGGCGGGAAGAATAACTTCTGCTCATAGGGCTGCTGAGCTTCTTCTTTCAGAAGAAAAAAGCGAAGCGAAAAAAATTGCCGCAGAGCTTTGTGAAATAAATAAACGAAGACAAGCGTTGGAAATGGAAATGTTTGCCGAAGCACTCAGCCAGATTGAAGAAAATTATAAGGGAGACAGAGTTCTCGTTCTTTGTTCAGACGGTTGGCATCAAGGTGTTATCGGGGTTGTTGCTTCAAAGATAACGGAAAAATATTCTCTTCCATCAATTCTCATATCTTTTGACGGAGATTTAGGAAAAGGTTCGGGAAGAAGTATTAAAGGATTCAGCATTATGGATGCTTTAAAGGATTCAGAAGAGCATCTTGTTAAATTCGGCGGACACGAGCTTGCCGCAGGTCTTGCAATAAGCCGTGATAAAATAGACGATTTCAGAAGGTCTATAAACGAATATGCTGAGAAAAATATGAATGATGAAATAACCGTTCCCGTTGTTAATATAGATTGTGAGGTTGAATTATCAGAGCTTTCCATAGATTCTGTTAAGGACCTCCAACTTTTAGAACCATACGGTCTTCAGAATCCACAGCCTGTTTTCACTGCTAAAAATATACAGATTGTGGATATATCTCCCATAGGAGACGGAAAGCATATAAAATTCAAGCTCAAAGAAAAAAATTCACACAGCTTTTTCTATAGTGTTTTCTTTGGTATGTCTTACGATAATTTCAGCTTTTCCGCGGGAGACGTTTGCGATATAGTTTTTTCTGTTGAAATAAATGAATATTTCAAAAATCCATCCGTTCAGCTTTTCGTTAAACACGTCCGTCCGTCTTTTGAAGATAATGAACACGTTGAGCAAACGAAAAAATATATTGAATGTTCCGAGGATAGAATTTTACGTTCCGATTCGGAGGAGAGCTTATATCCATATCCCAATGAATACATTCCTACAATAGACGATTTCAGAGCTTTGTTCAAATATGCAAAGAGTGAATTTTCAGAACATTCAGCAACAAAAATATCTCTTTTACAGCTAAGACAAAATGTTCGCAGAGGAGACGGAAGTCTTATTCCTCTTCCCGCAATTAAAGTCATACTTCAGGTATTTGAAGAATATAATCTGTCTGAATGTAAATTTACAGGCGGCGGATTCGTTGTGGAAATAAAAATGATACGTTCAGGCGGAAAGAAGATTGATCTGGAAAAATCCAGCGTTCTTTTGAAGGTGAAGGGTAATTAGTTTCTGCTTTTTAAATAGGAGCATTTTATGGAATCTAAATTGAAATCATTGATGGATGCCATAGCGGGCAGTCCCATAAATAAAGAAAAAATAATAAAGGCTTTTGAGTATTCATCAAAAATGCACGAAGGTCAAAAGAGAGAATCGGGTGAACCGTATATCGTTCATCCTCTTTCCGTTGCACTGATTTGCGCCGAGCTTAATATGGATACAGATTCTATATGCGCTGCTCTTCTTCACGATGTTATTGAAGATTGTTCAGATAAAACGAGCTTAAATGAGCTTGAAAAAGAATTTGGAAAAGAAGTTGCAACAATCGTTGACGGAATAACTAAACTTGTTAATATTAAATTTGAAGATAAACAAGCTGAAAATCTTGAAAATCTCAGAAAAATGTTTTTTGCTATGTCCCATGACGTCAGAGTTATTTTCGTTAAACTTGCAGACAGAGTTCATAATATGAGAACCTTGTCATTTAAAAAAGAAGACAGACAAAGAGCTATCGCCCTTGAAACAATGCATGTTTACGCTCCTATTGCTCATAGACTTGGTATTCATAAAATAAAGCAAGAGCTTGAAGATTTGGCTTTGCGATATCTTGATCCTATCGGGTATTCTGAAATTCAACAAGCGGTGAACAAAAAATTCGGAGAGAATAAAGATTTTCTTGAAATTGCAAAGCTGAGAGTTGCAGAAAACCTATCCAAATATAATCTGAAATTTTCAATAGTCGGGCGTGTTAAAACTATATACAGCGTATATAGAAAGGTTTATAATCAAAATAAACAGTTTGACGAAATATACGATTTTTATGCCCTTCGTGTTATTCTTGATACAGAAATAGACTGCTATACGGCAATGGGAATAGTTCACGAAGAATTTAATTTTATGCCGGGGCGTTTTAAGGATTATATTTCAACGCCAAAACCAAACTTATACCGTTCTTTACATACAACGGTTATAGGCCATAACGGAGTTCCTTTTGAGGTTCAGTTCAGAACGTGGGAAATGCATCAGACTGCGGAATACGGTCTTGCAGCCCATTGGAAATATAAAAGCGGAGAATCCTCAGAACAATCATTTGACGAAAAACTCGGTTGGATTAGAACTCTTGTTGATACAATAAACGGAGTTGATGATCCTGATGAATTTTTCAGACCGTTAAAGGTTGACTTTTTTGAAGATGAGCTTTTCGTTTTCACTCCTAAGGGAGACGTTGTAAACTTACCTGCGGGTTCAACTCTTATCGATTTTGCATATCATATCCATTCAGCCATTGGAAACAGAATGGTAGGTGCAAAAATAAACGGAAAAATTGCCCCAATTGATACTGTTTTAGAAACGGGAAATATTGTTGAAATAATAACTTCTTCAACCTCTAAAGGTCCTGGAAGAGATTGGCTTAAAATTGTAAAAACGGGGGAAGCAAGAAGCAAGATAAGACAGTTTTTCAAAAAGGAAAGAAGAACCGAAAATATATCCGTTGGAAAAGCTGAGGTTGATAAAGAAATAAGAAAATATTCTAAACATCTTTCTGAAGCTCAAAAAGAAGAGATAGTGAAGAATATTTGTGAAAGAATTGGTATATCAAGTCCTGATGACCTTTATAATAATATTGGATACGGTGGTTTTTCCGTTTCAAAAATCTCTGTTAAGCTAAAAGATGAGGTTGAGAGACTAACGGGAAAAGAGGAAGAAAAAGAAGAGGTTCAGATTCCCGAAACTGTTAAGCCCGATAAAAATATTGGTGAATCGGGAGTTATTGTGGATTCTATAGGAAACCTTGACGTTAAATTTGCTCATTGTTGCAGTCCGCTTCCAGGCGACAATATTATTGGGTTTATTACAAGGGGACACGGAATTTCAATTCATAGATACGATTGTCCAAACGTTGTTTCAGGTATGAACAATCCGTCTCAAAAAGACAGATGGCTCGTTGCATCGTGGGCTGAAAGAGCTCCCAAGGAGAAAAGAAGATTTGAAGCCGATTTGAAGGTATTTATGGAAAGAACTCCAGAGAGCTTTAAAAACGTAACTTCGGGAATATCTGCTTTGAATATAGATATGACTTCTTTTTCAATGAGTGAAAGCACAGACGTTTTAACGGCTGATATAACGGTAAAATGTGAAAATCTTGAATCTTTGAACATAATAATGAATGGAATAAGAAAAATAAACGGTGTTATATACGTAAAGAGGGGGAGTTAAAAATGGTTCTTGTTATAAGTCGTGTTCACGGAGCATCTCTTGATGCTGATGGAGAACATATATGCGATATAAACAAGGGTTTGCTCGTTTACGTTGGAATTTCTTCTGAAGATACGGAAGAAACCGTTTTGAAAGGGGTTGAAAAAACAGCTAACCTCAGAATTTTTCCCAATGAAGAAGGAAAAATGTTCTATTCGGTAAAAGATATTTGCGGAGACGTTCTTGCGGTTTCAAATTTTACCCTTTGTGCCAACGTAAAAAGCAGACGGCCTGATTTTACGGGTGCGGCAAAACCAGACAGAGCAAAAATGCTTTTTGAAACGTTTGTTTCAAAAATGTCTCAATTGGTTTCAACTAAAAGCGGAGTTTTCGGAGCACATATGGACGTTGATACAAAGCACGATGGTCCTGTTAATATAGTTATAAATCTTTAAATAAAAAAGGGATAAAAAAGCGAGGGTTAATAAATGCAGTTGTATATAAATAATAAAACTGAATATCTTAATAATTATTATTTTCAAACTCTTTGTCTTTTGTATTATCCCGGAGAAAAGTTTCCCGCAGAGAGCGACAGCGAAAATAAAGCAGTTTTTTCTCTTTGGGAAGAAAATGATATAATTTTTGCAAAGGTTAATTTATTCGCAGACGGAAGAGAGGGAACGGGATTTTTTTCAGCAGGATGTGAAATAATCAACGGCGGTTCAAAGGAAAATGCAGCCGAAGCGGTTGTTGGAAACGCCTATTTAAAAGCTGGAAAAGAGCTTTTTGGGTTTTTGCCCCCTTGGGGAAGCCTTACGGGACTCAGACCTGTTAAGAGATCAGGATATTATCTTTCAAGGGGATTTGACAGAGAATACGTTCTTGACCTTTTTTCAAAGGCATATAACGTTTCTGAGGAAAAAGCGAATCTTTCTGTTGATATTGCAAAAAGAGAAGCAAGGCTTCTTGAAGGAAGGGAAAATAATTCTTGTTGCTTATACGTTGCAATACCGTTTTGCCCAACGAGATGTGCGTATTGCTCTTTCGTTTCATATAGCAATGCAAAACTTTTTAAAACAATTCCCGATTATCTTTTGAGATTGAAAGAAGATATTGAAAGAACGGGAAAAATTATAAAAGAACTCGGTTTAAAGCTAACTCATTTGTATATAGGCGGCGGAACTCCAACAACTCTTTCTGCCAATGATTTAAAAGGACTTCTTTCCCATATGGAAAAAAATCTTGACTATTCTTCTTTGTTGGAATTTACGGTTGAAGCGGGAAGAGCTGATTGTACAACTCTTGATAAATTAAAGGTTATAAAATGTGGAGGTGCAGACAGAGTAAGTATAAATCCCCAAACGACAAATGACGAAGTTTTAAAGCTGATTGGAAGAAATCACACGTCTGAACAGTTTTTTAAAGCTGCTGAAAACGCCTTTTCAGTTGGTTTTAATTCTGTTAACGCTGATTTAATTGCAGGTCTTCCCGGAGACACAAAAGAATCTTTTGAAAAAAGTTTATCAGACGTTATGGAATTGGGGTTTGACAATATAACCCTTCATACTCTATCCGTTAAAAATGCGTCTCCCATAAGATTTGATATAGACGGAGTATACGATCCCTTAGGGGCTCAGGTTCGTGAAAACGTTTCGTGGGCTATGAATACCTTAAGAAAAAGCGGATATGAGCCTTATTATTTGTATAGACAAAAAAACACGGTGGGAAACGGCGAGAATACGGGATATGCAAAAGAAGGAAAAGAATGTTTGTATAATATTCTTATGATGGAGGAACATTCAACGGTATTTGCTTGCGGAGCTTCTGCAATAACAAAGCTCGTTTCTTCCGATAAATCTAAAATTGTAAGAAAAGCATTCCCAAAATATCCTTTTGAATATTTAGCATCACCGAAAGGAATTGGGGAAGATATAATCAGAAACTTTTATGAGGAAAACAGATATGACTGATGATCTCAGATTTGAAATAAATCAAGCCGAAGAGGCATATAAATCTCAGGTTCAAATGGTTGCCAATATGCTTATGGCAGATAGAAACAGACGATACGTATTGATTTCAGGGGGAAGCGGAGCAGGAAAGACTACAACAACGAAAATTCTTGAAGAAATGCTTCTTGAACGTGGAAGATACGTGAGCAAAATATCCCTTGACGATTTTTATCTTGATGCTTTATACGATGAAAACGGAAAAATTATTATTGACGTTGAATCACCCGAAGCGTTGGATTTACCTTATCTCAGGGAATGTTTTGCGAAACTTGAACTTGGCGAAACGGCGAAAATTCCATATTTCAGCTTTAAACTGAAAAAGAGAACTGAGGATTATACAGAAATAAAAATGAGAGACGGTGAGGTTTGCATTATTGAAGGACTTCACGCTCTTAATCCTGCAATATACGGAAAAGAAGTAGATAGAAGCCATCTTTTAAAGGTTTTTCTTCATCCCATTCCTCAGAACGTTGAGGGGTTAAAAGAGCCTCGACTTCTCAGAAGAATGATAAGAGACTATTATCATAGAGCTGCTCCCGCAACAGTAACATTTTCTATGTGGGACGGAGTTAAAGCGGGAGAAGAAAAATATATTCTTCCTTTTGTTCCAGACGCAGATTTTGTTATAAACACTTTCTTTTCATATGAAACGGGGGCGTTGAAAAAAGAGGGAGTGAAAATTTTAATGGAAGTTCCAAAAGACAGCGTTTATTATGAGAAAGCTGTTTCTCTATTAAAAGACCTTGAAAAGTTCCCCACATATGGAACTGACGTTATTCCTGAGGATTCTCTTCTCAATGAATTTACTCAATAACGTTTTATAAAAAAAGCCTTAAAAGAATAAGGTATAAGACGTTAAAAATATTTCAGAAAATAGAAAAGACGTTAAAAGAAAGATTTCAGAATACAGAAAAAAAGTTAAAAACAAAAATTTCTGAAATATAAAAAGACGTTTAAAACAAAAATCTTTGAAATATAAAAAGACGTTTAAAACAAAAACTTTAGAAATCGATAAAAGAATAATATGAATAATAACGTACAAAAACGAACTCAAAGTTTTTTCAGAGAAGCGTTAGTTATCTCTATAAGCAATTTCGCTGTTAAAATAATTGGCGTTTTGTTTAAAATCCCTTTGACTAATATTCTTGATGAATCAATGGGTGCATTCAATGCGGCGTATTCAATATACGCTATGTTGTATATGATATCAACAGCAGGTCTTCCTGTTGCAATATCAAAAATGGTTGCAGAGGCATCTGGAAAGGGTAGAAAACAAGAAACAAAGAATATATTTTTCCTATCAACTGTAATTTTTGGATTTATTGGTTTAATAGCCTCTTTGTTTATGTTTTTTTTCGCTGAATCCATTGCAAATTTTTCCGACCATAAAAACGCCGTGTTGGCGATGAAGGTTATTTCCCCAACTCTTTTTCTCGTATGTATAACTTCAGCCATAAGAGGATATTTCCAGGGGTTGCGGTATATGGTTCCAACGGCTGTTTCTCAGTTTATTGAAGCATTTTTAAAAATGGTTTTAGGCGTTGGCGGAGCGATGTTTGCTTCGTCAAAAGGATACAGCGGAGAGGTTCAGGCGGCGTTTGCAATAGTTGGATTAACTGTTGGCGTTTTCTTTGGAACTATATATCTTATTTTAATAAAGTGTTTTTCTAAAAAACAGAATGTAACAGAGTTAGATACAGAATGTGATGGATATTCAACTTTAGCCAAACGCATTGCTTTAATTGCAGGACCTGTAACTTTAACTTCTTCCGCTTTGTATCTTTCTTCTTTTATGGATACTCTTGTTATAAATAAAAGGCTTATTGCTTCGGGATTTAGTGAGGAAATGGCTGAAAAATTGTTCAGTGCATATACCTCATATTCAATCTCTATATCCGAGCTTTTTCCCTCAACCTTCGTTTATCCAATTGCTGTCAGTATTCTTCCTTTCGTTGCAAAAGCCTTGTCTGAAAAGAAGAATAAAGAGGCTGAAAGAAATATGATAAACTCAATTCGCCTGAGCGGACTTATTGCTCTTCCTTGTGCGGCGGTTCTTTGTGCTTTGGCGAGACCTTGTATTAAACTTATATACGGAAGTTTAGACGGTTATGAAATAATTATGCTTGATGGAACGGTTAAAAGTCCGTTGGATATTGCGGCTCCTGCTCTTTCAATTTTAGGAATAGGCGTTTTCTTTATCTCTATGGTTTCAACAACTAATTCCTTGCTTCAGGCTTGTGGAAAACCAATGCTTCCCGTAGTTTCGGTTTTATCTGGGGTTGTTCTTCTTGTTTTTTTTGAAATTACCCTTGTAAAAAATCCTTCCGTTGGAATATATGGGGCTCCAATAAGCTCAATTGTATGCTATACAACAGCGTTTATTCTTAATTTTGTTTTCTTGAAAAAGATTGTTGGCTTAGAGCTTAATTTGGTAAAACTATTTGGAAAAAATCTTGTTTCGGCAGTGCTTTCGGGTGTTTCTTCTTTGGGCGTATATAAGCTGATTGCAAGTTTCGTTGGAGAAGAAACAAGAGTGAGCTGTCTTGAATGTCTTGTTCCAGCTGGAATTGTTGCAGTTGTTGTATACGCTGTAACAACGATTATATTTAAAGGGGCAACAGAAGAAGAAATTGAGCTTTTGCCAATGGGAAGAACTCTTGCATCATTTCTAAAACGAAAAAAACTACTTTGAACATATATTTTAAAAAAACTGTTTGCAAGACGTTGAAAAAAATTCCTATAGGTATTGACTTTAAGTTTGAAAAGTGGTATAATTACAAAAAATATAATTTGTATATAATAGGAGATTTAAAAATGAAACATATCAAAACTTTAGCAACAAGAAATCTTTGCAAGAGTGCAAAAAACGGTGGCTGCGGCGAATGTCAGACATCTAGGCATTCTGCTTGTAAAACAAGCTGCGGTATTGCAATCCAGAAATGCGAAAACGTAAAAAAAGAAGCTAAAGAAAGCAAATAATAGGGCTTTTTAATTTAATTTTAAATGATGCCGCCGCGTTTTTGCGGCGGTGTTTTTTAGTATAAAGGTTCAAATTTTGTCGTTTCCATATTAAAATGGGGACGTTTTGTTGATTTTTATATATCTGGAGAATTATTTATGATACATCAATATAAATTTGGAGAGCTTAATATAGTGCTTGATATATGCTCTGGCTCTGTTCATTCCGTTGATGAGGTTGCATACGATATAATTTCAATTTATGAAGCTGAAAAACGTGAAAACGTTATTTCACAAATGTGTGAAAAATATCCCAATATAGATAAAAGTGAAATTGAAGAATGTTACGACCAGATAACAGAGCTTAAAGAAGAGGGCTTACTTTTTGCTCCCGATACTTTTGAGAAAATGGCTGGAGAGCTTAAAGCAAAAACTTCGGGAGTTGTTAAGGCGCTCTGTTTACACGTTGCACATACTTGTAACTTGAACTGTTCATATTGCTTTGCAAGTCAGGGAAAATATAAAGGCGAAAGAGGGTTAATGAGCCTTGAAGTAGGAAAAAGAGCTCTTGATTATCTTGTTGAAAATTCGGGAACAAGATATAATCTTGAGGTTGACTTTTTTGGCGGTGAGCCTCTTATGAATTTTGATATGCTAAAAGAACTTGTTGCATATGCAAGAAGTATTGAAAAGAAGCATAACAAAAATTTCAGATTTACTTTAACAACAAACGGTTTAGGAATAAACGATGACGTTATAGAATTTGCAAATAAGGAAATGAGTAACGTTGTTTTAAGTCTTGATGGCAGAAAGGAAATTCACGACAGATATAGAGTTGATTATAACGGAAAAGGAAGCTGGGAAAGAATCGTTCCGAAGTTTCAAAAACTTGTTGAGGCGAGGGGCGGAAAGGATTATTATATGAGGGGAACCTTCACCCACGCCAATCCTGATTTCCTTGAAGATATAAAAACAATGCTTGATTTAGGCTTTAACGAGCTTAGTATGGAGCCTGTTGTTTGTGAAGCTGGAGACGCTTCTGAATTAACGAAAGAGGACCTTCCTATTATAATGGATCAATATGAAAAACTTGCAAATCTTATGATAGAGAGGGAAAAAGAGGGAAGACCTTTTACTTTTTATCATTATATGATAGACTTGAAGGGCGGTCCGTGTATCTATAAACGAATCTCAGGCTGCGGTTCGGGAACTGAGTATATGGCTGTAACTCCTTGGGGCGACCTTTACCCTTGTCATCAATTTGTTGGAGACGAAAAATTCAAATTGGGTGATATCTGGAAAGGCGTTGATAATACGGCTGTTCGTGAAGAGTTTTTCTCTTGTAACGTATATGCCCGTGAGGAATGTAAAGATTGTTGGGCAAAGTTGTATTGTTCGGGGGGGTGTGCCGCTAATGCATACCATTCAACAGGCTCTGTTAAAGGTGTATATAAATATGGGTGTGAGCTTTTCAGAAAACGTATGGAATGTGCTATAGCTGTTGCTGTTGCAAGGGAAGAGGAATAGGCTTTTTGAAATGAGCGTTATGAATACCCCAATATTTGATTACGTTAAAAGCTATTGTGAAAAGAATCCTTTAAGACTTCATATGCCGGGGCATAAGGGCAAAGGTTTTTTAGGAGTTGAAAAATACGATATAACTGAAATAAACGGTGCAGACAGCCTTTTTGAAGCAAATGGAATTATTAAAGAAAGTGAAAAAAACGCCTCATTTCTTTTTGGATGCAACACTTTTTATTCAACAGAGGGCTCTTCTTTATGTATCAGAGGTATGTTGTATCTTGCTTTGAGAGGGGAAAAAGAGCCTTTGGTCATTGCAGGGCGAAACGCACATAAAACTTTTATTTCGGCTGCGGCTCTTCTTGATTTTGATATAGAATGGATATATTCATCGGGAAATTATCTTTCTTGCGAAATATCTCCGTCAATCGTTGAAAACGCTATTATTTCAGCACGAAAAAAGCCTTCCGCTGTATATTTAACAAGTCCCGATTATCTTGGAAATATGCTCGATATAGAAGGAATTTCAAAGGTTTGCAAAAAATATAAGGTTTTGCTTCTCGTTGATAATGCACACGGGGCATATTTGAAGTTTTTGAACTCTTCAAAACATCCTTCCGACTTGGGTGCAGATATGTGCTGCGATTCTGCGCACAAAACTTTGCCTTGTCTTACGGGCGGTGCTTATTTACATATTTCTGAAAATGCAGATTCATATTTTAAAGAAAATGCAAAAGAAGCGTTGTCTTTGTTTGCTTCAACAAGCCCTTCATATTTGATTTTACAGTCTCTTGATTTGGTTAATAAATATATTTCTGAGGAATATTCTGATATATTATTAAAACACGTAGAAAAAATACAATCCTTTAAAAAAGAGCTTGAAAAAAAAGGCTTTTCCCTTTATGGAAACGAACCTTTAAAGATAACGATAAACGCAAAAAAATATGGATATACAGGAATAGAAATTGCAAAAATTCTTGAAAAGAATATGATTTTTTCAGAGTTTTACGACAACGATTTTATCGTTTTTATGTTTACTCCGCAAATTGACGGTTTTTCAGATTTAACTGAGTCTCTTTTTTCCCTTGAGAAAAAAGAGGAGATAAAAAAAGTTTTTGGGGCTATTGATAAACCAAAAAAAGTAATGTCAATAAGAAAAGCAATGCTTAGTGAGAAAGAATATATAAGCGTTGAAAAGTCAGAGGGACGGATTCTCGCCTCATCGTCTGTTGGATGTCCTCCCGCTGTTCCCATTGCCGTTTGCGGAGAAATTATTACAGAAAATATTATAAATGCGTTTAACTATTATGGAGTTGAAAAATGCTTTGTCGTTAAATAGTTAAATTAAAGCTATACCAAAATAATATAGAGGTTTAAGATGAACAGATTATTCGAATTTGGAATAAGTGATGAAACTTATGAAATAGGTGAAAAAGCCTTGTCAAAGTTGAGAAAACGCTTTGATGAAATAGACGAAATAGCAGAAGCCAATCAAGCTAAGGTAATAAAAGCAATGCAAAACGCAAAGGTGGGTTCTCATTGCTTCGTTCCATCAACGGGGTATGGATATGACGATTCGGGAAGAGACACCCTTGAAGAAGTATATGCAAATTGTTTCAAAACTGAAGCCGCTTTAGTTCGTCCACAGATAACCTGTGGAACACACGCCATTGCAACTGCTTTACTTGCTAATTTGTTGCCTGGAGATGAGCTTTTTTCTCCCGTTGGAAGACCGTATGATACGTTAGAGTCTGTAATAGGTCTTCGTCCTTCCCCTTGCTCTTTAATTGAAAATGGGGTAACTTATGCTGAGGCTGATTTATTGCCAGACGGAACTTTTGACTATGAGGCAATAAAAAAAGGTATAAACGAAAAAACAAAGGTTGTTACAATTCAGCGTTCAAAAGGGTATAAAATGCGTCCTACCTTTTCTGTAAAGCAGATAGGTGAGCTTATTGCGTTTGTTAAAAATATAAAGCCAGATGTTATTTGCTTCGTTGACAATTGTTATGGAGAATTTGTAGAACTACAAGAGCCAACAGAGGTAGGGGCAGATATTATGGCGGGTTCACTTATTAAGAATCCGGGTGGCGGACTTGCCGCTTCGGGTGGATATATCGTTGGAAGAAAAGATTTGATTGACCGTTGTGGATACAGACTTAATTCTCCAGGACTTGGAAAAGAGGTTGGAATTAATTTCGGTGTACTTCAATCTTTCTATCAAGGTTTGTTTTTTGCTCCAACGGTCGTTGCTTCTGCTGTTAAAGGTGCAATTTTTGCCGCAAACGTTTTTGAAGATATGGGATTCGAGGCTGTTCCAAATTCTGTTGAATCAAGGCACGATATTGTTCAGTCCATACGCCTTGGAACCCCTGAGGGAGTTATAGCTTTTTGTGAGGGAATCCAAGCCGCTGCGGCTGTTGATAGCTATGCAACTCCCGTTCCTGGTCCTATGCCTGGGTATGATTCTGAAATAATAATGGCGGCAGGTGCTTTCGTTCAGGGTTCTTCAATAGAACTTACGGCAGATGCACCAATGCGTGAGCCTTATGCAGTTTATTTTCAGGGTGGACTTACCTTTGCCCACGCAAAATTAGGTATTTTAAAAGCACTCGAAAACGTAAGAACAAAGGTTTTAAAAAAATAAATACGCAATAACAAAAGTCTTAAATAAATACGCAATAACAAAGGCTTTAAATGAATAAAAATAAACACGCAAGATTGAAAACTTGATTTTTAAAGGTTTCTTTCTTGCGTGTTTTTCAATTATTATTTTTTGTAATCTGAATAATATTTTTCGGGTATTTCTTTTTTTGTTGTCATTAATTCCTCTTTTATGAAAATAAATCAAAGAATCTGCTTTACGCAGTTAATCCCGTAATCCATTCAAAAAAATTAAGCTCATAGGTTGGAAAATATAATCCGTATGTTTCACCGTTTCTTTCAATTTCAAGAATATGATATTCTCTTAGATTTAAGTCGCGGGCTGTGTTTCTTGACACTTCGTTTTTTGGAAACCGTTCATATCTGAGAACTTCATCTCTATCTATTCCCGGAATACAATAATATTCATTGACTGTTATAATTCTTTTTAACTCGTGAAGCCCAAAAGAGTAAATACACTCACTGTCCGCTATATTAAGATATCCTGGAGTAGTGAAAAACTTGTAAGTTATATTAAAATACGTACATTGATTGAGAATATGTATAGCTTTGGGCATTCCGTCTTCTTCTTTGTATTTGAAAATCAGTATTTCAGCTTTATCTGAATCAAAGGGAACTCCCAACTCAATGTGGTTTTGTTTTATGTTTTCTCTCAAATTTTCTAAGAGTCCATCCATATTATATTTACGATGTATTCTGCCATTTTTAATTAGGGAAAATATAAGTAAAACAACGGATAACGTAAAGAAAGCACCGCCTATAGTAAAAGGAATTGGAGAAGCACTAAAAGCATCTTTAAATAAAACTCCTTGGTGTTTATTCGCTGTCAATATGAGAATTAATAGTCCAATAAAAAACGAAAATATTGTAATCAGAAGTAACGAATTAGGTATAGATGTTTTATCATAAACTTCATTAATTCTATCTCTGTTTTCCTGAATCCTATTTTTTGATAAAAAAGATACTTCTTTAACAATGAACTCTTTTCCAATTTTTTCTTCGTTGTTTTGGTCGAGTGTAACATCAGTACAAAATAATGCTTTCATAGAAAAACCTTTCTTTTAAAATATTTTTCTTGTTTTGTTTTTATTACATCAATATTGTATCACATTTATTTTAAAATGCAAGTGTTTTTATATATTTAAACCTTATTTTATTATTTGAAAAATAACCTCTTTTTAAAATAACCGCTTTTTATAATTTTTAATAACTGAAAAATGGATTTTTGTATGTCTGCCTAATTATTTATTATTTGAATAATACTGGATAATACAAATAATGTTGGATAATACAATAATTATTTGAAAATAACGGATAATACGAGGATAATATAAGGATAATACAAGGATAATACAAGGATAATACAAGGATAATACAAGGATAATATAAGGATAATACAAGGATAATATAAGGATAATACAATTAAAAAAATAAGAGTTTTGCCTAAAATACAGAATTATTCCACCTTTTTAAAAAAATTTTACAAAAACTATTGACAAACGGAGTTTTTTATATTATAATACTAAAGCTGTCAAGGAGAGATGTCCGAGCGGTTTAAGGAGCTGGTCTTGAAAACCAGTGACCCGGCAACGGGCCGTGGGTTCGAATCCCACTCTCTCCGCCACTTTTTTAAAAATTACAGCTTTAATTAAATAGAAAAACAAATTTTCACGGTTTTGGAGAAGTACTCAAGTGGTGAAGAGGCGCCCCTGCTAAGGGTGTAGGTCGTTAACCGCGGCGCGAGGGTTCAAATCCCTCCTTCTCCGCCAAAAAACAAAAGCAGTCCAGAAGGGCTGCTTTTGTTTTTTGCATATGAAA
>JAZNJM010000087.1:0-13035 GCA_045578045.1 Eubacteriales bacterium | reverse complement strand
TCCAAGGTAATCAGCAACTTCTGCATATTTTGCCAAAGTATGAGGGTGGTCATACTGTGGGAACGTTCCCATTTTAACTGGGGTTTCACTTGCATTAAATCTGAGAACTTCATCAATCATAAGAGCGTTTGCAACACCGTGTGGTAAATGATGGAATGCACCGAGCTTATGAGCCATAGAATGACAAACTCCAAGGAATGCGTTTGCAAAAGCCATACCTGCCATTGTTGCGGCATTTGCCATTTTTTCTCTTGCTACAACGTCATTAAGTCCGTTATCATATGCTTTAGGAAGATATTCAAATACCATTTTCAAAGAACGAAGAGCTAATGAATCTGTATAATCGGTTGCCATCATTGATGCAATAGCTTCAAGAGCGTGAGTAACAGCATCAATACCAGAAGCTGCTGTCAAGCCTCTTGGAGCAGACATATGAAGGTCTGTATCAATAATTGCCATATTGGGCATAAGCTCATAGTCTGCAAGAGGATATTTAATTCCTGTTTTTTCATCAGTAATAACCGCAAAAGGAGTTACTTCTGAGCCAGTTCCTGCTGATGTTGGAACTGCAATAAAATATGCTTTTTCGCCCTTTTTGGGGAAAGTATAAACACGCTTACGAATATCAACAAAACGCATTGCCATATCCATAAAATCGGCTTCTGGATGTTCATAAAGAACCCACATAATTTTACCTGCGTCCATAGCAGATCCACCGCCCATTGCTATAATACAATCAGGTTGGAATTCTTGCATTAACTTTGCACCTTCTTTTGCACAAGCAAGAGTTGGATCGGGTTCAACGTTAAAGAAAGTTGTATGAACAATACCCATTTCATCAAGTTTTTGTGTTATTGGTTTTGTGAAACCGTTTTTATAAAGGAAAGAGTCTGTTACTATAAATACCTTCTTTTTGCCCATAACGTTTTTAAGTTCATCAAGAGCAACGGGCAAACAGCCTTTCTTAATATACACTTTTTCAGGAGTTCTGAACCAAAGCATATTTTCTCTCCTTTCTGCAACGGTTTTAATATTGATAAGATGTTTTACTCCAACGTTTTCACTTACAGAGTTTCCGCCCCAAGAGCCGCATCCTAACGTTAAGGAAGGAGCGAGTTTGAAGTTATAAAGGTCTCCGATACCACCTTGGGAGGCGGGAGTGTTTACAACTATTCTGCAAGTTTTCATTTTTTCTGTGAAATATTCAAGTTTCTCTTTTTCGGTTGACGTGTTTATAAATATAGATGCTGTATGACCAGGACCGCCATCCAAAGAAAGACGTTCAGCCTTGGAAACTGCTTCTTCAAAATCCTTTGCTTTATACATTGCAAGAACTGGAGAGAGCTTTTCGTGGGCAAAAACTTCTGAAAGCTCAACGCTTTCAACTTCACCAATAAGCACTTTAGCAGTTTCAGGAACTTCAACACCCGCAAGAGAAGCGATTTTATAAGCACTCTGTCCAACAATTTTTGCATTCAATGCTCCGTTTATAAATACAACATCGCGTACTTTTTGAACTTCATCGCCTTTAAGGAAATAGCATCCTCTTTGCGTGAATTCTTTTTTAACGTCATTATATATATTTTTATGAACGATAACAGACTGTTCAGAAGCACAAATCATTCCGTTATCAAAGGTTTTTGAATGAATTACAGAGTTAACAGCCAGAAGAATGTCCGCGGATTCATCAATTATTGCAGGAGTATTTCCAGCACCAACGCCAACAGCGGGTTTACCGCTTGAATATGCAGCTTTAACCATTCCAGGACCACCTGTTGCAAGAATGATATCTGCTTCTTTCATTATCATATTCGTCATATCGAGAGTTGGAACGTCAATCCAACCGATTATTCCCTCTGGTGCACCGGCAGCAACAGCAGCTTCAAGAACAATTTTTGCAGCATCAATCGTACATTTTTTTGCTCTTGGGTGTGGGCTTATAATTATTCCGTTTCTTGTTTTCAAACAAAGCAAACATTTAAAAATTGCTGTTGAAGTTGGGTTTGTTGTTGGAATAACAGCTGCAACGAGACCAATAGGCTCTGCAATTTTCTTTATGCCATATGATTTATCTTCTTCAATAACTCCGCAAGTTTTAACGTTTTTATATGCATTATAAATATACTCTGATGCATAATGATTTTTAATAACCTTATCTTCAACAAGTCCCATACCCGTTTCTGAAACTGCATCTTTTGCAAGAGGGATTCTCATTTTATTGGCAGCACTTGCCGCAGCAAAAAAGATTTTATCAACTTGTTCCTGAGAATAGGTTGAAAAAATTCTTTGAGCCTCTTTAACTTGTTTGATTTTTTCTTTAAGAGTTTCTACGCTGTCAACTATGGTGTAATTATTTGTTTCCATTTTTAATCTCCTGATATATATAAGTATATTATTTCCATTTAAGATGTGTTGATAATATGGCAAGAGAAGAAGCCATATTTTCATTTTGCACTAAAATATTTTTCCTAACATTAAGATGAGTTGGAGCGAAATTCCAAATAGCATTAATTCCACATTCTACCATCAAATCACAAACACTTTGTGCGTTTGTGGCGGGAACTGTTATTATTCCTATTTGTACCTTATGCTCTTCACAAAAATCTTCAAGCTGTTTCAAGGGAAATATTTTTTTTCCGCTTGGCGTTTCGCCGCATAAACTTTCGTCTATATCAAAAGCGGCAAGAATATTAATTCCATATTCAAGAAAGCCCGAATAGTCAAGAAGTGCTCTTCCGAGTCTTCCGGCACCAACTATAACAGTACCACGGTTTTCCTTATAACCGAGATTAGTTTCAATTTCATCAATTAATTCTGAAACTATGTATCCAATTTTAGGTTTTCCCGAACCACTTATAGCGGCAAGATCTTTTCTAACGTTAACATCTCCCATATTTAAAGCACGGGCTATAGACGTTGCTGAAATATTTTTTGGTGCATCTTCGGGAAGTGCTTTTAAATAGTTTAAATATAACGGAAGTCTTTCGAGCATACCGTTTGTGAATGCTTTGGGCACTTCAACACCTCCTTGTTATTCTATCCTCTGTCGATTATTATACCAAAAAATCACAAAATGTGTTATATCGTTTTTTATATATCGATATGCTTTTATCGATATAACTTTATCGTTTAAAAATAAACAAAAAAAATCCTTTATTTTTGTTGATTTTACACAAAAACAAAGGATTTTAGTTTATGAATAAATTTATTTATTTGAAAGTATTTATAGATAAACCCGAAAATTCGTCCTCTTTTGTTTGAAGTATCTCATTTAAGAATGAGCGTTCAAAGGTGCTTAATTTATAACCTTTTCGGAAGACAAGAACGTCTTTATATATTTTTTTATTTTCATTGCATATTCTATGAACAAGTCCATATCTTTCCAAAATAGCTTTTGGAAAGGGCGAAACCCACATAAACGTTCCCTCAACAGTGGTTAGTAAATCCAACTGACTCGCACGTTCAAAAACGAATATTCTTTTATCAACTTCTTCGGGAAGCTCTATTTTTTGCATTTCAGAATACGGAATAGAAGGAACATATGTATCTGAATGTGCAATCTGAATATAGGGCGTTAAGTCTGCAAAAGTTATATTTTCCTTTTCAGCAAGTGGATGAGTCTTATGCATAACGAGAACACACGTAAATTCAGCAACGGTTTCATATTCAAGCCCTTTTTCATCAAGCATTGTTTTAAAGTTATTATCATACATCTCCGCATAACGAATTATGCCCAGCTTATAATTTGAATTAAGAATATTGTTTATTGCACGATATGCATTTGTTTCTTTATATAAAATTTCAACGGTATTATCTCTGTTTATTTTGTTAGCAAACCTTGCAAAAGCGTGTGAAATATACGTTGAACGCGGAACAGAAATAGATAAGGTTTGTTTTTTTATCCCTCTGTTTTTAAACATTATTTCAACGTCATCAATATGGTCAAGAATCTCTTTTGCATATACAAGAAACTCTTCTCCCTCCTGAGTTACAGTAACCCCTTTCGCACTTCTTTCAAAAATTGTAATTCCAATAGAATTTTCCAATTCTTTTATTGCTCTGCTTAAATTTGGCTGTCCGATAAAGAGATTTTCTGCCGCTTTACTTAAAGAACTTGCTTTTGCAACTTCCAAGGCATATTTTAAATGTTGTATATTCACTTATTTTTCTCCAATAAAACTTCAATTTTTTTGTTTCTCAACCTTTGATGAAGAAAATACTATACTGAGGAAAACGTAAATTGCACTTGAGATAAAAATTATAAACGAAGCGGCAATATGAACTCTGTCTTTTAATAAATTCGTAGTATCAGCAACAGCAATAACAGATTTCTCTCCAACAACTTTTTCAAGGTCTTCATAAAAATCTTTATCGCCCTCTCCTTCAAAATGGTCAACGGGATATATTACAGTTGATATATCATCACAAATTGCATTACAAACGCTTAAATCTGATTTTTCAGGTTTTAATGCAAGGCAATTTATTGTAACTTTTCCATCTTGTTTATTAATCTGTTCAAAAATTTCAGGAGCAAGTTTTGCAACAAAATATTTATCGTCCAACTTAAAAACACAATAGTAATATAAAACTATTCTGTCTGTTATTACGCTGTCAATCCATTCATCGCCATCCCAAACGTTGCTCGTATCGTCTTCACTCCCTTTTTCAGAAATAACTTTTTCAACAATATATTTTGTTTCAAAAACAGTTTCTGAATCGACAGTCAAGATTATATTCTGGTCATTTTTCATTTTTAAAAGTTTTTCTGAATTATCAACTTTTATTTGTCTTGAAAAAACTGAATACAGACTTTTTTCATTATTGGTTTTAAAAATAAAAAAAGCAGACGAAGAAAAAATTACAAGAATAGCAATAACAACAGTCGTGATTCTTACTCTCGAATTATCACACTTAGACTTGATATAATCAAGAAGAATGAAAAACAACGTTGTAATTATTCCAAATCCCAAAACCAAAGCAAACGCCAAAAAAGAAAACGAAACAATTAACACAAGTAAAGAAATACAAGCGGTTATAAGCAAAGATATTATACTATATTTTTTTAAAACATTTGATAATTTTTTATAAGCATTTTTTATCATCAAAAACTCCATTCAATCAAAAAAACGAAGAAATAAAGATTTATATTTAATAATCAATCGACTGCATACTATATCAAAAAGAACAACGTATATATTAACGAAAGCAAAAGCCAAGGAATACCATATAAAAGCACTATTTTCTAAAATATCCTCTGTAAATAACAATTCTTTTGCGAAAAAGAGAAAAACGGAAAAAATAAGGTTAAAAAGAATTAACTTTATTATCCATCGAATAGCTTCAGACTTGAATAGTTTTTCAATTAGCTTTTTAATAAAAGGATAAAATCCAAAAAGAATATATATCAATGGTGCAAACTTTCCAGGGAAAAAACATAACGTTACCAAAGAAACAGTTGAAAACAAAGCAAAGCCCCATTTATATCCATATGTATTAATAACAATATAAGCTAAAAAAGACGAGGCTGCAACAGATGTTAAATCAAGGATATCTATAAGAGTTCCCAAAAATATAAGGAAAATTGACAAAGCAGAAATTATTCCGCAAAAAGAAACTATCTTTGTATTATTATTTCTCATCTTGAATTATTTATTATCTGCATCCTCTGCAAAGACAATTTAAACATATCAACGCTTTACATAGGTCGCAAGTTGTACAGCTTTGTGTGTTTGTATTGGCAGACATTGAATTTATGCTGCTGTAAAAAGAAAGATACTCAACGTTATCAGGCTCCATACGAACAGCTATTTCAGAATACTTTCTCGCCTCAAACAACCAACCTTTTCTGTAACAAACGTTAGCTTTCAAAAAATTCCATTCAGCTTTTCTTTCTTCGGGAAGAATTCTATCAAGTAAAACCTCAGCTTCACTGTTTCGTCCCTCGTGCAATAGCTTTCTTATTCTTAATTCTATCTCACTTCTTTGGGTGTTATAGCTATTTTGAGTATTATAGCTATTTGTTCCATATCCAGATTGAGAAGACGTATTTTTATTTGAACGGATTTTCATTATCTCGTCATAAGCCTGATTTATTTTTTTCATTTTTTCTGATGCAAGGTCAGAAAGAGGATTATTCACATAATTATCAGGATGATATTTTTTTGCTAATTCTCTATATGCTTTTTTTATTTCAGCATCTGTTGCATCAGGAGAGACACCTAAAATTTTATAGGGATTTTCCATTATTAAACCTAATTTCCTAAAATATATTTTGTTTTACTAAAGCAATAATTACTCTTTAAACTTCTTTATAACATCATTTATAACAGATTCAGAACCGTATGTAGAAAGATTTTCAAGAATTCCTGTAAAATTATCATTATCAATAAGCTCAACAGCAGAATGAACTCTGTTCATACTTGCTTTCAAGGTTATAACGATATCGTTTAATGACTCTTTTAAGTTATCTACGTTTGAATATATATTAACCAAAGGATTATAGTTGCCCTTTTCAACATCTTTTTCAAAATCATCAAGGGCATCAATAATATATATATATCTTCCTATATGATATCCAATTTCGTGGGCAATTCTTTTATTTTCACCCTCTATTTCATATTTCAATATTTCAGCAAGTAAACTTGCAAAACAATCTGCAACGGAATCAATAGACGAACAATTTTCTTTTTCTTTAAGAGAAAGATTTTCTATTTCGCTTTTTATAACTTCAGAAAGATGAGGCTGTCTTTCTTCTGCTTTTTTTGCTTCCCTTAAAACTAAATATGGTGGAAAAAGAGAAAAAAAACGCTTTATGCCCTTGGAATCATTTTTATCATCAAGCAGCTTATAATATATCAGAATAATAAAAGCATCGGATGAATATTCTATTGAAGAATTTGAAGCAATTATATTCTTTTTTTTTGGAAAATACGGACAAAAAGATTTCTCTATTTTTATTTCATCACCTAATAAAGCCATTCTTGCAACAGCGAGAGAAACAAAATCATAGCTTAATAAAAATCTTGAAAGCCTTGTTGTTCTTTTACCGCCGTGTTTACATAGTCCGCAATATACGTTTTCGTATAGCTCTTTTTCCCATACCCTCAGCTGAGGAGAATGAACCTTTATATATCCAAACAAGAAAATACTCCCTAAACTATTTCATTTATGCTATTATATCATATATTTTTAAATAAGTAAATACCACATTTTTAAAAAATTAGATATTTACAAGGATTTTCTTGTTGCAACATAAAATATTATATATACTAAATTGATTATTAAAAAAGTTATAAATCAAAAAAGAAATTATTTATACATTATGAAAAAGTAAAAAAGTGCTGAAAGTTGAACCGACTTAAAAAGTAAGATTATTTGGTCTAACTTTTTTGTTGTAAGTTCAAACAAGTCAAAGCACTTTTTAAATATTTTACTTAATAATACTAAGAATATCTCCAATATCAGTAAAAATATATTTCGCACAAGATTCTTTTGCTTTTTTTGATATAAGACATCCTTCCATACCAGCATTAACACCAGCTTTAACGTCAATTTCTCTGTCTCCAACCATTATAGCTTTACTCTTATCAATGTTAAACTTTTCTGAAAGGGAAAGAAGAGCTGTCGGAGCAGGTTTTAAAGGAAATTTATCATCAGACGTTATAAATCCTGAAAAATATTTCATTAAATCATATTTTTCAAGATAGTAAAAAGTTGATTCTTTTGCTCTGTGTGTGTAAATATAATTTTTATATCCAAAATCAACAACAGTTTTTAATACCTCTTCTGTTTTATCGAAAGGAACTGCTTTAGGTTCAAAATCATATTCAAGCTCATATCCACGAAATTCTTTTATTTGTTCATCCGTTAAGGAAAAAACCTTATATGCAGTTGAATAATCAATTTCAAGAGCATCTCTCATTTCCTGTAATGTACCTTCAATTCCGTGTATTTTTGCCATTTTATACATAGACGCTGCTATATGAGGATAACTATCGAAAATAGTTCCATCAAAATCCCATATAAACGTATTATACATATATACCTCAAATTTTCATATAATTCCAAGACGTTTAAAAAACTCTTTTTCATCAATTACGGGTATTCCAAGGGATTCGGCTTTTGTTAATTTACTTCCAGCGGCTTCGCCACAAAGAACAAAAGACGTTTTCTTTGAAACGGACGAAGCACATTTTCCGCCATTTTTTACAACTAACTCTTCTGCTTCTGTTCTTTTTAACGTTGGAAGAGTTCCCGTTATAACTATTGTAAGTCCTTCAAAAACATTACTACTTATCTCTTTTTCATAGGTTGTATTAACGCCTGAATCTTTTAGTCTCTCAATTAAAGCAATATTATCATCATTGTTAAAGAAATTCTTAATGCTTTCCGCACTCTTTATTCCAATATCTTCAACTTGACACAAGCTCTCTACATCTGCATTAATTAATGAATCCATATCACCATAAAAAGCCGCAAGTCCAACCGCTGCTTTTTCGCCAATATGTCTTATCCCAAGAGCAAATATTAATTTTCCGAGACCTGCCTCTTTTGATTTTTGAATAGCTGAAACGAGATTATAAGCACTTTTTTCACCCATTCGTTCAAGAGGAGCAATATCTTCAACTTTCAGATTATACAAATCTGAAACGTCTTTAATAAGATTATTTTCAAGAAGCAAATAAACTACGCTCTCCCCTAACGACTCTATGTTCATAGCATTTCTTGAAGCAAAATGACAAATATTTCTATGAAGCTGAGCTGGGCAACGATTGTTTATACATCTAATTGCTGCTTCTCCGTTTTCTCTATAAACTTCCTTATTACAAGCAGGACAAATTAAAGGCATAACATATCGTTCAGAAGAAGCAAGACGTTTGCTCAGGTTAACACCAACAACCTCAGGAATAATATCTCCCGCTTTTCTAACTATAATTGTATCACCAATTCTTATATCTTTCTGAGTTATAAAGTCAATATTATGAAGAGTTGCTCTTGATACTTTCGTTCCCGCAAGTTGAACTGTATCAAATTCAGCATTGGGAGTTAATACGCCTGTTCTTCCAACCTTAATTACTATAGAATTCAGAATAGTTTCTGCTGTCTCCGGTGGATATTTAAAAGCAACAGCCCAACGAGGAGATGAGATTGTTGCTCCTAAATCTTCTCTCATCTGAAAAGAGTTTACTTTAATAACAGCTCCGTCTACATCAGAAACAAATGATTTTCGAAGCTGACCAAGTTCAGAAATCTTATTTTCAACATCAAAAATATTTTTAAAAACTTCTCTTTCGGGAGAAACTTTAAATCCTAACTTTTCAAGAAAATCTAAAGATTCTTTATGAGTTGAAGATACTTTTTCAGAAGAATATTGAAGATTAAATACAAAAAGGTCTAATTTTCTTGAAGAACAAATTGAAGAATCAAGCTGTCTCAGCGAACCTGCTGCCGCATTTCTTGGGTTTGCAAAAGTTTTTTCTCCGTTTTCTTCTCTTATTTTATTAAGATATGCAAAATTTTCTTTAGACATATAAACCTCACCTCTAACAACGAGTCGGTCTATATTGGTATCTATTTTAAGAGGAAGAGAAATAATAGTTTTTAAATTGTTTGTTACATCTTCTCCATAATCTCCGTCTCCTCTTGTTGAGCCTCTTACAAATATACCTTTTTCATATTCAAGAGAAACAGATAAACCATCAATTTTATATTCAACAACATATTCAGCATTGGGGAAAGTTTCTTTTATTCTTGAATCAAATGCTTCAAGCTCATCAAAAGAAAAAACGTCTGAAATACTATCCATAGGAAATTCGTGTTTAACTTTCTCAAAACGAGAAGAAACCTTACCGCCAATTCTATGCGTTGGCGAATTTGGTAAAACGTATTCTTCATTTTCTTTTTCTAACTCTTGCAATCGTCTGAACGCTGAATCATATTCGCTATCTTCAATTTCAGGCGAATCTTCTTCATAATACTTTTTTGAGTGATAATTAAGGAAGTTAACTAATTCATTTATTTCTTCAAAAACGCTCTTTTTATTCATTATTAAACCTAATCTAAACTATAAAGATTTATATATTATATATTTATCTTCTATTTATCGTTTGTTGCAACAACACAAACCCAATCATTTTTTGTTTTTATTTCTTTGATACTGAAATTATATTTTTTCAATGCATCAAGTACTTTTTCTTTTCTTTCTGAAATAATTCCCGAACAAATAATTGTTCCAATCAAAGATTCTGAAATCATAGGAAGCATTTCAACAACAATATCTGCAACGATGTTTATTAAAACAACGTCATAAACCTTTTTTGTTGGCAAAATTAGTTCTTTAAACTCACCGCCATCAAGAACGTTTCCCCAATATACCTTAAACGAATCGCTGAAAACATTGTTTTTCTTTGCGTTTTCCGTTGCAATTCTTGCAGAATTTTCTTCAATATCAACAGCAACAACGGATTTTGCTCCAAGCATGGAAGCTCCGATTCCTAAAATCCCACTTCCACAACCCATATCAAGAATATTTTTATTATTTACATCGACAGTTTCGATAGCTTCAAGACAAAGGGAAGTTGTTTCGTGCTGTCCTGTTCCGAAAGAAGATTCGGGATCAATTTCTATAACATACCGTCCGTCTGGCTCACATTCTTCCCACGTTGGTTTAACAATAAATTTTTCACCAATAATTAAGGGATGAAAATACTGTTTCCAATTATTAGCCCAATCTTCATCGTCAAGAGTTTTTATATCAATTTCTAATGTTCCAGCATCTATATCACAAGATGATTTATATTTTTCAACAAGACTTTTCAAATTTGAAATTCTTTCATCACCTTGAATTCCTTCTTCAATATAGGCTTTTATTAAGGTTTCCCCCTCGGCTCTTTTCATTAAAGAATCATCGATATAGTCAAATGGGATAAATTTGTTCTCAAGAAGGTCTTTAAAATCTTCAGGATCTTCAACCGTATATAACGAAATATCAGCAGCTAAAAAAATTCCTTGTATAATTTCAGATGCCTCAGAAGTTGTATGAACCGTTATTTCTCTGTAAATCATATTTTTCCCCTAATTTATTTTATTATTTATTGAAGAACCAATTCGTTCTCCCATTTTAACAATAGTTTCAACGTTTTCTTTTGAATTTTGAATTATATCATCATCAATTTTAGCAACGTCTTTCTTTAAAAGCAGAACTATAGTCGAACCTCCAAATTCAAACATTCCCTTTTCTTCTCCTCTTGAAAAGCTCCCTTTGGAATGGAGATTTTTAATTTTTCCAACAAGCATAGCTCCAACTTCAATTTGAACCGCTTTATCAAAATTTTCTGTTTGTAAAACAGTATATTCACGGCAATTTTTCTTATAAACGTTATATTTATCAAGTACAATTGGGTTTACAGTATGTAAAACTCCTTTAATAAAAACGTTTTCTGATTTACTGCACCAATCAAAATAACAATATCTATGGTAGTCATCAACGCTTAATCTGAAAATCAAGCAGAGCCCACCCATAAATTCATTTGCAAGAGATTCATTTTCTATCAAATCAGCAACTGTATATGCAGAATCTTTTATATGAAAAACGCTGTTTTTCTCAATTGGATAAACCATAAGTTTTCCATCACTTGGACTTATCAAAACACGCTTATTCATACATATTATTCTTTTTCCCGGCTTAATTTTTCTTGTAAAGAAATCGTTATAAGACAGATACTTTCTTTCTTCGTATTCATCAACGTTAATTTTATTCTTTCTAACAAATTTCTTTATACCAATTTTAGATACTCTACTGTTAAGAATTTTTCCTGTAACTTTCGAAACGGAGCGTTTGGTTATAATTTTTAAAATAGTCCTTCCCGTTTTTGTATTATATAAATATCCTAAAACCTTTTCACCAGAAACAACTTTAATAACTTGGTTTCCGTCTCTGTCTCTCGCAATATTATTCATTCGTCTATCTCTCTGATTTTTATAAAATTATTTCATCCTTTAAAAGAAATTTCAAAGCTGTATATCTTTTAGAAACTCTCTTATTATCAACCATCTTTTTTAGATTTTGCTTCATTCCAACAATAACAACCATTTTCTTTGCCCTCGTTACAGCGGTATATAAAAGTTTTCTATTCATTAAAGCAGGTTGAAAGCTCCACGAAGGCATAACAACAACAGGATATTCGCTTCCCTGACTTTTATGGACTGTTATTGCATATGAATGAACAATATCATCAAGATAAGGAAAATCATAATTAACACGTTTTCCCTCGAAATCAATTTCCATATATTCCTCATCAACGAATATATTTAAAATTCTCCCCATATCACCATTAAATATCCCTTCTCCTTCTTCATCATCCTTAGTCCACGGAAGATCATAATTATTTCTTGTTTGCATAATACGATCGCCTTCTCTGAATATAGTTCCTCTGAACTCATATTCTCTTTTTCTTACAGATTTAGGATTAAGTTTTTCTTGAAGAAGAGAATTTAAAGATTTTGTTCCTAAAGAAGTTTTTCTTGTTGGTGTGATAACTTGTATATGTTCATACGCATCAAGTCCAAACGCTTGTGGAATCCGTTTTGAAGCAAGATCAACAATGTTTTTCGCAACATCGTTTTCTCTGTTACAATCTAAAAAATAGAAATCTGATTTTTCATTAGAAAAAATCAAATCTTCTCCATTATTAATTTTATGAGCATTCAGTACGATTTTACTTTCTTTTGCTTGTCGGAAAATCTCATTAAGGCATATTACAGGAACTGTTTTTGAAGAAATTATATCTTCAAGAACCTTACCTGCTCCAACAGGTGGAAGCTGGTCAACGTCTCCTATCATTACAAGATATGAACCTGGTTTTATTGCAGCAAGAAGTGCTTTCATTAAAACAGCATCAACCATTGACATTTCATCAATAATTATTGCTTTTGATGAAATAGGATCTCTTTCATTTTTGGAAAAAACAAGTTTTCCGTCTTCGTTATATTCGGGCTGCAATAATCTATGAATTGTTTTTGCAGAATATCCCGACG
>JAZNJM010000086.1:0-14538 GCA_045578045.1 Eubacteriales bacterium | reverse complement strand
GGCTATATCGTGACGCCCTGCACCACATAAATTGTACCACATTTCTTCCTGTTTGTAAATATCCTTAAAGACACTTTTTCGGGTGCCTTGCCTTTTTGCGCTCTTTTTTACTTTCTCTCAAATGTCTTATTTTTCAGACTTTTTCCCCTTTACAAATAATTAAATAAAAAAATTTATTTTAAGTCCTAATAGGATATATGCGTTATTTTATCACATCCTAATAGGATATACAATATAGTTATAAAAATTATGGGGGTGAAAATTATGGAAATTGATTATATATCCATTGGAAAACGAATAAAAGAGTTTCGCATTGCAAAAAATTGGACACAAGCCAAACTTGCGGAAAAATCTGGAATAGAACCGTCTAACATTTCGCACATTGAACGAGCGGCAACAAAGCTCAGTTTACCCACAATGATAAATATTGCAAACGCCCTTGGAGTTACGTTGGACGAAATAGCATTTGGTAGTTTAGTTAAAAACACACACGTTTCTGTAAAAATGATTGATAATATACTTGCAGACTGTACTCCCGAAGAAATAAAGTCTATTTTTGAAGTTATCAAAACAACAAAATCTATATTAAGAAACAAGTAATTTACCGAAAAAACTAACAATATAATAAATTTTCTATGCTTACAAAATAATATAATTATTAAGCAGATAAAAACAGCTTTGTAAATTTCATAAATATACAATATATTTATTTTTGAGTGATTGGCTATTAAAAGTGTTTCAATCAGAATTGAAGAAGAAATGTTAAATAAACTTTCCTTTGTTGCAGATTACGAGGGAAGAAGCGTTAACAGCCACGTTCTTGTTTTAATTCGAGAAAGCATAAAAGAATTTGAAGAACCAAACGGAAAGATTGAAGGAATAATATCCCCTGATTCAAACGTTAAACCAACACGAAAATAACTATGGATTTGTTAAAATGAATAAAATTGAAAAAGAACAAATAACAAAAAACGTTGGAAAAAGAATACAAGAATGTAGACAAAAGGCTGGGCTTACACAAGAACAGCTATCAGAGAAATTGGGTATTTCCCAAAAACATATTTCAAGAATAGAGCAAGGATATCACGATACGCATTTCACAATGATATATAAAATAGCAAAAGTGTTAAACGTTCCTATTGATACGTTTGCAAAGGATTTTGAAGAAGATAACATTAATATATTTTTAAACACAATAAAATCAGACGTTGAACCAATGAGCAAAAACCAACTCAATATGATCAAAGATTTTATTGAAACGATAAAAAAATACAACTTTTAACAAAAAGGGTGCATCCAAAATTTCTGCTCCACATTTTTGACAATATTTATTGTTTGATTTCATAGTAAACTTCTTTTTTGTTATTGCAAAAACATTATACTGCATTTTGCGGTAAAAGTCAGTACCGTTTTTTTCGTTTGGTATAATTTTTTTAATAACTGAACACAATGAGGTATATATGATATACAGAAGAATCCGAAGTTTACGTGAGGACAGCGATTTAACTCAAAAGAAACTTGCAACGATACTGAATTGTTCTCAACAGGTTTATAGTAATTATGAGTTGGGACAGCGAGATATTCCAACCGATATATTAATAAGATTATCGAATTTCTATGGCGTATCAGTTGATTACATTTTGGGGATAACAGACAACCCCAAAATACAAAAATAACAAAGAAAAAACGTTCTTCGCCATTGAGATTCAAAAAAACTACACACTTTGTATTTTATGCTTTCAATCATAAAAGGCAAGGATATCACGATGCACATTCACAATGATATATAAAATAGCAAAAGTATTAAACGTTCCTATTGATACGTTTGCAAAGGATTTTGAAGAAGATAACATTAATATATTTTTAAGCACAATAAAATCAGACGTTGAACCAATGAGCAAAAACCAACTCAATATGCTCAAAGATTTTATTGAAACGATAAAAAATTACAACTTTTAAGAAAAAGGGTGCAACCGTTTTATTGGTTACACCCTTTTATTTACATTAAATTCTAATAAATCAATTTACCTTTTCAGTTTTAGGTTTATCACTTAACGCTGAATCGTTTACCTGTTCAGTTTTGGGTTTATCGCTCACTGCCGAATCGTTTACCTTTTCGGTTTTTAGTTCGCTATTTGCCATATTCAAAGCCTTTTCCAATTGGTCGATACGTGTTCTGAGCTTATCAAGCTCTGCGGAAATAGGATCGGGAATATGAACGTGATCGAGGGTTTCCTCAGGCTTTTCGCCTTTTATACGAACAACCTTTGCAGGAATACCAACAGCAGTTGCCTCTTTTGGAATTTCATTTAAAACAACCGCATTTGAAGCAACGCGAGAGCCCTCTCCAACGGTAAACGAACCGAGAACCTTAGCACCGCAACCGACCATAACTCCGTTTTCAATTGTGGGGTGGCGTTTTTTCTTTTCTTTACCCGAACCGCCGAGAGTTACGCCCTGATAAACGAGAACGTCATCTCCGATTATTGCAGTTTCACCAATAACAACGCCCATTCCGTGGTCGATAACGAATCGTTTTCCGATAGTTGCTCCAGGGTGAATTTCAATACCCGTATATAATCTTGAAATCTGAGAAATAGCACGAGCTGTAAAATTATACCCTTTTTTATATAGCTTATGGGCGATTCTATGGGCTAAAATAGCGTGAACACCAGGATATAAAAGCAAAACCTCAAGTTTACTTTTTGCGGCGGGATCGCGTTTCATATATGCGTCAAGGGTGTCCTCCACCTCACGAATCAGCTTTGTTTGAGAAACAGCTTTTTTAAAACGTCTTTTTTCTTTTTTTAAAGAGTTCAAAATAAGCTCTATAAGCTCATCTATTGCCTCTTTCCATTCACGGCTTTCTTCTTTAAGGTCTTCTTTTATATCGTCCTTTAACAATTTAAAAAATTCGCAAACCTTCATTATTCAATCACCGTATAGAATCCGCAAGGACGTATGCTGAGAACGAAACAGCAGTCTTCCCCGAAGCAATTTTCCATATATTTAACGAAGCTGTCTTTTTTCTCTGTTGGAACGTACGCCTGAATTGTACCTGCAAAACCGCCTCCGTGAACACGAACAGCAGCTGCACCCGCTTTTTTCGCCATTGTTAAAGCGAGGGAAATTGAACGTTCTGTAACGCTACAGCAAGGGAAAATATTCTGAAGATTATATTCAGAAGAATTGCCCGATGCTTCAACGCCTTCAAAATATCCTTTAATATCGCCTTTTTTGAGAGCTTCTCTCTGTCCATCAACTCGGTCGTTTTCATCAAAGAAATGAATTGCACGAAGAACTGCTCTGTCGCCTACTTTTTTACGGATAGAGCCGATATTCTTATAAAATTCATCTTTATTAACGTATCTCAACGTATCTTTTCCAAAGAGTTTAGCAACGCTTTTCATTTCAGCGGGAATTGCGGCATATTCAGGGGTAAGGTCTGCGTGGCTACCGCCTGCATTAACAACAATAAGAGAATATCCGTGTTTGCTGAAATCTATATCTATCTTTTCAATATGAGCTTTTCCGTTTACAGATTCATCAAAATCAATTCCAACAACGCCGCCAACCGCAGAAGCCATCTGGTCCATCAAACCGCAAGGCTTTCCGAAAAATTCGTTTTCTGCATATTTACCCGCAACAGCAAGCTCATATGGAGAAATTTCGCCATTGTTGTAAAGACCGCTCATAATACCGCCAACAATAACCTCAAAAGCGGCAGAGGAAGAAAGACCGCTTCCCGTTGCAACCTTAGATTCTGTGAAAGCGTTAAAACCGCCTACTTTGTATCCATTTTTAATAAAATAATCTGCAATTCCTTCAATAAGAGCAACGGAAGTTCCTCTTAAAGCCTTTGCGGCGCACAGATTATCAAGACTTGCAACGTTTTCCGTTTCGTATCCAACGGAGCGAAGTCTCATTATTTTATCGTCTCTTTTTCCCGCAACGCCAACGATATCAAGGTCAACGGCTGCTGCAAGAACTTTTCCGTGGTTATGGTCTGTATGGTTGCCCGAAAGCTCTGTTCTTCCCGGAGCAGAGAAAATTGAAACCTCTCCGTCTCCGTATAATTCCTTATACGAATTGAGCATATATGTATATCTTGTTGCGACTTCTTCATACGTTTTCTGAGGGTAAAGCATTTTAAAAGTATCTTTATATGCGCCGTCTTTGATTTTATCAATAATTTCTGTAACTCTCATTGGAAATAGCTCCTTTTATTACATATTAAGATATTTTTTCTGTTCGTCTGTTAAAACGTCAAGCTCAATTCCGAGGAATTTCAGCTTACGCATTGCAACGTCATTATCAATTTCTTCGGGAACGGGAACAATCTTATTTGCTATCTTATCTCTGTTTGTTGCGAGATAGAGAACAGAAAGAGCTTGAATTGCAAAGCTCATATCCATAATTTCTGCTGGGTGTCCGTCTCCGGAGGCAAGGTTAACAAGTCTGCCTTCTGCAATAACGTATAAGGTATTGCCATTTGAAAGGGTATAACCCATAATATTTTGTCTTGCTTCAAAAGCCTTAATTGAAAGCTCTTTCAAACCTTTAACGTCAACCTCAACGTCAAAATGTCCCGCATTGCAAAGAATTGCGCCGTCTTTCATCTTCATAAAAGATTTTTCTGTTATAATATCTCTGCAACCCGTTACAGTTACGAAAATATCTCCAATTTCAGCGGCTTTTTCCATTGGCATAACTTTAAAACCGTCCATAACAGCTTCAATAGCCTTTATAGGATCGATTTCTGTTACAATAACGTCTGCACCCAAGCCCTTAGCACGCATTGCAACGCCTTTTCCACACCAACCGTATCCTGCAACAACAACGTTTTTACCTGCAACAATAAGGTTTGTCGTTCTGTTTATTCCGTTCCATACAGATTGACCTGTTCCGTATCTGTTATCAAAAAGGTATTTACATTTGGCATTATTAACGGTTATCATAGGGAACATAAGTTTTCCGTCTCTGTCCATATTTTCAAGACGGTGAATACCCGTTGTTGTTTCCTCACAACCGCCTAAAACCTTTGGAATGAGATGGGGATATTTTGAATGAATACAGTTAATAAGGTCGCCGCCATCATCAATTATAATATCAGGTTCAGCGGCAATAACTGCTGAAATATGGTTTTCGTATTCCTCGGCAGTTGCACCGTGTTTTCCGAAAACGTTCATTCCCTCGTGAGCAAGAGCCGCCGCAACGTCATCCTGAGTTGAAAGGGGGTTACAGCCCGTTACGTACATTTCTGCACCCATAGCCTTTAAAACCTGACAAAGTCTTGCGGTTTTAGCTTCAAGATGAATTGATAAAGCAACTCTTTTACCCGCCAAGGGCTTTGAATCTTTATAATCTGCTTCAATAGAATTAAGAAGGCTTGTAAACTTTGTAACCCAATCGATTTTCAGCTTACCGCTTTCCCAAAGATTTATATCTTTAATATCTGTCATATTCAATACTCCTATATTATATGTTCATTCATCTCTTTTCCGCCTAAAATATGAAAATGGAGATGGAAAACCGTTTGACCTGCGTTTTTACCGCAATTAGAAATAACTCTGTATCCGTCTTTCAATTCGGGAATGAGAGAGGCAACCTTTGGGATTGCCTTCATCACTTCACCAATAATTTCAGCGTTATCATCGTTAATTTCGTTCATAGACTCAATATGAGCTTTTGGAATAAGAAGGATATGAACGGGAGCCTGAGGATTTATATCCTTGAAAGCGAAACAAAACTCATCTTCATAAACCTTAGAAGAAGGAATTTCTCCTGCGGCTATTTTACAGAAAATACACATATTATTTTCCTCCCAAAATCGTTTTAACAGCACCCAAGGCTTCGTCTAACTTTGTTATATCCTTTCCGCCACTTGTTGCAGAATCGGGACGGCCTCCACCGCCTCCGCCTGTTATTGCAGAAACCTGTTTGAGAATATTACCCGCGTGTGCGCCTTTAGCAACAGCATCTTTTCCGCAACCTGCGGCAAAGGTTATTTTTTCGCCCATAACAGAAGCGAAAACAACAACTAAAGAAGAATCTCTTCCTTTGAGGTCATCAATAACGTTTCTTAAAGTATCAACTGCAACGCCTTCAAATTTTGCTGTGCAAACCTTAAATTCACCAACAGACAACGCATTTTCAAATGCCGACAACGCATCAGAAAGAGCCAACTTTGTTTTGAGAGCGTCAAGCTCTTTTTTCATCGACTTAATTTCGTCTGAGAGGTCAGCGCAACGCTTTGCAATATCGTCTGTTCCGGTTATTTTAAGAACAGCTCTTGCTTTTGCAATAGTATCTTCGTCTGAATTGAGCTTATCTATTATATTTTTACCCGTTGTTCCCTCAATTCTTCTTATACCTGCGGCAACAGAGCTTTCAGAAAGAACCTTGAAAAGTCCCGCTTCTGCACTGTTTTTAAGATGTGTTCCTCCGCAAAATTCCGTTGAGAAATCGCCCATCTTAACAACACGAACAAATTCACCGTATTTTTCACCAAAGAGAGCTGTTGCGCCCGTCTTTTTAGCTTCATCAATATGCATTTCCGTTGAAGTTATTTCTTTTGCAGACAAGATAAACTCGTTTACCATTTCTTCAACCTTAGCAATTTCTTCTTTTGTCATTCCTTTGTTATGGGTGAAGTCGAAACGAACACGCTCACCGTCAACGTATGAGCCTGATTGTTCAACGTGGTCGCCCAAAACCTTTTTAAGAGCCGCTTGAAGCATATGAGCAGAAGAATGGTTTCTCATAATTGCTTCTCTACGCTTTTCATCAACAGAAGCTGATACTTTTCCAAGGGAGACAGTTCCGGAGATAACCTCGCCAATATGAGCAAATTTGTCTCCGCAAACCTTTTTCGTATCTTTAACAGCAAAAAGTCCGCTTTCTGTTTTAATAAAGCCCGTATCTCCAACCTGTCCGCCGCTTTCTGCATAGAAAGGAGTTTCATTAAGGATAAGCATAGCTTCTCCCTTTGCTTCAGATACGGCTTCGTTATCCGCTATAATGCAAAGTATTTCAAGGTTATCTGCATTTAACGTTTCATATCCAAGGAATTTAGTTGCAGAAAGTCCGCTAACTAATGCGGCAGAATCATCGCTCCAACCCGCATCACCCGTCTGGGCAGCTCTTGCGTTTCTTGCTCTTTCCTTTTGTTCTTTCATAAAGGCGGTAAAACCGTCTTCATCAACGGAAAGTCCGTTTTCTTCTGCAATTTCTTTCGTTATATCCATTGGGAATCCAAAGGTATCGTAAAGTTTAAATGCATCTTCCCCCGAAATTGTCGTTTTATTTTCAGCCTTAACGCTGTCTATAATTTTTTCAAGGAGGTTTATTCCCTGATCTATGGTTTTAGCAAATCTTTCTTCTTCTGCGGAAAGAACGCTCTTTATAAACTCTTTTTTGCTTTCAAGCTCAGGATATGCGCCTTTGCTTTCTTCTATAACCGTTTCGCAAAGGGTTGTGAGAAATCCCGCTTTAATACCAAGCAATCTTCCGTGTCTTGCAGCTCTGCGGATAAGTCTTCTGAGAACGTATCCTCTTCCCTCGTTGGAAGGCATAACGCCATCACTTATAAGGAATGTTGAGCTTCTTATATGGTCTGTTATAACTCTGAGAGAAACGTCATGGTCATCAGCAGAAGCGGTATATTCTCTTCCCGACATTTCGCAAACCTTAAGCATAACGTTTCTTATTGTGTCAACTTCGAAAAGGTTGTTTACGTCTTGCATAACACAAGCAAGTCTTTCAAGTCCCATACCCGTATCGATATTGGGGTGTTCAAGTCTTTCATAATTACCTTTTCCGTCTCCGTCAAATTGTGTAAATACAATATTCCATATTTCAAGGAATCTGTCGCAATCGCAACCCGGTTTACAATCCGGACTGCCGCAACCGTATTTTTCACCTCTGTCGAAATATATCTCAGAACAAGGACCGCAAGGGCCTGAACCAATTTCCCAGAAGTTGTCCTCTTTTCCCATTCTATATATACGTTCCTCAGGGATACCCGTTTTTATCCATATATCTCTTGCTTCATCATCGTCAAGATAAACGGAAACAGAAAGAAGATTTTCGGGAATTTCCATAACCTTCGTTAAAAATTCATATGCCCACGGAATAGCTTCTGATTTGAAATAATCACCAAAAGAGAAGTTTCCAAGCATTTCAAAAAACGTTCCGTGTCTTGCAGTTTTTCCAACACGGTCAATATCAGGTGTACGAATACATTTCTGACAAGTTGTAACCCTCTTTCTCGGAGGCGTTAATTCACCCGTAAAATATGACTTCAAAGGAGCCATACCCGCATTGATCAATAAAAGAGATTTATCATTGTGGGGTACAAGGGAAAATGAGGGGAGTCTTAAATGACCTTTCGTTTCGTAAAAAGCAAGATACTTTTCGCGAATTGTGTTAAGAGACATAAATTCCATAATTGTTTTCCTTTTATATTTATATTTAGTTAGTTTCGAGCAAGGATATACTTTTATATTTAGTTAGTTCCGAGCAAGGATATACTTTTTTCTTCTTTGAAAAGAAGAAAAAGTATCAAAAAAGAAGAAACTAATGGCTATTATAAATAATTAATCATCTTTTAAGCTAAGGGAAAAACGAACAACGTCAATTCGTAATTCATAATTCATAATTCATAATTCATAATTCGTAATTCATAATTCATAATTCATAATTCATAATTCCTAATTTCTACTGCCTAATGCCTACTGCCTAATGCCTAATGCCTAATGCCTACTGCCTAATGCCTACTGCCTAATGCCTACTTACTCTCTTTCGGCACAATTTCTCCTGCTTTAGTGAGGGAAATTTTGGTGAGAAGCGGACCGACAAGCTCATAAACCAAAACTGCGAAAAGGGAAATATTTCTGATAATTTCTCCCGAAGCTCCAAGCTCATTTGCTGCCTGTAATGACATACCCAAAGCAACACCAGCCTGAGGAAGAAGTGTAACGCCGAGATATTTAACGATATTTTTATCTTGTTTCATTATTTTTGAGCCGAGGAACGAACCGAAGCATTTGCCGAATGAACGAGTTATTATATAAACAACGCCAATTCCAACAACGGCAAGACTTGAGAAAACAGAAAGTTCAAGCTCTGCACCGCTTAATACGAAGAAGAGGACGAGAAGAGGTTGAGTCCATTTGTCCGTTTTGTCCATAAGCTCTTCTGAGAAATCGCATATATTGCAGAAAACCGTTCCCAAAATCATACAAGTGAGAAGTGAAGAAAAGCCTATATGTATATCCGTTCCCGCAATTTCAAATTTCTGAACAGTGATACCAACGGTCATCATTATAAAGGTAACGGAAAGACAAAGTCTTTTACTGTTTGATTTAAAATATTTTTCCATAGCCGTGAAAAGCAATCCCATAACAACGCCAACAACAATAGAAGCAACAACTTCAATTATAGGATTGAGAACAACGGAAACAAGGCTGAATTCCCCTGAATTTAAGGTTTTTGCAATACCAAACGAAACAGCAAAAACAACGAGACCGATAGCATCGTCAAGAGCAACTATTGGGAGAAGAATACTTGTTAAAGGTCCTTTTGCCTTATATTGCTTAACAACCATAAGAGTTGCGGCGGGAGCAGTTGCCGTTGCTATAGCACCCAAGGTTATTGCAACGGGAAGAGAAATAACGTCCTTTCCCACAACAAGATAAAGAGCAATAAGTCCTAAATCAACAACCAAAGTTGCCATCAAAGCCTGAATAAAGGCAATAACAGTTGCGGCTTTACCCGTCTTTTTAAGCTGAGAAAGTCTGAATTCGTTTCCTATTGCAAAAGCAATAAAGCCTAAAGCAACCTGACTTAAAATGTTATAGTGAACAACGTCTTCGTGATTCAGAAAACCGATACCAGGTATATTAAGCTGTCCAAGACAATATGGACCAATGAGAATGCCCGCAATAAGATACCCCGTAACAGCAGGGAGCTTTAAAACCTTAACAACGCGGGACATAAGAAGCCCTGCAAAAATTGCAATGGACAAGCTGAAAAGCGTTTGCGTCAATGCAGAAGACGATGCAGACGCTGTGAGGGCAATCTGCGTTTCTGAAATTGTTTCTGTAATCATTTTAAAAAACACCTACGATTCTGTTTTATTTTTTATAGGTAAATACTACCGAATTTGCAGAATAACACATTTTATTCCAAAAATCAACGCTTATTTGTATATAATCCGTTTTTTATTTATTAACCGAAAACGCTTTCCGCATCATCTATAAGAAGCTGTATTCGGCTGTGAGTTCCGTTTTTAACTATTTTTCTAAGATAATTAAGCTGTGAAACCCAGAATTTATAGTTAAAATAAGAGCCTTTTCCATCGTTTATATACGCCTGTTCCCAACGCGCATTATTTTCAGGGATATCTTCTTCAAGCATTTTTTCAAGCTCATCAATTCTTGAAAGAACGTATTCGTCTGAAAGAGTGTTGTTTGAATGATAAGTGAGACGGTTTAAGAAAAGCTGTTTAAACTGAGAATTAACCTTTAAACGCCTGATGGGAACGTTGTAAGAAGAATATGCATCAGCCGAACCCGTAATTTTTGTTAAAGGCTGTTTTGTTCCCCAAAAGCCTAAATCAAGGTCAAAGAAAATGAGCTTCCATTTTGCGTTTTTGTTTTCTCTGTAATACCTTATGTTGTCAATATCTCTGTCTCCTGCGTATCCACGGAAAATATACCAATCTGCAAGGCTTTCAACGTCAAGATATTTGCAAACGTATTCATAATTTTCCGCTTTTTTCATATCGTTATTCTTAATAAATTTAATAAGTGCATCCCAATCCGCCTTGTCCTCATCTGTTCCAACCTCGAGACGATAGCCATAGCGAATAATAGCAACGTCAGAAGGGTTAGTGTTATGATGAGAAGCAACAAAGTCTTCGTTTATTCTCTCACGAATGAAATATATTCCCATATATTCTCCGTTTATATAGAGAATAACAGGTCTGTATGACTGAACGAGAAGACTTGTATCGGCAGAAAGTGCCAAAGACGTTGCAAGTTCATCTCGAATCCCCGAAAAATACCAGTCCTGAGAACCGCCCCTTATAACAAGGTCTGTGAAAGAATCAATATCAAGGTTTTCAAACAGCTTATAATTCAGCTTTGAAGCTCCGTATTTTCCACGGAATTTAACTTTAAAGCTCTTTTTACTTTCATTTCTACCCGTTGAGCCAAACATAGCAAGACCGCAATCAATATTAAATTCCTCTTTTCCCGAAACGAAGAAAGAAAGGTTAATTTCTTTTGTCCATGTTTTATGAGGGTTTGCATAAATTCCCGTTGTACTGCTCCAGATATCGTCTTCCTTTGCGCTGATTTTCAAAACGGGAAGGTTTGACGTTTCGTTTATGAAATATGCACACGTTACGGTTTTGCTTGGAATTTTGTTTCCGTCATAGGCTTTTATTCTGATTGAAATATTTTTGTCAACAGTAATTCCGCCGCTATATTTCAAAGAGGATTTTGAAGGCTCTGAGCCGTCAAGAGTATAATACATATCCCCCTCTCCCGAAAAGGTAACCTTAAACGCAGAATTATAAATTCCCGCCGCAACAGATGGAACGGGAGCTTTTGTCAGCTCTTCCTCACCTTTTCCGTTTTCTTTTCCAAAGGTTGGAGCCTGAAAATAAACAAGCTCGTTTCCGCTAACTCCATAGCTTATCTCAGCGGGGCAAGAATCAAAGCATAAAGCATCTTTTGGAGTTCCGTCCTTATATGTGAGATAAACGCAATCCCCAGAGCTTGAAAGTTTAAAGGGAACATCTGTTCCGTCTGCGGCAATAACGTAAAATTCTCCCGCTTTCAAAGTAACCTCAGGAAGTCTATACGTAAGAAGAGCGTTTTTATCGTCTGAAATATAGTAATCTGAAAGGTTAATGTTGCTTTTTGATACGTTTTTAAGCTCAATTAAATCGTAATATGCGTTGTTTACCTTGTAAACGGTTGAGTTTGAAGCAATTATTTCATTTATAATAAGACTTTGTTTTCCCGAAAGAGATTTTCTATATTCAACGTATCCTTCATACGTGTTTGGATATGCAGGGGAAGGATAGCTGTTAACCCCGTCTTCCGTATACGATTTATTTTTCTCGCTAACGCCTAAATCTAACTTTGAAGCAAGACAATTTTTCGAAACGCAATAAAGATAAATGCTCTCGCCCATCTTGCTTAAAGAAAAGCCCAATTTATCGCAAGAAATAACGGCGTAGCTCTTTGCTTTAACGGTCATATCAGGTAAAGAATATTTTGCAATATCATCCCCGTTGTCGCTTATTCTGTAGTCTGAAAGAGAAATTTCCCTATTAGTTGGATTATATATCTCAATCCAGTCTTCATAGTTCAACGCCCAAAAGCAATCGTTATTTGCCATCGCCTCGCTGATTTTAAGGTTGTCCGCACCGCCTTGCTGAACGTCATTTTCACCAATTCCTGAGCTTTCAGAGCTATCTTTTGAAACGTCAGGCTTAGAAGGACTTTCAGAAAAATCCGAATTGTCTCCCGCCGAAGAGCTTTGAGCTTCAGAGCTTTCATCCGAGGGAGCAGAGGTATAAATTCCCTCCATAGCCTCACAAGAGCAAAGAATCGCCAATATAAGACTCATAATTATAAATCTGCAAGAAAAAGCCATAATTTTCATATACCACCCTTAAACAGCCTTATTTTTTTCTTTTTCGTCTGATAAAAAGAAAATACCTAACAAAATCTTTCAAACGAATAGGAAAAACAAAAAATATTTTAAAAACCACAAGAAAAATCCTTTAAAACACTTGAAATTTTTCAAATTTACATATATAATGTTTCCATAAGTTTTTATGCTTTTTTCAAAAATGGTTATTTTTCCACTTATATAGTATTATACAATTATTTTTCCAATATTTCAACTATTTTTGAAAACTTTTTGCGGTTTTAAAAAAGATTTTTCAATATTTTTTCAACAAAACAATAAACGCCGCCGCATAACAGATAAAAAACAAAAAAGAAAACAAATATATTCAGAATAAAATATAAGGAAAAAACATTATGAAAAAGCCAATTATTGCAGTTACACCCTCATACGGAGATTCAACGGTCGTTATAGGAAGAAGATATATGGATCCAATTCAGAAAATCGGCGGTGTGCCAATTCTTCTTAACCTCTCTTTTGACGAAGAAGTTATGCTCCACTACGCTGAAATAGCAGACGGTTTTCTTTTCACAGGCGGCGATGACGTTGCCCCTTGGGAATACGGTGAAACAGTTCACGAAGGATTCGGAGATTTTTCTCTTGAACGTGATAAATTAGAAATTCCACTTGCAAAACGTGTTTTAGAGTTGGGAAAACCAATAATGGGTATTTGCAGAGGTATACAAACTCTTAACGTTGCGTTTGGCGGAACTCTTTATCAGGATATTCCAATAGAGTTTTCAAAAAAGATGGTTCACCGTCAACAGCCTCCTTATAACGTTCCGTCTCATACAGTTGAGATTTTTGAAAATTCCCTTTTGTATGATATAGTTAAAGAAAAAACAATAGAAACAAACAGTATGCATCATCAGTCAATAAAAAACGTTGCAGAAGGCTGGAGAGTTTGTGCAAAAGCTCCAGACGGAACTATTGAAGCAATAGAGCTTCCAAACTATTCCTTTGCATTGGGACTTCAATGGCACCCCGAACATCTTTTCGATACAGACGAAAAATCAAGACTTATTTTCAAAAGATTTATTGATTCTTGCGTAAAATAGACGTTGTTTTATAGCTTTTAAAGTCATTTCCACGCTCTAAACAAACGCTGTTTTATAGCTTTTAAAGTCATTTCCACGCTCTAAACAAACGCTGTTTTATAGCTTTTAAAACCCTTTTCTCACTCTAAACAAACGCTGTTTTATAGCTTTTAAAACCCTTTTCTCACTCGAAATAAACACTGTTTTATAGCTTTTAAAGTCATTTCCACGCTCTAAACAAACGTTGTTTTATAGCTTTTAAAGTCATTTCCACGCTCTAAACAAACACTGTTTTATAGCTTTTAAAACTCTTTTCCCGTCTTTTTGAGAGGTATCAGAATGTTTAAAAATATTTCTTCTCGTATAATACTAACCTTTTCTTTCATAGTTCTTGCGGGAATACTTCTTTTTGCCGTTATAACCTACGGAATTTTTATGAAGTTTTCCACAAGTACAGATACCGCTATAATAACCCTTTCAGCAAAAAACGTTGCCGACACTGTTTTAGGATATACTTTTCTCGTTGAAGAAGCAACGGGAAACCATAATTGCTCTCCCGAAGAAGTAATTTGCGATATGTATAAATCTCAGTTTGAAGAAAATATGTCGAAATTTTCCGATGACAACATTGGCGTACATATATACGATGCCAATGGAAAACTTCTTATCGCAACAAAAAACTGTCCTTCTGAAAACAATTTAGCCGAAAAGCTCAAGGAAGAAACAGATAAACGGCTCAAAAGAGGGGATAATGAAGGCTATTCAGCAAAATTCATTTTCCACGAAGGTGATA
>JAZNJM010000085.1:0-9350 GCA_045578045.1 Eubacteriales bacterium | reverse complement strand
ATCCCTGTGAGGCATAACAGCTCTTGGAATAACCTCGCATTCAGAAAACATTTCTTTTGTAACCTTTCTTTCGGAAACATAAGGTGCAACATAAGGAACAACATCACCTTTAAGGAAAGAATCAACAACATCAGCCGCTTTGTTTGCTTCTCCGATGGCTGCTATTGCGATTGATGCACCTTTATTTGTTGCATCACCAACAGCAAACACTTTTGGATTTGACGTTCTGAACGTATATTCATCAGCAGAAATTATTCCTCTCTTATTAAGCTCAAGAGCTTCAAAGCCCTCAACGTTTACTTTCTGACCGATTGCAGAAATAACAGTATCAACGTCCAGTATTTCAAACTTACCTTCAACGGGAACGGGAGATCTTCTTCCGCTTGCATCAGGTTCTCCCAATTCCATAACTTGAAGTTTAACCTTCGTAACTTTTCCGTTTTCGCCGATAATTTCAGCAGGGTTTGTTAAGAACTTAAACGTTACGCCTTCCTCTTTTGCTTCTGCAATTTCAATTTTTTCAGCAGGCATTTCTTTTTCAGTTCTTCTGTATATAACGTAAACGTTTTCAGCGCCAAGTCTGACAGCAGTTCTACAAGCATCCATAGCGGTATTGCCGCCACCAACAACTGCAACGTTCTTTCCAATGTTCGTATCAATTCCAAGGCTTACGTTTCTGAGGAAATCTATACCACCCCAAACGCCTTCAAGGTCTTCGCCAAGGCAACCGATACCCATACTTTTCCAAGCACCGATAGCAACGATAACTGCATCGTATTTATTGCAGAAATCCTCAAAAGTTGTTTCTCGTCCAATCTTAAAATTATTTTTCATTTCAACGCCGAGAGAAGCAATTTCATCAATTTCTTTATCAAGAATTACTTTGGGCAATCTGTATTGAGGAATACCGTATCTTAGCATACCACCCATTTTAGGCATTGCATCGCAAATTGTAACTGAATGACCTTTAGCAGCCAAGAAATATGCGGCAGTTAAACCTGCTGGACCTCCACCGATAATTCCAACTTTTTTTCCCGTTTGAGCAGATTTTTCTGCAACAACGCTTTTTCCCTCAGAATGAACCTTATCAGCGGCATAATATTTAAGATAAGCAATAGAAATAGGCTCTTCAACGTTTGTTCTTCTACAAGACTTTTCGCAAGGATGAGGGCAAACTCTTCCTATTGATGCGGGAAGAGGAAGTTTTTCTTTTATTATTTCAACAGCTGCAAAATTATCGCCTTCTGCTATTTTCTTAACGTATCCCTGACAATCTGTTCCCGCAGGGCAATTTAAAGAACAAGGACCTTTACAATCTCCATCGTGGTCGCTCATAAGAAGCTCTAAAGCAACTTTTCTTGCTCTTATAACTCTATCAGATTCTGTATTGATAATCTGACCATCCATAGCAACGGTTGAACAAGCTCTCATAAGTTTAGGAGATTTTTCAGCTTCAACCAAGCAGATACCACAAGCACCGTATTTTTTTACACTGCTATGATGACAAAGAGTTGGTATTTCTATTCCGTTTGCAGAAGCTATTTCAAGGATTGTTTTACCTTCTTCCGCTTTGCAAACCTTTCCGTTTATCGTAACTGTAATCATATTTAAATATCTCCCCTACTAATCAACGTAAACAGCACCAAAACGGCAAACAGAGAAACAGTTTCCGCATTTGATACATTTTTCATTATCTATTGTTTGTGGGGATTTCCTTTCGCCTGAAATTGCTTTAACAGGACATTTAATAGCACAAAGAGTGCATCCTGTACATTTTTCTTTATCAATATTATAAGAGAGAAGCTCAGAACACGCCTTTGCGGGACATTTTTTATTATTTATATGAGCTTCATATTCATTTCTGAAATATTTAATCGTTGTTAAAACAGGGTTAGGAGCTGTTTGGCCCAATCCGCAAAGAGCACCGTCTTTTATTGATACGCAAAGCTCTTCAAGAAGCTCTATATCTCCTTCTTCACCTTTTCCGTCAACAATACGAGTTAAAATTTCATACATACGTTTTGTTCCCAAACGGCAATGAACACATTTTCCGCAAGACTCTTTCGTTGTGAAATCAAGGAAAAATTTAGCCATATTAACCATACAGGTACTATCGTCCATAACAACCATACCGCCTGAGCCCATAATTGCACCTGTTGCACCAAGAGCTTTATAGTCGATAACAGTATCAAAAAGGTCATAAGGAATACATCCGCCCGATGGACCGCCCATCTGAACAGCTTTACAAGGTCTATCTCCTTTTATTCCTCCACCTATTCCATATATAACGTCTCTGAGGGTTTTTCCCATTGGAACTTCAACAAGTCCGCCTCGTTTGATTTTTACCGTTAAAGCAAAAACCTTCGTTCCTTTGCTGTTTTCTGTTCCCATTGCTGAGAAAGCGTTTCCACCGTTTGATATAATCCAAGAAACGTTTGCAAAGGTTTCTACGTTATTTATATTTGACGGTTGATTATCATATCCACATTGTGCCGGGAAAGGAGGCTTTAATCTTGGCATACCTCTTTTTCCTTCGAGAGATTCAATTAAAGCAGTTTCTTCACCGCAAACGAATGCACCCGCACCTGCCTTATATGAAATATTGCAAGAGAATCCACTTCCTAAGATATTTTCTCCTATAAATCCCATTTCTTTTGCTTGTTTTATAGCTTCATCAAGACGCTTTATAGCAAGAGGATATTCAGCTCTGACATATACAACAGCTTCAGAAGCACCTATCGCATATGCTCCAATGAGCATACCTTCAATTAAATTGTGGGGATCGCTCTCGATTACAGCTCTATCCATAAATGCACCAGGATCGCCCTCGTCTGCATTACAAATAAGATATTTCTGTTCTCCCTTTGAATTTCTTGCGGCGTTCCATTTAAACCAAGTTGGGAAACCTGCTCCGCCTCTTCCCGCAAGACCTGAAACTTTAATTTCTTCAATAACATCTTCGGGAGACATTGTTGAAAGAACCTTTTTTATTGCAGAATAACCGTCAACTTTAATATATGCGTTTATATCTGTTGGATCAATAAGTCCACAATGGCGAAGGGCAATTCTCGTTTGCTGAGAAAGGAAAGATTTATCTTCTTCTGAAATAAACAAAGAAGAAACAGAATCAAAATTTCCTGTTGAAGCCGCTTTAGCTATTGCTTCGCCATCCTTTTCAGAAACTTTCACAAGTCTATGTATAAGAGTATCGTTTTGATATACGTCAACTATAGGTTCAAGATAACACATTCCAATACAACCTGAAATGCCAATCTCAAATTTTCCATCATTATATGCAGAAATTGCATCAAATACCTTTGAAGCTCCGGCAGCTATACCACAGCTTCCTTGTCCAACAACAAGTTTCATTTCTTAAACCTCCTTGGATTTCAGCTCGTTTAAAATAGACACAGCCTTTTCGGGCGTTAAAGAACCATAGGTTTCTTCGTTAATCATCATAACGGGAGAAAGACTGCAACATCCAAGACAAGCAACTGTTTTTATGGTAAATAAACCATCTTCTGTTGTTTCTCCGTCTTTGATTTTAAGCTCATCTTCAACAGTTTTCAATATTTTTGCAGAACCGTTTACATGACAAGCTGTTCCCTGACAAAGCATTACGAGATATTTGCCAATAGGCTGTAATCTGAACTGGGTATAGAAAGTTGCAACTCCCATTACTTTTGCTGGAGTTGAGCCTGTTTTTTCAGCAATATAATAAATTACGTCTGTTGGAAGATAACCATATATTTCCTGAGCTTGTTGTAATATAGTTATAAGACTTCCCTTAACGTTTGCATATTTGTTAAGTACATTATCAAGCAAAGTCAAATCGCTCTTGTTTTTAGAGCAATTACAAGAATTACACATATTTGTTCTCCGTATTATATATTAAAAATATTATTTAACTAAGGTAGTTTACTAAAAAGTCAAAAAGTGAAGTATGACTGCGTCTATAAGCCGGGTTCTGTCTTAAGCGGTCATCTATCTTGGATTTACGTTACCGCAAACCTCTTTGCCACCTGAGAGCTTGTCGAGCAAACAATAACGCTCTCATACGGTGTTGCTCCGGATAGGGTTTACATGGCAATACAGTCTCCTGTATTCCGGTAGGCTCTTACCCTGCCTTTCCATCCTTACCGTATTATATAATGCGGCGGTTTATTTCTGTTGCACTAGCCCTGAAGTCGCCTTCGGCGGACGTTATCCGTTATCCTGCTCTATGGAGCCCGGACTTTCCTCACTCCGCAATCTTTCGATATAACGGGCGCAACCGCTCGGCGCAGTCGGACACTTCACCTATTTATAGATTATACAATAAAAAAATTATTTTGTCAAATGTTATTTTTGTATTGATTATTCGAAAAAATAATATATAATATAAGTGATATATTAAATTTAGAATAAAGGTTATTTATGGAAAAATTTTTAGATTTATACGTTGGAAAAAAAATTGGGTTCGTTGGTGCGGGTGTCAGCAACCTTCCAATTATTGAGCTTTTCCTTAAAGAAGGAATTGACGTTACACTCAGAGATAAAAAAGATAGTTTATCAGTTGATGCTGAATTGATTAATAAAGGATTGAGAATAATTAAGGGTGATAAATATCTTGAAGATATGGAAGAAGATATTATTTTCCTCTCCCCTGCTTTAAGACCGGATTTACCTGAATTTACAAAAGCGAGAGAAAGCGGAGTTTTAATAACAACAGAGCTTGAAGAGTTTTTAAAGCATTGTCCTTGTACTACAATTGGTATAACAGGAAGCGATGGTAAAACAACAACGTCAACCCTTTGCGCAAAGCTCCTTGAAACTTCGGGGAAAAAGGTTTATTTAGGAGGAAATATTGGAGAAAATCTTTTCGTTAAGCTCTCAGATATAAAAGAAACTGATTTTGCAGTTATAGAAATTTCAAGTTTTCAGCTTATGAAGATGAGTCAAAAGCCTGATATTTCAATTATCACTAATATCTCTCCCAATCATCTTGATTGGCATACAGATATGAACGAATATATAAATGCAAAAAAGAGAATTATATCCGACTTTCAAAAAAGAACTATACTCAACGGAGATGACAAAACAACATCCTCCTTTGAAGCAAAAAACAAGATTTTATTCGGTCAGAATCAAAAATATGATTTTTATTTTGATTCTGAGGGAATCAAAAATAAAGATGGCTTAATATTGAAAAACGAAGATATTCTTCTTCCTGGGATTCACAACAAAGCAAATTATACTGCCGCAATTTCTGCTGTTTTCCCTTACATTTCAAGAGAAGCCATTATAACCGTTGCTAAAAATTTTGGCGGTGTTGAACACAGAATCGAGCTTGTTGACACGATAAACGGAGTTACCTATTATAATTCGTCCATTGATTCAAGCCCAACCCGAACCGCCGCGGCATTAAACTCATTTGACGAAAAGTTAATTGTTATATCGGGAGGATATGACAAAAAAATCCCTCTCGAACCCTTAGGAGAGCTTTTTGAAAGAAAAGCAAAGGCAGTTATAACAATGGGCACAACGGGACCAATGATAAAGAAAATTTTAACTGATAATAATTATTCGGGTAAAATTTTCGAAGCATCATCAATGAAAGAAGCTGTTGATATCGCATCACGTATTTCTGATTTTGGTGATAAGGTTATTCTCTCCCCCGCCGCCGCAAGTTTTGATATGTATCCAAACTTCGTATCACGCGGAAGAGATTTTAAAAACAAAGTTAAAGAATTAAAATAATATAAAATTTATACTCAGGAGGTACATCTTTTGGAATTATTTGAAATTGCCAAAAAATTTACAGAAGCACCCGCGGTTTCAGGTTTTGAAGAAATGTCTTTCGACACAATCAAAGAGCTTTGTCAAGGATATTTTACAGAAGTCAGAACAACGTCAACGGGTAGTTTTATCGGTTACCGCCCTTGCGGAAAACCAAATGCAAAAAAACTTCTTCTTGACGCACATCTTGACGAAATAGGTATGGTTGTTACGAAAATTTGTGATGGCGGATTCCTTAAAGTCAGCAACTGCGGAGGAGTTGACACAAGAGTTCTTTCTGCCGGAGAGGTTTATATCTACGGCAAAAAAACAATAAGCGGAGTGGTTTGTTCTAAACCGCCGCATTTAAAAACAGCGGAAGACAGAAAAAAGAAAATTCTTTTAAAGGATATGGCTATTGATACGGGCTATACAAAAGAAGAATTGGAGGAAATTGTTTCCATAGGAACTCCCGTTGGCTTCAAGGTTGAAACAAAACGTCTTGGAAAAAATCTTGCAACGGGGAAATCCTTTGACGACAGAATTTGCGGCACCGTTATTCTTCATACGCTTGATCTTTTGAGAGACAAAGACCTTGACGTTGATATTTACGTTTTATTCAGCGGAGGAGAAGAAACAAATTTCGTTGGTTCTCGCCCAGGTGCATTTATTATTGATCCTGATTATGCTGTTGTTATTGACGTATGTCATTGTGCAATTCCCGAAACTCCAAAAATCAGACAATCAAACTATATAAACAAAGGCGGAGTTGTTTCTTATTCAACAACAACTTCAAGATGGCTTACACAAATGCTTATTGATGCGGCAAAAGAAAACGATATTCCTCACCAGATTGTTGCAGAAGCGGGATATACTTGCACAAATGCACACGTAGTTCAAATTTCGAGAGACGGAGTTCCAACGGTTCTTCTTTCTATCCCTCTTAAAAATATGCATACTCCTGCGGAAATAGGCTCTCTTTTAGACATTGAAAACTCCGCAAAAGCTATTGCAGCCCTTGCACAAAAATTGGGAGGTGAAAACTAATGAATATTGAGCTTCTTAAAAAACTTTGTAACGCATATGGTCCTTCGGGAATGGAAGACGAAGTAAGAGATATTATTATAGATGAAATTAAAGACTTCTGCGACAGTTATGAGGTTGACAAAGTTGGAAACCTTATCGCTTTCAAAAAAGGTAAAAAAGATACGGGTAAAAAAATCCTTCTTTCTGCTCATATGGACGAAATTGGATTTATGATTCGAAAACTCACAGAAGAAGGATACGCCTACTGTGATGAAATTGGCGGCGTTGAAAGAGAAGTTGTTGGCGGAAAAAGAATACTAATTGGAACGCAAAAAGAATTAGGTGTAATTTGCGCTAAGGCTATTCATCTTCAAAAGCCCGAAGAAAGAGGAGTTTGTATTCCCATTGAAGAAATGTATATCGACCTTGGGTGCGATTCTTTGGAAGAATTATCCGAAAAAATATCTATTGGTGATGAAGCAGTATACGTTCCCAATTTTGAAGAATTTGGAAGCGGTATGATTAAATCCAAAGCAATTGACGATAGAGTTGGATGTGCAATTCTTATTGAGCTTTTAAAAGAAGAGCTTCCTTGCGATACGTATTTTGCCTTTGTTACTTGCGAGGAAAACGGTCTTAGAGGAGCAATTCCGCTTTCGTTTAAATTAAAGCCAGATATTGCTATTGTTGTAGAAGCAACAACTGCGGCAGACATTCCGGGAACTCCAGAAGGACAAGAATGTTGCAAGGTAAGAGATGGTGCTGTTATCTCCCATATGGACGGAGGTACTATTTACAACAAAGAACTTTTCAAAAAAGCGGTTGAAACATTCGAAGAAAAGAAAATAAAATATCAAGTTAAAAATTTCGTTGCCGGTGGAAACGATTCAAGAGCATATCAGCAATATTCGGGCGGAAGCAAGGTTGCTGCTATATCTGTTCCCGTAAGATATATCCACTCCCCTGCATCAGTTGCAGCGATTGAAGATATTGAAAACACAAAAAAAGCTGTTTCTGCATTACTTGAAACATTTTAATTTATTTTAGTATAAAATTCACAAGGAGAATAATATAATGTATAATTTAATAAAAAAACTGACCTCTGTTTTTTCCGTTTCAGGCTGTGAAAGCAAAATAGCTGAAATAATCAAAAACGAAGCAGAACAATTCGCTGATGATATTACAACAGACGCTATGGGTAACCTGATATGCCTCAAAAAAGGAAAAGACTCTTCTAAAAAAATTATGGTTGCAGCTCATATGGACGAAATTGGGTTTGTTGCAACGTATATAACTGACAAAGGATTTATTAAAGTTTCCAATATAGGAGGAATTTATCCTATTTACTCTTCTTTCCACAACGTAGTTTTTGAAAACGGAACAAAAGGAGTTATTGTTATTGACGATTCCGCTTTAAAAGAACCTAAAGTTAAAGATATGCTTATCGATATTGGAGCAAAAAGCAAAAAAGACGCTATGAAAAAAGTTAAAGTTGGCGATACTTGCACAATCGCTCCAAGTCTTACAAGACTTATGAACAACAGACTTTCTGCAAAGGCTTTCGATAACAGAATCGGAGCTGCTGTTATTCTTCAAAGTCTTAAAACCATATCAACCCCTGCATACGACACGTATTACGTTTTCACTGTTCAGGAAGAGGTTGGTCTCAGAGGTTCAAAAGCCGCAGCATTCACCATTGCCCCTGACTATTCACTCGCTGTTGACGTTACAAGAACAGGAGACGAACCTGGTGTTAAACCAATGGAATGTTCTCTTGATGGCGGTGCGGCAATAAAAGTTAAAGACAGCTCTGCAATTTGCGCACCTAAAATGGTGAGAGCATTAACAAAAGTTGCCGAAGATAATAAAATCAAATATCAATACGAAATACTTGAAGGTGGCGGAACGGATACTGCTTCAATGCAAACAACGGGAGCGGGTTCTTTTGCAGGTGCAATTTCAATTCCCGTCAGATATATCCACTCACCCGTTGAAACTCTTTCTTTAAATGACGTTAATGCTTGTACAAAATTGCTTACAGCGTTCCTTGAAACAGAAATTCAATAATTTATATTTGCTTAATAAACCTCTGTACTCAACAGTATGGAGGTTTATTTCTGTTTATAAAAAGCTATCGCTAAAAGACTTTAATCTTTTGCGATAGCTTTTGTAATATTATTTGTTTATTTTCCGTAATATGCGTTAAGATACATCTCTTTTATTTCGCTCATAAGAGGATATCTTGGGTTTGCACCTGTGCATTGATCGTCAAATGCCTGTTCAACCATATCGTCAAGTCTGTCGAGGAAGTCTTTTTCGTCCGCAACATAGTCTTTGATATAAGGTTTAATACCAACCTTTGCTTTAAGGTCATCAATTGCTTTTATGAGATTTTCAAGCTTTTCAGAATCGTTTTTGCCTTTTATTCCGAGGTAATCAGCAACTTCTGCATATTTTGCCAAAGTATGAGGGTGATCATACTGTGGGAAAGTACCCATTTTAACAGGTGTTTCACTTGCATTAAATCTGATAACTTCATCAATCATAAGAGCGTTTGCAACACCGTG
>JAZNJM010000084.1:0-50621 GCA_045578045.1 Eubacteriales bacterium | reverse complement strand
AACTCCTTGGCTCACAGAACGACATGGCTACGATCCGACTTAAACAACTAAAGAAAGCGAGGTGCAAAAATACCGCAAAATCGGGATAGCTTTGAGTGTAGTTTTGAAAAACTATACCCGATCGGGTATAACAAAATTTATGAATAAGATAGCCGAATTTATTAAAATGGAGCGTAAAGCCGCCCATTTAATTCAAGAACGGTTCGCAGAGCTCTCCGGAATAGGTCTACATGCTCTCCGTGACCTCGAACAAGGTAAAGACAACATCACACTCCATAAAATCAACCAAGCCCTTGCAATGTTCGGTATGGAAGCCGTACCGGGCAGAAAGTGGAATGATTAAAAATGATACCGAGAAGCAATTGACTTCTCGGTATCACCTTTACTGGGTTTTAATCATCATCTTCTTCATCGTTGTTCCAAGATGAAACAAAATGAAGCTCACCTGAATCTATATCCATTGCCATATTGTCTGACATACGCATCATCATATTTCCGTCGGAATCAATTGCCATATTATCGGATATGCTGTGCACATAATCGCCGTCATCATAATCAAAGAAATGTTTACTCATAAATTTAATTCTCCTAATTCAGTTTTACAATTTGATATTCTCTTGTGCCGTAAACCTTTTGCACTTGATAGAGGCAGTCATCAATCCAATAAGTAATCTTATCTTCCGCCTCATCGTTTGTGTAAATGTTCGTGCAAATCAAGTTATGTTTTTCATTCGTACCGCCACAAGAAAGCGGAAGAATGTGATGAATATTCCATCCGCAATAAATTATTTTGCCCCACCGATTCACATAGAAATCTTCGTTTCCATAGCCATCTCGGCACATAAGATTTCCGTGAAAGTCCTCGGCAAATTGTTCATTGCCGTAACATTCTTCCCACAAACGAAGTGCATTTGCTTTGCAAATTTTCATTGTATCACCTCCAACTCGGATCAAAAATAAAAAGTCCATACACTACTGCGTGTATAGACTTCAATGATCCGAATTGACACTTTACACGCATAGCAACAAAGACCATTGCATATAGCAATCGTCTAAGTAGTATGGTGTAAAGCCTTGATACAGCATCTGGGCCCACCTCAAAGGAGAGGAGAATCTCCCGGAGCCAATCTTGTGGGTTCTCAACGACGTAACGAGAATTTTAATCGGCGTTGATAGTATCTTAGAGTTACATATTTTTTAATGTAGGCAACTTGGCACCTTTATTACTTTTCGGTTTTCTCGTTGCACCGTCAAATAAATTCGCTCAAATTTAGCGTAATCTACGTATATTATTATAATTATTTTTTTGAAAAAGTCAATTGATATTGAAGTATTATTTTTAACTTTATTTTTACATTAAATACCAAGGCAGATATTAGTTTATTCGTTTGACAATAGGGGAGGAAATACGTATAATATGTTCAAACGGAGGTTTGTTTCGGTTTCTTATTCAATTTTTCAAGCTCTCTTACAAAATCAAGAACGTCTTCAAATTCTCTATATACTGATGCAAAACGGACGTATGCAACCTCATCGAGATTTTTCAATTCTTCGAGGACAAGCTCACCGATATACGTTGATGAAACCTCGCGATTGATAGAGCTGCATATTTCTTGCTCTATTTTTTGTGTAACAAGGTCCATTTGAGTTCTTGTTATATTGCGTTTTGCACACGCTCTGAGAATACTCGCAAAGACTTTGCTTTTGTCAAATTGTTCCCTTGAACCATCTTTTTTTATAACTGTAACGGGGAAGGCTTCAAAAGATTCATACGTTGTAAATCTCTTTCCGCATTTTTGGCAAAGCCTTCTTCTGCGGATTGTTGAATTATCAGCTCCGGGGCGTGAGTCTATAACTTTGCTGTCTCCTGCGGAACAAAAAGGACATTTCATATAAAAACCTCATTCTATCATTGAATTTTAAATATTTAAAATTACAAAACTCAGTTTTATAATTTTTTAATTATACGCTATTATAGGAGAAAAAATGGAAAAGCAAAAGCGTCAATACATACATACCTTGACTCCTTGGTGTCTGCATACTATTTTTTGTTGGACTATAGTCGTCTTAGGGGCGGTTTTATCATACTTGTTTATATGCTCCAAAGACGGTTTTTTGTCTGAAAAAGAGATATACAACGGAATGGAATACTTTTTTATATGCATAACTGAGCTTTTGCTTTTCAGCTTAGCTTTTGATATTATTATTAAATATGAAAATAAACGTGAAAGAGAAGATTAGTCTTTGTTTCCAGGGAAAAGTTTATTTAAAGCCATTGTTGCAAGAGCTATAAGCCCTAAAACCATAAATATTCCAAGCATTCCGAAAACAAGAGAGGGGAGAGCTTCGTTTTTGAATGATTCAAAGCCACCCTTTGGCCATTCCTTAGGCTCTGTTGTTACTGTTACGGATTCTTTATCAGCTCCGCCAACAGATGATTCGGTTTCGTTTGATTCTGTTGAAACTTCAGCTGTGCTTTCTAATGAAATTTCAGAACCGTCATTTAATAAAATATACATAGTTCAGTTCCTCCTTTTATCCTAAATATCCCGAAAGCAAACTCATCATAAGACCGCCAGCAACAACGGATGCAATCTGTCCTGCGGCGTTTGCTCCTGCGGCGTGCATAAGCAAAAAGTTTGTGTTGTCTTCTTTGAGTCCCATTTTATGAATAACTCTTGATGACATTGGGAATGCTGAAATACCCGCAGCACCAATCATAGGATTGATTTTCTTTTTGGAGAAAATGTTGAGGAATTTAGCAAACATAATTCCGCCGAAGGTATCGAAAACGAAAGCGGCAAGACCGAGAGCCATAATAAGAAGAGTATTAAACTGAAGAAAATCTTTTGCCTGAAGAGAGAAAGAAATAGAAATTCCCAAAACGATAGTAACGAGGTTTGCAAGTTCTTTCTGAGCCGTTTGAGAAAGGTTGTTGAGAACTCCACATTCACGAATAAGGTTTCCAAGCATAAGGAATCCAACAAGCTCAACTGCACCAGGAGCGAAGATACCTGCGATAACCGTTATAACAACGGGGAAAAGAATTCTTGTTGTTTTGGAAACGGATGCACCGTTATATTCCATTCTGATAAGTCTTTCTTTGCGAGTTGTGCAGAGCTTTATAACCATAGGTTGAATAATTGGAACGAGAGCCATATATGAATATGCTGCTACGACTATTGCACCTGTATAGTTAGAGCCGAGTTTGTTTGAAAGAGCAATAGAGGTTGGACCATCAGCAGAGCCGATTATTCCTATTGCTGCCGCATCGTTAAGGTCAAAGAAAAAGCTTGCTGCGCAGAATGTGAAGAAAATTCCAAACTGAGCTGCCGCACCGAAAAGAATAAGTTTAGGGTTTGTAAGCAACGGACCAAAGTCCATCATTGCACCGATACCGATGAATAAAAGCAAAGGGAAAAGCTCGTTGGAGATACCTGCGTTATATAACGTTGTTATAACACCGTGTTCACCCGTTAAGGTTGCAAGAGGGATATTAACGAGAATTGCTCCAAAGCCCATTGGAAGAAGAAGAGCAGGTTCCATATCTTTTGCTATTGCAAGATAGATAAGAAGAGCTCCTATTGCCCACATAATTAGAATTTTCCATCCTTCAACGTTTCCGCTTCCTTGTTCTACCTCGAACCTTGCAAGCTCGCCAAAAGATTTGAAAAGAGAAAAAAAGCTGTCAACAAATTTTTCGCCCATAACTTTTTGATGTTTTGCGCATTACTGCGCTTCCTCCTTGTTTTTAGATTTTACCGAAAACTTCTTCGGCAATTTATTTTTAAAACTATTCTATTATACCAATTAATTGTGTCAATTTCAACATTAAAATGCATATTTTTTTATTTTGTTGGAAATATTATTAAAAAAACATTGTAGCTGATTGTGAAAGTATACAAATTATAATGAAATTAGTCTTTTCATTGTCTTGATGACAAAACGTTTGCAAACAGCCATAAAAAACAATATATAAAAGGGTGGAATATATGAATTCAGACACTGTAAGGCTTTTGAAAAGCTGTAATCTTGGGTGTAAATATGCGTCAAACGGAATGGAGCACGTATTACCCTTTGTTAAAAATACAGCTCTTAAAAGCTATATAGAAGATATAAACTCAAAGCATATATGCGTTGGTGAAACTTGCAAAGAACTTCTCCACGAAAACGGAAAAACGATATATGAACCCGCGGCTTTGAATATGTTCGTTTCAAGGATAAAGAGAGATTTCAAGCTGAGCTTTTCTCCAACGGTGAAAACCGTTGCTTCAATTATGGTTGATAGCTGTGAGATGGGAATTAAAGATATGTGTAAAGCTCTTAAAAACTTCCCCGCAGCTGATAAAGAAAGCGTTGACCTTGTTAAAACCATTATTAAAACAGAACAATGCTTTTTAGAGGAAATGATAGAATATTATTGATTATCAAAAAAAGGCGTATCTCTCGAAGGAAATACGCCTCAATTTTTTTGAGTAATAACGTTATTAAAAACTGTTTTACATTCTTTATTATTCTTCGGGAAATTCATCTTTAGGTAACAAAATTCCACTATCTGTTATAATATCGTTTTTTTCAAAGACAACAATTTCAATTGATGCTTCTTTATAGGTGAGTTTTTCTTTTGATGTGTTTTTCATATTGATTCAAACCTCCTTTTTGACGTAATGAAAATAGTTTATAGTAAAAATAAATTTAAATTGTGTTTACATGTTGAATAATATTTGTACGTTAGAATAAGTTTGCAAAAGTTCTTAAAGAAGTTGCATAGTTGTAAAGCCTCTGAACTATAGGACCGAGTGTTTCTGAGTTTTGATACGTATATACATATGATTTAACGCTGTATTTAACCGTCCTTCCTTTGTTTCCTTCACTGTCGTAGACGGTTAAGGTGTAAACGTAGTCAACACCTTTAGCGGCTGGTCTTATATTGAGATAATAAACTCCTTCTTCGGCTTCAATAAGAGAATCTGAATAGAGGTTAAAGCTACTTATAGATGTTCCTGTATCAACTGTAACTTCAAAGCGGACGTTATCTATTGAGTTTGATTTGATTTCGTATGCAAAATAGAATGTGCTATCGAGAACAAGAGATGCAGAAGATATGGTTGGTCTGGTAACGTCTCCGCTTATAATCTCTTTGTCTGTTGACGTTAAGGGAACAAAATTCGTTGGAGACAGTTTATAACCTTCTGACACAAGACCTGTTACAAGGTTTTCTTTATTATGCTCTGTATATTCTTGAGAAGCTGCACCATATGTTAACATATCGGAAAGCAAGGTTATAAAAGCAGAATACTGTTCGTCTGTGTAGTTGGAATAATAACTTCTGTCTCTGCTGAATGCTTTATTACAATAGTCAATAACGCTATATTTTTGCGTTGAGCTGATAATAACACCGTTATAAACTAAACAAGCGTGAATTTTTTCTCCCATTTTATCGGGATTTGCACCAATAATATATTCATATTGGGGATAAGTTTCTCCACCATATTTTCCAGTTTCACCTGTGTTAACACCCGAAACATATTCAGGTGTTCCAACAGAAACAACACCGTTATCTGTTGATTCTTTGATAAACTTCATTTCAGCACCAGCGTATTCATCGGGAATCACAGCATAGAAAACAATTCTTATTCCTGAATCAAGCAAAAGAGAAGCTCCTGATATTCTTGCAGGATAAGCAACTTTTATTGTTTCGCTCACTTCTGAAAGGTCAAAATCTTGAAAAAGCTCTCCTTGAAGGAGAATAGCGTTTTTAACGGAAACAACTGCGTCTCCGCAAGATACAGCCTTGAATGTTAAAACAAGGTTTATACTTGAACCCGTTTTAATTCCACAAGAGGAAATATCGTCAACGTTATAAAAGTCTGCAAAGGAGGTTATATACAGAAAACCGTCTTCGCTGTTTAAAATTTCTGTTTCCCACACACATTCGTCTTCAATGTTTGCGGAATATGAAGAAAATTCTAAAATTGAACTGTCGTAATAAAATTCAAATTCGCATCCGTATACCTTTTCTTCTTGTTTGTTTGTCAAAGAAACCGTAACGGTAAATTCTTTTCCAAGTTTAATTTCCTCTGTGTTATAGCTGATTGATATGTCAGAAACGTTATCTTCGGCAGAAGCAAAAACGCAAAGGCTTATAAGCATTAAAAAAGACAATAGAAAAGCGAAAATTTTTTTAATGTTGTTTGTTTTTGATATACTTTTCAAGTATCGCGTATTGCTCATATTGTTAACTCCTTAAACTATATATAAACGACTATATCACATATGTATTTTAAACTAATTTTTTCTTCTTGTCAATAGTATTCAGATAAAAGTATACGTTGAATATATATTTGTTTCAGAAGTATACTGTTTCAAAAAACTCGAAAAATCAGTATGAAAAAAAATAAAATAAACAGTTAAAATTCCGTTTTTTTTGTTTAAATTGTTGTCAGAAAAATAGGATTTGCCTTGACAAATATATGTATATATGGTAGAATAAAAATGAGATTTTGGTTTCTGTGTCAAATTTTAAAAGATGTGTGTAATATGCTTTTTTGAAACAAATAATGAATCAATGAGGGGATAGTTTATGAAAAAAAGTTTAGCATTAATTCTTTTGGTTGTTATATTGCTTCAAGTGTTTCCAAAGAAAACAGTTTCGGGAGAGGAATCAGGAACTCCTAAACATATTCCTCGAGTGGTTTCCGTTGTATTTGATAACTCTGGAAGTATGTATAATAATACAGATAGATGGGCTTATGCCAGCTATGCTATGCAAGCTTTTTGTGCAATGATGGGGGAGGAAGACGTTTTACATGTAACATATATCAATAATCCAAAAGCAGCTACAAAAGTTAATCTTTCGGCTGGAGAGAAACAATCCTCCGTTGATGAATTTGAAAAAATAACCTTTGGCGGTGGAACAAGTAACAAAATGGATAAAGCCGCTAAAATTCTTGTTGATGAATATAAAAAATATGGTAAAACTGCAAAATATTATTTTGTTGTTATGGCTGATGGTGAGCTTGATTCGTCTTATGGCGAATTCTCTCAAAAATTGCCTGAGGCATCTGAGTATGTGAAAAATAACTTGGATGGAGCTGATTATAGTGCAATTTTCTTTTCTATGATGGACGAAATAATGGTAATTGATGGAGTTGAATGTTGTGGAGCATCAACTGGAGATAAATTGGTTAATGAACTTAGAAAAGTTTCGGCTGAAATTATGGGGAGAACAGACATAACTGAATTTTGCACTGTTTCAGGCGGAAACGTTTCTTTTAATCTTGATTATCCCGCACTTAGTATTGCCATCTTCCCACAGAAAACCACAACTTCCCTTGACGGAGTTAGGGTTTCTGCCCGAAGGGAAGGAAGCTCGTCTTCGTATAACGTTGATACGTATTACATAGATTGTCCAGATACAATTATAAAGGATTATTCAACTGCTGTATACAAAGAGAAAAAAGCTTCTCCGCCTCCATCAGGACTTGTTTCTCTCATTACAAACAGAAATTCATCTTTGCCTAAGGGAAAATATACCTTATCTCTTTCAGGAGGCAATCTTTCTAAAGGAGATTTTGTTGTTCTTGTTGAACCCGCGGTCAAAATAGGTTGTACATACTTCATTGAAGATGATGAAACTCCGATGACGTTTAACGAGATGATGTCTAATGCACGTGAGGGTAATGTAATAACGGTTAAATGTGGACTTTATGAGCTTAACGAAGATGGAACTCTGGGCGAAGCAGTTCCTGAAAGCATACTCTCTCCTTCTTTTGCAGTATATGTTAATGGTGTTAGCATAGGAGAGAAGGTTGTCAATGACAAGAATGCGTATATGTTCAAGCTCTTAAAGGAGTATGAAAAAAAGGATGTTAAAATTGAAGCGAAGCTCAATGGGTATGCCCCATTTGTTTCTCGCGAAACTTTTGGAACAATTTTAACCGAACCCGTCATTGTACCTGATTTGATTCAGGATTTAACTTTGACGGTTGATATTTGGAATAAATGGAAACAAGGTCAGGAGGCAATTGTTTTTCCGTTTGAAAACGTAAATAACGATATGTTATCGTATCTGTCTATAAGTTATGAAGGAACGAATGGTTTTGTTTCTGGAAAATGCAATTCATTGAGTGGGATTGGCATTTCTGGCAAAAATATGAACTATATTCCAACATCTAAAGAAGGGATGGATTTTTCATCACTTCCTGATAAATTCAGTATTGTGCTTTCAGATAGCATTTCGGGAAAAAAAGTGTGTACTGTTAAAGTCAATGTTGTAAAACCGCAGTATAAGTTTGAAGTTAAGAATTCGTTGGGAGATTATAATTTCAGTTTGGAAGAACTTAAAACAAATTTAAGCGGTATATCATTTACTCTCATGTATGACGTTTTGGGAAACGGAAATTACGTAAAAGTTGAAGCTGACGAAAAAATTTCTTTGGAAGTTGGTTCGTTCCCTGGGATTGTTAAGTGTGAAAAAGATGTTGCAACGTTTATACCTTCTTTAAACTCAGAAGAGGGTGGAAACACAAATTTTAATGACTTTGTTGGAAAAAAATATAAAATATACGCTATCGCTGTTATTGATGGCGTTAATGTAAAATCTGAAGAAATAACATTGTCGGTTGATAAGCCTCAATATAAGTTTGAGGTTAGGAATCCGTTTGAAAATCAAAAGCTGACACTTTCAATTCTTAAGACTAATTTAAATGGCATATCTTTTTCCCTTATGGCCGATTATTCTGGGAATGGAAATTATGTTAAAGTGGGAAAAGATATAGACATTGTTATTGAAAGTGGCAAACTACAAGGTGAAATTAAAAATGTGAATGGAGAAGTATTTTTTGTCCCTTTTTATGACATTAATTCAGGAGCTGACATATCTCCTGCTGATATTTTGGGCAAAGACCATATAATTATTGCAAAAACAACTATTGATGGGGAGACTATTGAATCTGAAAAGGTTATTCTTTCGGTTTCAACAGCAACGTACAAAATTGTTCTCGACAGTGTAATTACAGAAGCTTTTACATTGGATACTATAAAAAATAATTCTCAAAAGATTACGTTTAGTATTCAAGCTGATTACGAGGAAAATGGTGTTTTTGGTCAAATTGCTTCATGGGATATTGGCGTATATGAATTATTATCTATAAATTCAGGAGAGCTACCTGGAAGATTTGTTACTGAATACGATGAAAGTAAAAAAATCATTGGTAAATCATTCGTTCCAATTTATGATGAAAATAACAACGGCGGAATTGTGTTTACAAAAGTTGCGGGAAGAGTTCATACCATAAAAGCATCTATAGAGCAATATAACATTTTTGAGGAAACAACTGTAGAGGTTAAAGCACCCATTTATGATATATCTATAAGAAAGGATAGAATTAGGGTATTGGACGTTAGTATACGTAAAAATACTGAAGGTGTTGAATTTATCGTTTCTCGCGATGGAAGAATACTGAATTACGAAGAGCTTGATGCACTTTCACCCTTTAATATAGAGTTGAGTCGAAATAAAGATAGCATAAAAATGGAATGTTCTGTAAAAACAGACGAGAGTGGAAATTCTTATATTTTTTGTCGTCCCGATTATAGTGGAAAGTTTTATATACCTATTTCGGTGTTCAATTGGATTTGTATGTTATCAATTGAAGATGGCGAAACCATTGCAACATACACGTTAGGAAAAAATAGTGCTTCTGCAATTATTGACATTGAAACGAGTGAGTTGGCAGTAATTGTTTGTATTATCTGTTTGGCGGTTCTTCTTTTTGTTTTATGGATGCTTTTCTGTTATTTAACGAGAAAAAGAATTGTCAAAGGTTCGTTCTTTATAGCAAATTATAAAAGGGTTGAAGGTCATCCTTCAAAATATAAATTTGAAGGTGCTTATCAAGTGAAATCATATGGGCTTAAACATTTTTTCCATGGCAGTCTCTTAATTCCGTTTTCAGAACCTAAAATTTTCGTGGGTGGAAAAATATGCACAACAACGGCATTTAGGAAAGGAACCCCTGAAATTCGATTCGGAAAGGGGAGCAACGGAGAATATGTCCCTCATATTTCTGGAGTTTTTGTTGCCGAGGAAGATTGGAACCATCTCGTAACAAACCAAATTAACGTTTTAGATGAAGTAGGTTTTAATCAGTTTACCGAAAGTAGTGCGAAGTTCGTTTTTGGAACACAAAATTATATCGTTAAAGATAATGGAGGAAATGTTTTAAGTCTTGTCACTTTTGCATCAAACGATACAATAAAAGCGACAAGAAGGTTGTTAGAGATGATAGAGCAAAACAATAAATAAAAAAGTAAATATAAATACAAAATACAAAAATACAAAAATATAAAAATATAAAAATATAAAAATATAAAAATATAAAAATATAAATAAACAACGGAGACAGTATTATGGGTAAGAAGATTTTTATTGGTCTTGGCGGTAGTGGTGGACAAATAATTCAAGCACTTTACAGAATTCTCAAAGAAAGAGGAGAGTTAAAAAAAGCTGAGGATGTTATTTGCATTATTATTGATACCGAAAGAGAGGCTTTGAGGAAAATTACAGAGCCAAATTTGAAAACTATTTGTATAAGCTCTAAGAGTACGGTTGCACAGACTATAAGTGAGCTTCTTGAAGAAGATGAAGATATCGGATTGTGGTGTCCGATTGAAAGTTATGAAAGTGCCTTCCACGGAAGCGATTTAGATAGCGGTGCATCGCAGATGAGAATTAAATCCAGATTATCTTTAGCGAAGTATCTTAAAGATGATGATAATATGCTAAAGAAGATTATTAGTGGAACCCAAAATGATGTTTTAACCGATGCATCAAAAGGAATCCCGCGTGTTCTTATTGCTTCTTCAATTGCTGGTGGAACAGGCTCAGGAATTTTTATTCAAATTGCTTTATATGTGAGAAAATTGTTTGAAGATAAAGGAGTTTCTGTTAAAATAGATGGACTTTTTGCATGTCCTGATATATATCTTAGCGAACTTTCTGAAGACGAACAGCAATCTGTAAAAGCCAATGCGTATGCAGCTGTAAGAGAACTAAATGCATTATCTCTCATAAGCGGAGAAGGCGCAAATACAAACTTAGATATAGATATGGAGATAAGTAGCAAAGCGGAAGGCTCTTTATTTGTTAAAGATAAAGATGGAAAATATTCTGATAAACCGTATAATATGATGTATTTTGTTGGCAAAACAAATCTTATGACCAAAGAACTGAGTACTCTTGCCAACTATTATGAAATTATGGCGGGAATGGCTTATACAAAGATGTACAGTGAGGCTTCGGGACGTCTGATTGCATGCGAAAGTAATATTATAAAAAGTCAAACCGCTTGTCCTATGGCATTATACGGTTCAAACGGCGTTGCTGATTTAGTATATCCTTTTTCCGATGTTTTAAAATATTTAAGTAATCGTTCGGTTCTTGATTCTATAGAAAACACATGGTCAAAGATAGACGACTTGTGGCTTGAACATTTACAATTCAAGAGCGATAATGAAAGTCGAATGGGGGGCGGAAGATACACCCCGGAAGAAAACGAAAGAGCGAATCACTATATTGAGAAATTTGATGAAATTGCAAAGAAAGATTTTGTCAAGAGTTCCTTTAGAAAGATTGTATCTCAAGCTAAAAACAAAGATGTTAATATTTCTGAAGAATACTGTGATAAACTTGAAAAGATTGCAGGTAATTTTATCAATAACAATGCCAAGCTAATAAGTGAAAGACGGGAAAGAAGTTTTGATGATTTATCTATAATAAAAAATCAAATTAATAGGGAAATCGATAATTCATCAAGAGGTCAAAATGATGATGTATTTAACAAAATAAAACATATTGAAGATAGTCTTGAAGAGTATTGTAAAAAATGTATAAATGTTATTTCAGATATTTCGGGAGAGTTTGCTAATTCTATTATATGCGACAAGATAACGTTGTGCGATGGCGAAAGAGGAATTATTAAAAATCTTCTTTGCGACTCCAAGGGAGAATGGGTTCATCCTATCGCTGCAAGGTATTCTTTGTATTATTTCAGAAAAAGTATAAAAGACTTCCTTGATAAACAGCTTTCGGGAATTGATACACCAGAAGATGACCGTAGCGATTTTTATAGACATTTAGTTAAGAAGGTTAAGGAGCATCGTGCAAACGCATTTGGGCGTGAGGGAGAAACCAGAATGCCTAATGAGGTCCTTGACGAAATACTCGATTCAAGGTTTTTCTCAAAACTCAGAGCGAGAAATACTTTGGAACAATATTTTATTATTTTGAATAGTTTTTTGAAGAACCTTCATAATTCTATGAAAAACGCTCTTTTGTGTTTTACATATATAATTATAGAAAGTCGTTTAGACAAATTAATATCTGAATATGAGAAATTTTTTGAGAACCTTCCAAAGTTGAAAGAAAAGATTAAAGCTAAAGTTGATTCTTATGAAAAAGCTCACATAGGAGCTAAAGGAATGTCTGTTTATGTTTGCGCAGATGATATATCTAAGAAAAAACTTTATGAAGAAAATAAAAATAATATTGGTGTTGAAGATGGAATAATTGCAAGTAATATTGCAAAAGCTGTTTTTGATTTGGTTTATAAAAAATCCAATAAAGCAAAGGAAGAGCGTACTATCAACTCTCTTGCACATTCTGCTGATACTTTAAACAAGGTATATAATAGCATCATAGACGTTGTGTTTAATGGTTTTATTTTAGATGATAACGTGAGTTCGATTTTCAATTTTGATGTTTTTTCTGCGTTGCAAAAAGAGTACAGCTTTAAGAATCCAGATGATATTGACGACAAAAATGCATTTGTTTTATTTGTTAGGAATAAAATCTCTCTTCTTGTTGAACAAGCATCGCCTTTCCTTATGTATAACTTAAGAAACCCAAGCCGAGTTAGTAATAGAAAATCTGTTGAGCAAGATCACTCTGTTCCACATTTGATTTTTACTCACGGAAAAGACATTATGACGGGCATAGTTACTTTTGCCCACAGAGATTCTGAAACCGCAGGGATTAATGAGACGGAACAATTCTATGACGAAATTATTAAAGATATGCCTGAGCTTCTTCCTAATGCGAATAATCCCGTTACCTTTATTTTAGATAATGATATTAATAAGTATCGTTTGACGTGCTATTACACTGTTCAATGCTTGCAGGCAGGTCAAATAAATATATTTAATGAAACTAAAGGAGAATACATATATAAGGCTTATACGGAGGTTCTCAAGGCTATTGAGGAAACGGGCAAAAAATCTCTTACGCCTCACCTTGATATTCGTTGGCACAAAGCTGGATGTTTACCGTATATGAGTCAAGAAAAAGAGGCTGAGAAAAAGAATGCTTTAGCCAAAGCTTTCCTTTATGCCATTATTACCGACAAGATTGGATATGGTAAAAAAAGAAATCTTGACGGAACCTATTTTACTCATTATGACACAACAAATAAGGTTAATACTTTTACTTTATATAATGGTTTTCCAATCCCAAAGACTTTCCCAAATAGAGCATTTTATTATTTATCACAAAAAGAATTCCTTTGTGAAGAATATGCCGCCAGTCTGGATAGCTTGGTTAAGGCGGAAATCGATTCTTCTCTTGATAAAGTTGGAGACATAGCAAAATATGAAGCTTATCTTACGAAAACTTCTAAAATTCTCGGAATTATGAGAAATAATGTTATATCGAATGTTGATGTTAATATCTCGTTGATCCAAAATGGAAAAACGAAAGATAGTAATAAAGCTCACGCTTCAAAAACTATTGATATTTTATCCTTTGCTTTGGACGTTCATAAGTCTGAAGAAAGAGAGTTTGACAAAGATTATGGAGAACTATTGATTGAAGTTCTTTGTAATATTGTTGAAAAATATGCACGTGCTCCATTTGGAAGAGCTTCTTCTGCGATGGGAAGTGGGGAAAATGATTCGTATAATCATATAATGAATCATATCCTGAATCAATTTGTAGATCAAACTCATTGCGAAGAAAAAGATGAGTCTTGGATTTTGGACACTATTACTGCAAACTTTCCCGATTTTAAAAGAATAATTGCTGAGAAAAAGAAAAAAAAATCCACAAAAAAGAAAACAAAGACAGATAAAAAATAACACATTAATAATTATTTGAACAAGGAGCTTTGAACAAGATGAAAAACATTGTAATTAATACATCTAAATTAATAGAGAAAACAAGATTGGACATTTTGTTCAAAGCCCCTATTGACCCTGAAGAATTCGTTTGGCATAACATAGCTCTGACTCAAATAGATGAGATGATAGACAAAATTAATCACAATATCGTGAATGGAGATATAGTTGTAACAGATTACGCTCTTCATATTGTTATAGATTTATTTGATATTCCAAACGGAAACGTAGATAAATACGAAAAATACTGTATAGGTTTTATACATAAATATATAGAAAAAGAGCTTCTTGAAGTTTTGAACAAAAAAGAAATTTTTCCTACAAATGTTACGTTCTGGCTTTCTAACGCTGTAACTATTGAAGAAGTTTCTTTGGAAGATTATTCGCCCAATATAAAAGAAGAGGACAGAGCTTTGAAAAGCCTTTTGGGCTGGAGCGATGAGATTAATAATTGGGATGAAATAAATTTCAAACTAAAGTGTTCTAAAAGCGAAGAGCAATATATTGATCTTTCAAAAATATTTGAAATACTTGAATATTCCTATTTTGAAAAAAATAAGAAATCACAATTTGAATATAAAAAATTTAAAAATGATGTCTTGAAAATTATAAGTGATGGTAAGAGCCATTTTGAAAAAAGTAGAGATGATGTTTATGCCGTTGAAAGAATAACAAATAAAACTCGTATAGTTTATTTCGTTGTTAACAGAACAAATGAAAAAGATATATTATTTGGATTTTTTAATATGATTTCCAATATTTTCCGTTGGTATTATTCTGAAATGTTTATAGATAATATTAAATTTTATTCGATGGACGAGGTTAAAACTCTACTTTGTAATTGTGCTAAAAAATATGAGTATTACTCCAAAAGCGAAAGTGTTGACACTAAATATAATCCTCTTGACATAATACTTCAAAGGAAAGAAAGCATATTTGAAGAGTGGAATAATATATGGAAAAAAGAACAAGTTAGCACTATCACTAATGATAAAACTGTTTTGAAACAAGAAAAAATAACGTCAATTGGAGTTGATAAAAAGTTTTTTAATCTTCTTAAAGAAATAGAACTCAACTATTCAAGTGGGCTTATAGAAGATGAGAATAAAAAAACAGCAAAAACCTTAATAACACAATTGTTGGATAATCGCAAAAATTCAAACGAAACTTCTTTTAAAAAAATTGTTGACAATAACTTGAAATCATTAAATGGCGGAAGAACTGAAATGATAAATTCAGAACGTGATATTCTTGATATTTCCACCTTGGAAAAAGAACGCGATATTCTTATAGAGGATATTACAAAGGCTGAGATTGAGTTTTTAGGAAATGACGATATAATTAAACAAGCAAAAGAGGCAAAGGAGAAATATGCAGATTTAAAAAGAAAAGGCAAAATAGGTATTATTTCTTTTTTTGGTGCGGTTATTTCGATTATTGCTACTGTTTTTCCTTATGTGGAAATAAGAAATAATATTGAGCTTTACAATGAATTAAACTGGCTTTTTATTCTTCCATTTTGTGGAACGGTTGCTGGAATTTATGCCGTTGTATCGGGTTTGTATTCTTGGAAAATATTAAGCGATAAGAAAAAAATAGTTTATGAACTTTCAGCATTGAAAAAAAATAGCGAAGCTGCAAGAAAAAATAGTATAATTGCATTTAAGGATTTCTGTGAAAAAATAGTGCCTCGTGCCGAAATGAATATGCTGTTAACACGGGAACTTCAAAGACGAAACAAGGAAAACGATATAGTATCAATGAAGCATAATAATCATATAAAGAGATTTAAGCAGCTTCACGAATTGATTTGCGATTATATAACTATGATGAAGATATCATATAACGAAATAAACTCAGGATACGAAAAAGAATCATTCACACATTTAGATGTGGAACAATGCTTTTATAGCGAAGAGAACAAAACAGCGTATAGTATTTTTGATTTTGAAAAAGAATTAACTTATGTTGATAAAAGTAAAAAGGAGAATGAAGAAGGATGAGTGTATTTATTTTGAAATTAATCGCTATTCTTGCGATAATAGCTTTTCTTTCGTTGCCGTTTTTGCCAATCGACCGCTTTTTTTCTTTTTGTTATAATAGCTACAAAGGAAAGTACAGACGAAATAATTTGATTTTTGTATTTATTACAGCGATCGAAATATTTGTGATTTGCTTTTTATTTCCAACTGTAATTAATCTTGTTAATGCCATTAAAGCAATGAAGTTTTTTGAATGGTTAGGAAATAAAATACCTGATAGGTTTGAATATGTATTATCTGTAACTGTTATTTTAACCATTAATGCCGCTTTTTGTGTTTTAATGTTGGTGTTGAAAAAGTTTGTAAGATTAATTTTGGATAAAAAAGTTTTTACGGATATAGATTTTAAATCAACTTCAAAAAAAACATCAAATAAACCAAATTCTAATAATGGGAATACAAGTAAAATAAAAGGCAGTAATGATAAAAAAATAGATACTCTTCGAAAAAATTCTTATATGGTTTTCAAAAAAACAAGAAAAAAGAAGAGCGTTGTTCCTTTCGAGGTTTTAACAGATAGAAATGACGAAAAAGATATTGATGTTTTGACGGAAGAAACAGAGTTAATAGATGAAGAAAATTTCACACCTATTCAAAAGGCGTGGTTTTGGATCATTGGAAAGTTCTATAGAAGAGAAGAGGGGTATGTATACGTTAAAGATGGAACATATAGATGGGCAAAAGAACTTAAAATCTTTACCTTTATCATTAGTTTTATTTATTTGATATCGTGCGTTTTTGTTCTCATCCCTGCGTTTTTCTCTTTTAGCAAAATATCTGTTTTTTATAAAATAGCGTTATTTATTGTAGAAAATACATTTTTGTCTCCTGTGCTTTCGCTTATTATGCTTTATGAGATACTTTTCTTTATAAACGGCGATATGAAAGAAACAGAAATTGCAGAAGAAGAGCGTTTTTCATTTGCTTTTGATAAAACTGAAGAAAAAGAAATTGACCTTTCCGAAATTAGAAAAGTTTTTTTAGAAAAATATGGTATTAATTATGAAATTGAAAATTTCTCCGCTTCTCATTCCTCAGGAAAGAACAAATATAAATACTCAGATAAAAAACAAGCAATAAAGAATATACATAATTTTATCCAAAAGAAAAACGGGTTTGTTAATGGGGGATATTTACAAGGAATTGAAGCGATGATTGAAGGCAATAATGTGCTTTTTGATTCTACAATATATTCTTCTCTGGGTGAATATATCGTTCATTACCTTTTTGTTTACCTTTCATTTGGAAATAGAGCTCTTTTTATATGCAAGGATAAAAACGAGTCCAAAATGATGAAAGAATATCTGGAACAATCAATTTGCGAGATTATTTGTTCTTCAGTTAATTTTTGGAAAGTCAGCACCTTTGAAGATTTGTATAAAGGTGCAACCCCTGATATTTTAATTCTTACTCCAGATGAATTTATATCTTCAAATTTATCAGCTTGCGGACAAGTTTTCTTTGATGAACTTGTAGATGTGTTCGTTTCGGATATTGAAAAGATACTTATGTCGAACAATTATTATTGTTTGATAATGGCAAAAAAACTTGAAAAATTGACAACTCATATAAATTATAATGGCGTAGACGCAGATTTAACGGTTAATACGAAGAAACGTCTTTCTTATCGATTTTTCTCTGCTGGACATATCCAAGGAATTAGCGGGAGCATTATTCAATTTTTTGATTTGGGAAACGATCCGTTAATAGAGCTTCACTCCTTTGATATGGCTTCCGAAACCGAGGTTTTTGTTTGGCATACTGGTATTGACTCAACAATATATGTAGATAAAGGTGCTAACCAGACTCCTCTTGAAGGTGTTATAGCTCAAGAAGCAAGTAATAACGGGGTTCCGCATATAAATCTTATAACGGAAAATCCATTATATACAAGTCAAATAGCTGAGCTTGATTCTCTTCATATTAATAAAAGGTATATAGGAGAATCACCTTTTGGATATGTTGTTGTGGCAGATGATAAATATAATTTGCCAACAGCAATATATGACTATACAAGATTTTCGGGATGTAAAAAATCTATTGTTCATGTTGTTAGTAAACCATATCTTTTGAGAGAGTATTTTACACATAAATCAAAAGAATATGTGAATAGGGTAGAACTTGTTGGAAAAACAATGTTGGAACATGCCGACTATAAAAAGACACAAATAATTACACTTCTTTGCGATGCGGTTAACGGAATTGAACGTCAAACGTTTATAGAAAGAGCGTCTCAGCTTTTAGGCGAAGAGAAAGAGCTTTCACTTTATGAATGTGTTAAACGTTGTTATGAATTGTATGTTGGTGATGACGATGATTGTCCTAAATATTCTTTAGTATCAGGATATAATACTAATCTTCAACGCAAAGTTTTTGTGATATTGAACGAACTTAATGAGTTTTATAAAAAGCTCCTTGAAAGCACCAAAAATGCTGTTATAGAGTATCAAAATGGTAAAAATGATGAATATATTCCAATTGGTGTCAATAAAATATCCCAATTCTATATTGCAGGTCAGAACATTGTGAGGGATAACGTTACATATACGATTTTATCTGTTGACGTTGAAAACGGAATACTTAAACTTGATAATGGCGTTCCCACAATCAATGTTCCTGGGGACTATATTCAAAGTCGTATTTATAATCTCGGAGACATTGAAAAGAAAGACGCATTCACTTTGGTGTATCGTGATATAAAAAGTGTTGTTTCAAAGATGAACATCACAGCATATAAAGGAAATGTTACTGTTGATACGATAGGATACTATTCCATAGAAAACGCTGTTCAGAAAGTAAATCTCGCAGAGGCAAACTGTTCTAAGTATATAGTTTTGTCTGAAGATGAACGTATAAAAATAAAACGAGATATACAAACAAACATTCTTGTTTTAGAGATGGCGTTTAAAGGAAATGATGCAGCAAAACTTTCATATTCTTTAGCGGCTATACTACAAGAATTTATGAAAACTATGTTCCCTGATGATTACAGATGTATTTCGGTTTGTCCCGTTCTCAATGCTGAAGAAGAGAAAGCGTTGTACGATTTTAACCACGCAATAGGCGACCTCTATCCGAGAATTACATCATTTTCTACTTTCCCATCAACGCTTGAATGTCAAGAGGGTGAAGAAGTTATTCGCTTTGCTGTATTAGAAGACGTTGAAGGCGGAAATGGAGCTGTTAAGACTTTGTTTGGCGGCAACGAAACAATGATAACCAATATATTCCATGTTGTAGCTGATTATCTCGAATGGAGTTTGTCATTTGAAGGCGAAGCTAAATATATGTATTTTGGCTATAAACAATGTCCTGAAATGTTTGATTTTGAGGGATTATATAATGTTGTTTCTCAATTTAAAAACAATATTGCTCGCATAACGTGTGAAGAGAATGGAGAGGCAAAAAAATGTTGTTTGTGCCAAAAACAAATTTACAATGGCAAAGGAATTATTCTTTCTGACGGTAGATTAATTTGTGATGAATGTGCTGATACAACAACGGATACATATGAAAAACTTGAGAAAATATTTGAAAAGGTGATGAAAACAATAAAATCACAAACAACAGTTTCAGATACTTTTCCCGAAGATATCAGCGTTGATTTTGTTTCAACCGAAGACTTGAAGAAACGGTATTCACCTTCTGAAGATGGAAAACTTCCATATGCATATTGCAACCATGTTACTAAATGCATATATGTTGAATATGGGATTAGTGAAGTTGCGGTTTGTGGGGCGTTGGCTAAGTTTATTACATCCCTTTGGCAAGACAAAAATATAGTAAACGATGGCAGTGATATTTTTTACGGACAAGAACTATATGTTGAGATTCAAACTTTGGAAGACTTAAAATTCAAAGAAACGTCAAAAACATTGAAAGAAACGTATGAACAACATAAAGGGTTGTTAGATCTTAAATCAGCGATGGAAGAAGCAAATACCGAAGACAGTTTTGCATATTTTCTTGGCGAGAACGGTGGAAAAAGAAAGAGCACGAAACCTTCAGAGGACGATTTGAAAGAAAAAAAAATCCTTTCTATAATTAAAAGAGATCCCAAAAATCTTCCGAGATACCATCGTGATTTGTTAAATGGAGATGAAAAAATACTATATCAAAAAATTTTCGATGCTGTGTATGGATTCGTTACGACACTTCCTGTTAGTATGACCATTAGCTATGATAGATGTTATGGTATTCTGAATTATTTTGAAAAGGATAATCCTGAGGTTTTTTGGCTGAAAGAAAGTGTTGTTTTTGTTGATAATGAAAAAAACAACGCTGTCAAAATTGAATTCACTTACTTATTCAAAAGTGAGAAAGAAAAAGATTTAATTCAAAAGAAAATAGAAAAAGAGGTAGAACCGTTTTTAAGCGGTATTTCTTCATCAATGACCGATTACGAAGCTGCGTTAAAAACGTTCGAAAACATTGTTAAACTTGTTGATTATGACCATATAAAGCTCTCTCAAGAAGAGAACGGACTTGTATTGCCAAAGGATCCTGATAACCATATCAGATCTATTTATGGTGTTTTTGTTGATAAAAAGGCAGTTTGTGCTGGTTATGCAAGGGCGTATCAATATATCCTCAATCGCTTGGGAATAGAATGTACGTACGTTGTTGGCAAATGCGGTGAAGAAGGACACGCTTGGAATCTTATAAAGCTGGAGGATGATTACTATTATGTAGACACAACCTGGGCTGATGCTACAAGCACTGATGCTAAAAAGACTTCTCATTCAGAGGTAAAATATGATTATTTTTGCGTAACTACTGAAGAGATTTTAAAATCGAGACGTATTAGTCAAAGCGAACTTTACCCCGAATGTGTTGCAACCAAATGTAATTATTTCGTGAGAAACAATCTTCTTTTTAAAGAGTATGACGCAGAGAAGATGGCTTCGACTATAATTAAAGGAATTAAAGAAGGTAAAAAGTTAATTCAAATAAAAGCGGGAAGCAAATTAGTATACGATTTGATACAGAATAAAATGCTTACACAGGGCTATATATACGATATAGCAGATTCGGTTGGCAAAAAAATGTCATTATGTTTTTGCAATAAGTATTTACCAATTATATCGTTTTTGATTCAATAAAAGTAGCTTAGCTGTTGCCAATGCGTTATTTCGCATTTGCAACAGCTTTTTAAATCAATTATTGCCTCCGACAAATCTTTGGCGGTGGCAAGGTACTTCCATACGTGTGAATGTTTGACTGTTGAGACGGATATGCTACGTGCGTGGAGGTTTGACCGCTGAGACAACTACGCTATATATATGTAGGTTTCGGTAATTAATAATCCAAATAAATATAATCCCCTTGAGGTAGATGCTTAAAAAAGCAAGACTACCACAAGAGGATTTTTTAAATTTATGTTTCTAAAAATGTGAAACTTTTATATGCGGAAAATTAAAACAATTTATTAGGTGTTATACCACTATTTTTGATTTTTTATAAAAATATGTTATAAAATATAGTTTCAATCTCCTATGGGTATGGGATACAAATGAAAGTGAGACAAAATTATGACAAACCTTAAAGTTTCAATCTCCTATGGGTATGGGATACACTAATTGCCAAGAGCTAATCGTACATGACCGTGTTTCAATCTCCTATGGGTATGGGATACAACAAGATTTTGTTGATGTATTTATGATAGCACATAAATATAGATTTGTCAAGCTCATTTTTTATTTTAAAAGGTTTTTTGAAATGAATTATATTAGCTAATCTCGTTTTTGTTGCTTGTCATATTGCTATTTTAGCTTTAAATAGTTGAGCAAAAATGAATATAACTAAATCATAACATGGAAATATTGAATAAAATATTGCTAACTGTTGCACAAATATTTCTTAAATGTTTCTTAAATATACGAAATATGTTTTACTAAATCTATATATGGGTAGAATTTAACGCTTGAAATAGATGTGTATATATATTGTAATGTGGTTGATTTACAAACAAAGGTAAAATTTCGTTTTTAAAAATAATATAATAATAACTGCAAAAAGCACCCTTTCCGTTTAATATGGAAATAAGTGCTTTTTACTTTAGAAATTATTATTTAAACAAACTGAGATTAAATGATTTAAAGCAAGTTAGGATTGATTTATCAAAAAAACGGAATTGAATCATTTAAACAAATTGGTATTGATTCATTATAAACAAATTAGAATTAATTTGTCAAAATAAATCGGAGTTGAATCGTTTAAAATAAATCAGAGTTGAATCGCTTAAAATAAATCGGAGTTGAATCATTTAAAATAAGTCGGGGTTGAATCACTTAAAAAAAGTTGGGATTGAATCACTTAAAAAAAGTTGGGGTTGAATCACTTAAAAAAAGTTGGGGTTGAATCACTTAAAAAAAGTTGGGATTAATTTATTTAAACAAGTCCGGATTAACGTAAACTCCGTTTATGCTAACCGCAAAATAGAGGTCTGCTTTATCGGTATATCCCGTTTTGCCCGAAAGTGCAACAAGCTTGTTTGCATCAATTTCTTCTCCAACAGTTGCCGATAAAACGGAAAGATGGTAGTAATGAGACATTATTCCGCAGCCGTGGTCGATAACAACAGCTTTACCCGTTTTTGATGTTTCCCCTGAAAAAATAACTTTTCCTTTTGCAGCAGACTTAACGGAAGTCTTTTCGGGAACGCCGAAGCTATTTCCCTCGAAAAGCATTTGCGGAGGAGCTCCGTTATATAAAACCTCCCAAGCGAATCCCGTGTCTATCTCGCCATCAACGGGATTTGAAAAAGTAGAGTTTTCCCATAAAAATTGTGAATTTGTTTTCGAAACGAGAGAAGATATAAACTTTTCGTTTTCAGTAATTCCGTTTGGACTATTTACAGTATTATATATTTCTGCTCCGATATTCTTCATAGCGAAACCGTTAGAAACAGAGCTGACGTTAACTTTAAATTCAAAAACAGAATCGCTGAGAGAAATTTTGATATTATGTTCACCGCATCTTGTTTTTAAATCAACGGGAATTAAAGCAAAATTTTTCGTATCTCCCTCATATACAGTGGGAGTTTTATACGTTTCGATATCTGTTTCAACAGACAGCGTTTCTCCTGCTTTACAGTTTTCAACCAAAACAACGAAACATTCTCCTAAAGAAACTTCCGTTTTATTCAACGTTATAATTGGAGATTTACGAAAAACACATTCAAAGCTCCATTTTCCCTCTCCGTAAAATAACGAAGAATTGGTTTTTTCCCATTTTGCATAGGCGGAAACGGTTATTTTTTCCCCATCTTCAATAGAAAGATTCTCTATTTTGCTATATGAACTTTCATTATACAAATATTCCGTCTGAAAAACATCGGGAGTTATTGAAAAATTAAACGCTCCTTTTTTCAACGCATCTTCTGACAATGTGAAAACGGGAAGAGCCGAAGCCTTTTCTGCATCTGTATATGAATAGAAATTATCGTCTGTTTTTCTAAAGCTCCATTCATACTCCAAAGGCTTTAAAAGAGTCGTTTCTCCTGACGATTCAACGGAAACGTCAGGCAAATATCTGATTTCAAACAGACTTTCAAACTCTGCTCTGCAAAAAATACTTAAATCAGTCTCAACCTTTCTTATATGCCCCGTTCCGTCCTTTAAAAGACTTTCTCCTTTAAGAGAGGGATATAAGCTGTATATTTTCGTTCCGCCGTTTTCCATCTCAAATTCAATTTTATACCCTTGAGACTCATCTTCAATTTTTTGCAACGCTCCATCCTTCGCTTTAAGAATAAGAGAAACGTATAATTCAATGTCATCCTTTTCCCTATATATATGTTTATATCGTGTGTCTGAAATACTAACCGCTGAAACGTCTTCTATATCTATCTCATCGTTTGCAATCATAACGACATATATACACATCAGAAAAGCAGGAAGAATTAAAAAAATTCCTAAAGCCTTGCTAAGTTTTGAAATTCCGTTCAAAATGTATCACCATCCGATATTATCAGTTAAATGCTCCAAGATTCTCTTTAACAACGTTTTCAATTTCAGAAACGTTTGGAGATATAATAAGATAAACCTTATCTCCATCTGCTTTAACAACAGATTTATTAACCATATCAACTATAGTTGCGTTATAATTTTCAAATTGAGCTTTAAGATTGCTAATATAGTTGTCTAATTTCTCTTTAATAACCTTTGCATTATCGTTTGATGTGGCGGAAAAAACAATAACCGTTTCATACGAATTAGTTGTATCAGAAACTTCAAGATAAACGTATGAAGAATATGTGTCGCCTTTAATGCCGTGTGTATCAAGAGGATAATCGGTCAATTTCGTGCAATCAATCATATCTCCGTCAAATGCAACCTTTTCAAGAATCTTTGTTTTAAATTCTTCTGCGGTTATGGAAGAAGGGGCAGAAATTTCCATAGAAGCAAGTGAGCTTTCTGTTTCGGATGTAGCAGAAGATTGTTCTTCACCGCAAGAAGCCAAAGAAACAACAAGTGCGCTTATTATCAAAGCAATAGCAAATTTTTTCATAGTATTATTTCCTTTCAATTTTGTGTATTTATTAATTTAAGAAGTGTGAGTTAGTTTTTTAAAAAAATTAGGAATTAGGAGTTAGGAGTTAGGAGTTAGGAGTTAGGAGTTAGGAATTAGGAGTTATGAATTATGAATTATGAATTATGAATTATGAATTATGAATTAAACTCTCCACACTCCAAACTTTAAAAACCTTTCAATTTTCAATTTAAACACGCTTTTGAGCGAAATGCCTATTTTCATTAAATCATTTATTTATTCCCAAAAGTGGCATCCTTTCGGGATTTATATAGGTTCCGTTCATTTTTTGAACCGCATAATCTCGAAGAATCGCTGTCCAAATTTTATAACCACCTGTTCCGATATGACAATATCCGTCAGAAGCATATTTATCAGCAAGACAGCCTTTTTCTGTGAGCTGAGATGCAATATCAACGAAATCAAGTCCATTTTCGTTGCAATATTCAAGAAGATAATTATTAAGCATACTGAGATTTTTATTGTTTAAACTTGCATAATTATTTCTTGAAGCGGTTAGATAAGTTGCACTTAAAATAACAACGTCCACGTCTGGATATCTGTTGTTAATCTTTTTAATTAACTTAATAACGTCATCTGCACATTTTCTTGCACAATTTTTTGAATCATAGTAAAGAGCGAGGTCGTTAAGTCCCATAAAATTTATATATACGGTTTTAACTCCCATAACTCCAACAACGTCTTCAACACTGTATTTTTCCCCTGCATATTCGGGATTAGTTGCTTTTGATGAAGAAGCAAGAGTTCTGTTATTATGATAAACGCCCCAACTTCCCGCACAGAAAAATTTTGCTTTTCCTAAAAAGTTGGGAATACTTCCTGCTCTTTGTTTGTTGGTAAAGTTTTTATACCCAAGCATTACGGAGTTTCCAACGAAAACGCTATCGTTGAAAAACATATCTTCCTCCGCTGCCACGAGCTTTTCAGGAACTGGAATAATGGGGGTATCCATAATTTCATAGCTTGAATCAGGAATAGAAGACTCTGTTTCAGAAGCCTCAGACTTATCAATACTTTCAAAGTTTTCGGTGCTTTCAGAACTTTCAAAGTTTTCGGTGCTTTCAACGCTTTCAAAGTTTTCAGCACTTTCGGTACTTTCGGTACTTTCGGTACTTTCAGCACTTCCTACATCTTCAATACTATCAGAACTGTCAATGCTTTCAAAATTTTCAGCATTTCCAGAGTTTTCAACACTTTCAGCACTTTCGGTACTTTCAACGCTTTCACAACTTTCGGAGTTTTCAGAATTATCTACGTTTTCTTCATTATTTGAGTTTTCTTCATTTTCGGAAGAGCTTTCAAACTTTTCCGAAACAACAGACATTTCTCCGCTTTGTTCTTTCTTGCTTTCGTTTTCTTCTGTGCAAGAGGGAAGAAGCAATAACGAAATAAGAAATACAGATAAAATTTTCTTTTTCATACATTTGAACCTTAAATATAAGGTGTTTTAAATCCTATACTGAAATAATGGTTAATGAATCAACCTTTTGAAAGGGAGGGCATACTTTGTGGATTTTTATAAACACCCGACAATTTCTTTGCGGCATAATTTCTGAGAATCCCCGTCCAAACAAGACATCCGCTATCGTTAAGATGACATCCAAGGGTATCTATATCAGAGCAATATTTATCTGCAAGACAGCCGTTTTCTGTAAGGAGAGTTGAAACGTCAACGAAATCAATACCGTTTGCGTTGCAATAGTCAAGAATGAGATTGTTCATAATGCTAAGATTTTCGTTATTCAATCTTGCCATATTATTATTTTTCTTTATCATATACGTTGTGCTGAGAACAACAATTTCAACTTCGGGATGTTCATTTTCAATATCTTCTATAATTTGTATCATTTCTTTTGCGGTATCTTCCGCACAGCTTTTTACGGGAAAAATTCCCATATCGTTAAGTCCTGCAAGATTAAGGAAAATACGCTTTGGATTTGCAACGCCAACCATATCTTGAACGCTGTATTTCGTGCCCTGATAATCTGGATTGACAGAATCAGCTTTGTCTGCTGGTGTATGGTTGTTATGATAAACACCAAAAGAACCCGCGCAGAAGAATTTTGACGTTCCAAGGAAGTCTGAAACAGACGAAGCACGATATTTAGAAACGAATTTTTCATATTTGAGCATTATGGAGTTTCCAACGAAAATTCCGTCATTAAAAAATGAATCCACCGAATCTGCTGTTATCGTGGTTGGAATTTTAAGCTCTGTATCATAAGAAACCTCTTCAGAGCTTTCTTCAAGAGCCGATTGTTCAGAAGATGGTTCTTCACTTTTTGAAGCGTTTTCGCTTTTTGAAGCATTTCCGTCTACCGAATGATAAATAACTCCGTCTGAATAATCTTCTGAGCTTTCTTCGGGAAGATTTATAGGAGTACAAGAAGCGGCAAGAAACAAGGTCAAAGCCGCAAGAGAGCTACATAAAATTTTCTTTAACATTAATTTTCTCCTTTTATTTTTTTCGCATAATATCTGAGAGAAGAAAGAATAATTTTGCTTCCTTCTTCGTTTAGTTTGCAATATCCGTCTTCACAATATTCGCTTTTCAAACCGCCTTTTGAATCCTTCAATAAATGAGATATCTGTAAAAAATCTGCTCCGTTTTCTGTGCAAACAACGGAAAGCTCTTCGTTGAGCATATCAATTTTTTCATTATTTATGCTTTTCATATACATCGAGTCGGAAGAAATGGGCGGAACGCTTAAAACAACGATTGACAATCCTTCAAAACTACTTTTAAGCTCCTTTACAAGTTTTCCCATCTCAGAAGCTGTTTTTTTATGGCAATTTTCCTCGTCTCCATATACGGGAAGGTCATTTATTCCCGCAAGGCAAATAACAACCCTTTTAACTCCATATTCAAAAACAGCCGTTGCAACATCGCATTTAAAAGTTACTATTTCATATTCTGCCTCAGAGCTTATCTCAGACTGTTCTACAGAACTCGCCTTGCGTCGATTTTTGCTGTAAGATTTATCGTTGCTATCGCTTTCATCATTAACGTATCTTTTAACGGTTATTGTTGGAAAAGGCGTTGTTGAGCTTTCGGGATCGGAATAATTATTCTCATAAACACTAAAGTTTTCAGTGCAGAAAAAAAGCGAATTTTCAAGAAGTTTCGGCGAATTTTTTTTCCATTGTGAAAGAGAAGAATAAAAATCACACATTATTCTGTTTCCAACGAAAAGACAGTCTTCAAAAACCGTATCGTATGAGTTGGGAGAAAGAATCGTCTCTTCCGCTTCCGCTTGATATATTTCTCCCTTTGCAACAGAATTAAAGCTGATTCCCTTGTCGGTTAATTCACCTGCAAATTTCAGCTTTATAGAATCGCATGAAGATAGAGATACAAAACAAAAAGCACAAAGAACACAAGAAACAGATTTTATAAATCTTTTTTTGAATCCACTTTTCTTTGCATTTTTCATATCCTATCTACCTTTCCGCATAATCCTTCAATTTGTATTATACAACACCATTTCGATTCTGTCAAGAGTTTAAAGACTATTTATGCATTATTAATATTTTAAGTGATTGACTTTACAGCAAAAATATGGTATTATATACGAAAATAAATGCATTATACAAAAGCGTTAAATATTTTTTAAAACAAAAATAAATGGCGAATGTATTTTGCAAAAACGAAACATAATAAACATAATTGGAGGAAGTTATGAAAAGTTTTAAGTTGTTAGCAACACGAGTTTTAGCTTTGCTTATGGTTTTAAGTATGCTTATGCTCGTATCGTGCGATAACACAAACACAAGCACAGACACAAGCAAAGACAGCTCCTCTTCTTCCGACTCATCCGAGGCGGCAAGCGAGGACGGAAATTCATCAGAAGGAAGCTCATCTATTCCTGACGATGAATACACTCTCGAAAGAGAAGAAGGCTATAATCAGCTTACTCTCTATTGGAATCATTCGGGAACGTATGAAAACTGCGATATCTGGATATGGTATGGTGATGTTGCGGGTAAAGGATACACTTTCCACGAATGTGCATACGGAGCAAAGGTTGTAGTTAATATTCCTGAGGGAGTTGAACAAGTTGGATTTATTGTTCGTAAAGATTGTTCCGAACCTGGAGGAAGCTCTTGGGGAACTGCAACCAAAGACTTTGAACAAGACCGTTTTGCAGTTCTTGAGGGTACAGACACCTTTATTTACCTCAAGAGTGGAGACGGATCACAATATACAAGTAAAGACGGAGGAAAAACCCTCGAAATGATTAAAAAATTTGCAATGGCTGGAATGGTTGATTTCAACACGATTTATTACAGCGTTACACCTGAAATTACAATTTCTGCCCTTTCTCAGATTAAAGTATTTGACGGCGACAGAGAGGTTGCTGTTAAATCCATCAGCTCTATGGGGAAATCATCACCAAACGGAAAAGTTGTTGTTGATGAAAGACTTGACCTTTCTAAAATTTACGAAATAGAGATTGAAGGCTATGGCAAAAAATCCGTTGTTCCTACAGATATTTTCGATAGCAAAGAATTTGTTGATAATTATACCTATAGCGGAAACGATTTAGGAGCAGTTATTAACGGAAACAAAACAACCTTTAAAGTTTGGGCTCCAACAGCAACTAAGGTTGTTCTTAACCTTTTTGAAAAAGGAAACGATTGCGATGCATACAAAAACGTTGATATGACTAAAGGTGAAAAAGGTGTTTGGTCATATACGGAAGAATGTGGACACGGCACTTATTACACTTATTCCGTTACAACGTCTGTTGGCACTCAGGAAGCAACTGATCCATACGCAAAAGCGGCGGGTGTTAACGGAAACAGAAGTATGGTTGTTGACCTTTCAACAACTAACCCAGAAGGATGGAAGAGTGAATTCAAAACGGGTATTGACTCTTATTCAGATGCTGTTATCTGGGAAGTTCACGTTAGAGACTTCAGCAACAAAATTGATTCTTCTAAATATAAAGGTAAATATCTTGCTTTTACAGAAACAGGTCTCAAAAACTCCTCAGGCGTTTCCGTTGGTATTGATTACCTCGTAAACCTTGGAATTACTCACGTTCATCTTTTGCCTGTTTACGACTATGCAACGGTTGACGAAGCAAACCCCGACAAAGAATTTAACTGGGGATACGATCCTAAAAACTACAACGTTCCCGAAGGAAGCTACAGCACTGATCCTTTCAACGGAGACGTTCGTATTCGTGAATATAAACAGATGGTTCAGGCTCTCCATAAGGCTGGTATTGGCGTTGTTATGGACGTTGTTTACAACCACACTTATGACGGAAACAGCTCTTTCAACAGAATCGTTCCTTATTATTACTACAGATACACTTCAACAGGTGCAAACTCCTCTGCAAGCGGTTGCGGAAATGATACTGCTTCTGAACGTTATATGTTTGGTAAATTTATGGTAGACAGCGTTTCCTACTGGGCAGAAGAATATGACCTTGACGGTTTCAGATTCGACCTTATGGGACTTCACGACCTTGAAACAATGAAAGAGGTTGAGGCTGCTGTTCACGCAATTAACCCCGAAGCTATTATCTATGGCGAAGGCTGGACAATGGGACACACCATAGACGGCTCTGCTCAGGCAAATCAGGGTAACATCAGCCAGATTAAACCTACAGGAGACGGTATCGGCGGTGTTGCAGTATTTAACGATGCAATGAGAGACGGCCTTAAAGGAAGCGTTTTCGACAAAGCAAGTCAGGGCTTTATTAACGGAGCATCATCAAGCAACCTTGCAAAAGTTATTTTCGGTATGAAAGGCGGAGTTGGTATTGGTATGGGTTGGGCTGTTGACAACGCTATGGTTGTTAACTATATGTCTGCCCACGACAACAACACCCTTTGGGATAAGCTCCTTCTCTCTAACCCAACTGCAAGTGATGACCTTCGCAACAAGATGAACAATTTGGGCGCTGCTATTCTTCTAGTTTCAAAAGGCACTCCATTCTGGCAGGCAGGTGAAGAAATGCTCAGAACGAAGGACGGAGACGAAAACTCATATAAATCAAGCGATGCTATTAACAACATCAACTGGGAAGTTCTCAAAGAAGGAAACAGAGAATATTCAACAATGCTTTACTACAAAGGTCTTATTGAAATGCGTAAATCCTTTGGTATCTTCTCAGACGTTAGCTCGGTTATAGATTACACTTCTTTGGCAAACGGTATTGTTGCTGTTAGCTTCACAACTGCAAATGGCGAAAAAGCTCTTGCGGTTATTAACCCTAACAATGTTACTCTTCCTTATTCTCTTGACGGTGAATGGAATCTCGTTGCAGATTCTACACGTGCGGGTGGAGAAGTTCTTGCAAAAGAAAGTGGAAGCGTTACTGTTGAAGGAATAAGCATTCGCGTTTACGTTAACGATGCACTTGCAAAATAATCTTTAAATAAAAATAGGGCTGTAAAAAAATCTGTGTTTTTTTACAGCCTTATGCAAATACTATTATTTCAATATGAAAAAAATAATAAATAATTTATATATTGAATATTGGAAAAAACGTATATTGAATAAAAAGCATTATATTAAATATGAATAAAACAAAAATCTGTTTATTAGCTTCTGTTTTGGTTTCTTCAATTATTCTTTCTTCCTGCAATAGAATTCTTATGATAGACGAATCTCAAAGGGAAGAAAATTCTGAGGCGACCTCTGAAGAAATATTGGAAGAAAGTTCAAAAAATTCAAGCAAAGAGGAAGATATAAATATGAACGTTAATTTGACTTCAAATTCTCTTTACGTAAAAAAGGTTGAAAATATACCTTCTGATTTTATTATGGGAATGGATTCTTCTTGTATTCCTTCTCTTGAAAAAAGCGGTGTTAAGTTTTTTGACCACGAAGGAAAAGAAAAAGACGTTTACAAAATATTAAACGAAAACGGGATAAACTATATCAGAGTTCGTATATGGAACGATCCCTTTGATGAAAACGGAAAAGGGTATGGCGGTGGAAATTGTGATATTGAAAACGCTATTATCGTTGGAAAACGTGCATCTGAAAACGGAATGAGGCTTCTTGTTAATTTTCATTATTCTGATTTTTGGGCTGATCCACAAAAACAGATGATTCCAAAAGCGTGGATAAATATGGATATTGATGAAAAAGCAGCGGCTGTTTATCAATATACTAAAGAATGTCTTGAAAAAATTGTTAAAGCGGGAATTGACGTTGGAATGGTTCAGGTGGGAAACGAAACAAACGGTGTTCTTTGCGGTGAATCCTCCGCAGAGCCTGACGGTTGGAAAAATATAACAACTCTTATGTCTGCGGGTTCAAGGGCAGTAAGAGAGGTATGTCCCGATGCTCTCGTTGCCATTCATTTTTCTAACCCCGAAAAAGTTTCAACTTATGCTGAATACAGTTATAATCTTGATTTCTATAAGGTCGATTATGACGTTTTCGCTTCTTCTTATTACTCTTTCTGGCACGGAACTCTTGACAATCTTTCGAGAATGCTTTCAACTATTGCAACAAAATATAACAAAAAGGTTATGGTTGCAGAAACTTCATACGCATTCACAGGTGAAGATACTGACTTTTTTAACAACACTGTTTCAAATGAAAGCGATATTGTTAAAAATTATCCCTATACTGTTCAAGGACAAGCAAACCAAATAAGAGACGTTATTGATACTGTTGTGAACAAAACGAAAAATGGAATTGGTGTTTTCTATTGGGAGGGAACTTGGATAACCGTTGGCGGAGAGACATATGAAGAAAATCTTGCCCTTTGGGAGAGAGACGGCTCTGGTTGGGCAACCTCCTATGCGGGAGGGTATGATCCTAAGGATGCGGGACAATGGCACGGAGGTTCTTCCGTTGACAATCAGGCTTTATTTGATAAAAACGGAAAAGCTCTTGAATCTTTGAAGGTTTTCAATCTTGTTAAAACGGGAAACCTTGTTGAAAACAAAGTTGACGAAATTGAAGACACGAATCTTGTTTTAACCCTTGGGGAAGAGATTATTCTTCCTAAAACTGTTTCTGCCGTTATGCTTGATAACTCAAAACGCTCTGTTTCTGTCGTTTGGGAAAAGGCAGACCTTGAAGCTATGAAAAACGGAGAGGCTAAAAAGTATCATATTAAAGGGGAGGCAGAAGGATTTATTGCAAATTGTTATATTTCTATGGTTGAATATAACTTTGTTAAGGATTCGTCCTTTGAAGAAGAATCTGACGTTTGGAAAGCGTCTGCTCTTTCAGAATTTGAAGAATTGGGCTTCGAAGAAAAGCAAAGTGATTCCCTTTCGGGAACGAAGCATTATCATTTCTGGGGTTCTGCTGAAAATTCTGTTGAATTTACCCTTGAACAAGATTTAGGTGTTCTTGAAGCAGGAAAATACAATTTTTCAATTTCCATTATGGGCGGAGATGGTGGAAAAACTGAAATTTATGCATACGTTAAAGTAAACGGCGAGGTCGTTTACAAAGCGGATACTATGATAACGGTTTTTGATGAATGGCATACTGCAACCATAAGCAATATGGATTATCACGGCGGTGAAAATATGTCTGTGGGCATATACGTTAAATGTGAAGGTCCAAACGCATGGGGCAAAATTGATAACGCTATTCTCAACCGTGTGAATTGATTTTAGAGGTGGATATGTTTAGTAATTTTAAGATTTTAAAAAGTATAGCGGCTGTTCTTCTCTCGGGTGCTATGGTTCTCGGCTCGGCATCTTGTTCAGACGGGGAAGAAAGTAAAAACGTTTCGGGAAACGTGTCGGGGGGAGTTCTTACTCCCTCCATCGATCCCATAGACGATAATTTCAGAACCTTTTATCAAGTTTTTGTCGGTTCTTTTTCCGATTCCAACGGAGACGGAATAGGGGATTTGAGAGGGGTTATCAACAGAATGGACTATCTCAATGACGGAGATATAAATTCGGGAAAAAGCCTTGGAGTTCAAGGACTTTGGCTTTCACCCATTTTCTCTTCTCCTTCATATCACAAATATGATGCTAAGGATTATTACAAGATAGATTGGCGTTTTGGAGAAGAAAAAGACTTAAAGGAGCTCGTTGACCTTTGCCATCAAAGAAACGTTAAGGTTATTCTTGACCTTGCTATAAATCATACGTCTGTTGGGCATGAATGGTTTGTGAAATTCAAAGAGGCAAGAATTAACGGAGACACTTCAAGCAAATATTATGATTATTATACTTGCGTTACAACAACTGAAAAGAAAAACGGTATTCAGTATCAGAAAATTGCAGGTATTGACGCTTGGTTTGAATGTAATTTCTCCGGAGATATGCCAGAGCTTAATTTTGACAATGAAGACGTTAAAAAAGAGGCTATTGACATTGCTAAGTATTATCTCGATTTAGGCGTTGACGGATTCAGATTTGATGCTATAAAATACATCTACTACGGCGACACAAAGAAAAGCGCTGAATTTTGGGAATGGTATATTGAAGAGCTTAAAAAGCTCAAAAGCGATATATACACAGTTGGAGAATGTTGGTCGGGCGAATCGGAAATACTTGAATATTACCCCGCTTTAAACTGCTTTAACTTTGCTATGGCTCAGGCAGAAGGTACTGTTGCTTCTGCGGCAAAAGGGAATACTATTACAAAATATACGTCTTATATTGAGTCCTTCCAGAAGAAGATTCAAGAAAAAAATCCCGAAGGTATGGTTATGGGATTCCTTTCCAATCACGATATGGATAGAATTGCAGGTACTTTCGTTACGGAAAATAATATGAAAATGGCTGCTAATCTTTATCTCCTCTGCTCTGGTTCACCCGTTATCTACTATGGCGAGGAAATTGGTATGAGAGGTTCAAGGGGAAGCGACAACACAGATGCAAACCGCAGACTTGCTATGCTCTGGGGAGATGAGGATATTATCAAAGATCCTGTTGGTTCAACGTATCCCAAAGACAAACAAATTAAAACAACCGTTGCAACTCAACTCACTGACGAAACAAGTCTTTATAATTACTACTGCAAACTAATTGCTATTCGTCATAAATACAAGGCAATAGCAAGAGGTCAATATAAATCTATTTCTTGCGGTGATAAAAACCTTGGAGGCTTTGTTGTCGATTATAACGGAGAAAAGCTGGGAATTATCCACAACAACTCTGATAGTGAGCTTTCATACGATTTGAGTAAGCTCGCTGAAACGGAAGGAAAATCCTTCTCTGAGCTTTGCGATTATATTGGCGTTTCTTCCGCTAAACTTGAAGGAACCGTTTTAACCGTTGGGGCGTATACAAGCGTTATACTTAAATAATTGATATGATTTTTTTGTTAAAAGCATTTAAAATAAGTGTTAAAATTTACCTTGAAAATATAAATAAAAAGCGGGAAAAATATTTTTAAGAATGGGTTTGTCATTCTTTTTGTGAAAAGGGTTTATCCCTATTTTTGCACTATTATCAACCTTAAAGACGAATTTTATCGAATTTTGCACCTTGTTATAATAATTTCTTGTTGTCAATATTTTTTAATGAATTTGTCAAAGTATTGTATAGCAAAAAAATTCTTTTCGGCATTTTAAATAAAAATTTGTATTGACAAAAGGAAAAAAATGTATTATAATAATCCCAATAACTACGCCCAGTGGCGTATAAGAAAAATATTTTAAGGAGGTTTACTTTATGAAAATGAGTAAAATCTTATCTCTCGTTTTATCAGTTCTTATGCTCGTTGCTTGTTTAGCATCTTGCGGCGGAAATGATGAAAGCTCAACAGCTTCTACGGGCGATGCTTCTAAAGGCGACGCTTCTACAGGAGAACAGTCTCAAGCAGCATCCGCTGAGCTTGCAGGAACATATGACGTTACGTTGTGGGTTTCCGAAAAAGAAGGCGTTGCTGACCTTACAAAAGAACAGATCAAAGCATTTGAAGCTGCTAACCCCGGCATCAAAATTAACGCTTCCGTTGAAGGCGTTACAGAAGGCGATGCAGCATCCCATGTTGTTGCTGACGTTGCATCTGCTCCTGACATCTTCTGCTTTGCTCAGGACCAGCTCGCTCGTCTCGTTCAGGCTTCTGCTCTTGCAAAGCTCGGTACAGGCGCAGCTGCTAACATCACAGCAGCTAATGACGAAGGTTCCATTAGAGCAGCTACTGTTGCCGGAACACTTTACGCTTATCCTTTAACAAGCGACAATGGTTACTACATGTATTACAACAAGAGCCTCATCTCTGAAGAAGATGCTAAATCCATGGAAAAAATCATTGCAGCTTGCGAAAAGAACAACCTCAAATTCCGCTATGCTCTTGAAAACGCATGGTACACCGCATCCTTCTTCTTTGCAACAGGCTGTGTTTCCAACTGGACAATGGACGCTGACGGTAAATTCAACGCTGTTGAAGATACTTTCAACTCCGAAAAAGGCCTTATCGCAATGAAAGGTATGCAGAAACTTGCTAAATCCTCTGCATATGATAGCAACGCAGACATCTTCACAGATGCCGGTGTTGTTGTTACAGGTATCTGGAATGCTGATTCAGCTCAGGAACACTTTGGTGATAACTTTGCAGCAGCAGAGCTTCCTTCTTTCGAAGTAGACGGCAAATCCTACCACCTCGGTTCTTACTCTGGCTATAAACTTATGGGTGTTAAACCTCAGACAGACGCTAAAAAAGCAGCTGTTCTCTCTCTCCTCGCTCAGTATCTCACAGGCAAAGATTGCCAGACACAAAGATATGAACAATTCCAGTGGGGCCCCTCTAACAAAGAAGCTCAGGCAACAGACGCTGTTAAATCCAACGCTTCTCTTATCGCTCTTGCAGCTCAGAACAAATATGCAATTCCTCAGGGCCAGATCAACGGTTCTTGGTGGGATATCGCAAAAGTTCTCGGTGCTGATGCAAAAGCAGCTGAATCTGACGCTGACCTTCAGAAAGCTCTTGACGCATACAAAGCAGCAGTTGACGGTTTGCTCACAAAATCTGATGAAGACTTACAGGCTTGGAGCGTTATCGGCGGTATCTGTGGAGCACAGTGGGATACAGACTTCCCTATGACACAGAAATCTGATAACACTTGGGAATCTGAAGCTCTTGAACTCAAAGCAGGCGAAGAATTTAAAGTTCGTCAAGGCGCATCTTGGGACGTTAACTTTGGTGCGGACGGTTTCAATGGCGCAAACTGTGTTGTTGAAGCAGACGGCAAATATATCGTTAAACTCACTTGGGACGGCGCACAGACAGGTACTGTTGAACTCGTTCCTGCTCAATAAATAATTGACTATATGGCTTAGGTGAGCCGAAAGGCTCACCTAAAGCCCAACCTTCGTATAGGCATTGTTAACCGATATAACGGGACACTTGCTGTCTTGTGTTTCGATGAACAGTGCCTTCTTATTTATAAAAGGATTTAGTATAAACAAAGTTTATATTTTGGTGCCATATGAATAGATTAACTGACTTAGAATATTTAAAGCTGAATAAATTTCAGGCTTTTTTATACAAGCTCAAGCTGTTCTTTTTCGCAATCCCCGCTTGGTTTGCAAGTCTTGGAAAAGGCATTGTTAATTTCTTTGTTAAGTGTGGATTGGCAATTAAGAACGAAGTTGTTGATATTATAACAACGTTCACAAAAGGAAATTGGGCGGTTAAGCTCTCTTTTCTTATCTTTGGTTTTGGAAATTTCTACTATGGTCAAATTTTGCGTGGAATCCTCTTCCTCATATTTGAAATAGTATTTTTCGCATATATGTTTATACCCTCAGGGGGGATTCATTGGCTTAGCAAAGGTCAATGGTTCCAGAAGGGTAAAACCATTGGTACCGTTCAGGGCGGTAACGTATACAATCCAACGTTAGACGTTGACGTTTGGGTTAACGGAGACGACTCTGTTAAGGTTTTGCTTTACGGACTTCTTACTATTGTCTTTATTATCGCTTTTGTTGCTACTTGGAGAATTCAGGTTAAACAATGCCGTATTTGTATGGACATAACTGCAAGCGGTAAAAAGATTAAATCGGGCAAGGACGATATGAAATCTCTTCTTGATGATGAGTTTCATAAAACCCTTTTGGCTCTCCCAATTGTTGGTATTCTTGTTTTCACCGTTTTACCTATTATTTATATGGTTCTAATTGCTTTCACAAGCTATGATGCACAACACGACGGTTATTCAAACCTTTTCAGCTGGGTTGGTCTTGAACATTTTAACGAATTACTTGATTTTGGAAATGGCGGTTTAGGTCTTGCATTCGGTGAGATTCTTTCCTGGACTCTTATGTGGTCTTTCTTTGCAACCTTTTCAAACTATTTCCTCGGAATGCTTGTTGCTATTATAATTAACAAAAAGGGAATAAAGTTTAAAAAGCTTTGGAGAACTGTTTTAGTTATGACTATAGCTATTCCACAGTTTGTTTCTCTTCTCTATGTTTCAAAGCTCTTTGATGCAACGGGATTTATTGGTAAACAGCTTCTTGAATGGGGACTTATTCCCGATTCTATGGTTGCAAAAAATAATCTTTCCCTTTGGTCTGATCCTACGTCCGCAAAAATTCTTCTTATTATTATCAATATCTGGATTGGTATTCCTCATATGATGCTTATGGCTTCCGGTATTCTTATGAATATTCCAGACGACCTTTATGAATCTTCAAAGGTTGACGGCGCAAACGTTTGGCAACAATATATTAAGATTACCCTTCCTTATATGTTTTTCGTAACAGGCCCTTACCTTCTTACAAGTTTCGTTGGGAACCTCAACAACTTTAACGTTATTTACCTCCTTTCAGGCGGTAACCCATTGAACACAGAAGTTGGAACAGCAGGCGGTGTTTCCGTTGGTTCAACAGACTTGCTTATAACGTGGCTCCACAGAATGACATTGGGTAGTGCAGATACTCAGTATTATATGGCTTCTGTTATTGGTATTATGGTATTCCTTGTTGTTGCTGTTCTTTCTCTTATCGTTTACAACGTTATCCCGTCAACTAAGAATGAGGAGGATTTCAAATAATGAATAAAGTTAATAATAGTGATGCTCCCATCAAAAAAACGGGACTTGGTGCAAAAGCAAGTAGAAGAATTGGTAATGGAATTATTTATATTATTCTTATTGCTATTTCGGTTATCTGGCTTTTCCCATTCTTTGGTATTCTTCTTGAATCTTTCAAGGTTGAAACAAAAATGCAGACAAACTATCTTATTCCAAAAGAGTTTGGTTTTGATAACTATATAAGATTGTTTAAAGAGACAGACTTTCCAAGATGGTTTATGAATACCGCTATTATGGGCGTTGCAACTGCATTTTTTCAAACAATTTTTGTTCTTGCAATGAGTTATTCCTTATCAAGACTTAGATTCAAGGGAAGAAAATTCCTTATGAACTTTATGCTTGTTCTTGGAATGTTCCCAGGCTTCCTTACTATGATTCTTATTTATAAGGTGTTTTCTGAAATAGGACTTGTTATGGAAATGGCTCCTCTTGGTCTTATTATCGTTTACTGTGCAAGTAGTGGTATGGGGTACTATGTTTCAAAGGGTTTCTTTGACACCATTCCAAAAAGCCTTGACGAAGCTGCCCGTGTTGACGGTGCAACCCGTTGGCAAGTGTTCTATAAGGTTATAATGCCTCTTTCAAAGCCTATTATTATTTATACAATTCTTATGGGCTTTATGGCTCCTTGGGGCGACTTTATGCTTTCAAGCTATCTTATTCACGAAAATAGCCAAGGTATGAGCGTTGCTGTTGGTATGTATAAATGGCTTTCTAAAACTAATATGAATACACATTACACAATGTTCTGTGCTGCTGGCGTTATTGTTGCAGTCCCCGTTACAACCGTATTCCTCTGTTTACAGAAATACTACGTTGAAGGCGTTACGGGCGGCGCTGTTAAAGGATAATGGATTATAGGAGATTATTATGGCTACTGTTAAATTAACTAACGTTAAAAAAATATATGGCAAAGATACTGTTGCTGTTCAGGATTTTAATCTTGACATTGCAGACAAAGAGTTTATCGTTTTCGTTGGACCTTCAGGTTGTGGTAAATCAACAACTTTAAGAATGATTGCAGGTCTTGAAGATATTTCCGCAGGTACTGTTGAAATTGATGGCGTTGTTGTTAACGACCTTCAGCCAAGAGACAGAAATATTGCTATGGTTTTCCAAAACTATGCTCTTTATCCTCATCTTACAGTTTTTGAAAACATGGCTTTCAGCCTCAGACTTAAAAAAGTTCCAAACGACATAGTTTATGAAAAGGTTACTCAAGCTGCTGAAATTCTCGGTATTACTGAGTATCTCACAAGAAAACCCCGTGCTTTATCGGGCGGTCAAAGACAGCGTGTTGCTATCGGACGTGCTATGGTAAGAGACAGTAAGGTTTTCCTTATGGACGAACCTCTCTCTAACCTTGACGCAAAGCTCAGAAACCAGATGAGAGCAGAAATTATTCTTCTCCGTCAGAAAATCGACACAACGTTTATTTACGTTACTCACGACCAGACGGAAGCTATGACCTTGGGCGACAGAATCGTTATTATGAAAGACGGTTTCATTCAACAGGTTGGAACTCCAACAGAAGTTTTTGATATGCCTGTTAACGTTTTCGTTGCTGAGTTTATTGGCGCACCTAAGATGAACACCTTTAAGTCTAAGCTCATTTGTGAAAACGGTAAATATTTCGTAACTCCATATGGAGCTAAAATTGAAGTTACGGGCAAAAAAGCAGAACTTCTTAAAGCAAAGGGTATCGGCTCTCAGGATATTATTCTTGGTGTTCGTCCTGAACATTTCGTCCTTTCAAAAGTAAATGATCCTAAGGCTATCCCTTGCAAGATAGTTGTTAACGAAATGATGGGTAGTGAGCTTCATATTCACGGTATTGAAGAAGATGGCGACAAGATTATTGTTCGTATTCCAACTATAACTCTTGACGACCAACAGCGTAATTCTCTTACTTACGGAAGCACAATTTACGTTACTTTCGAAAGCAAGGTTATGCATTTCTTTGATCCAGAAACACAAAAGAACCTTATTGTTTAATTATAAAAGGTATTTCCTATTTCTTATTTAATTATTGTTTTTAAATTGAATTAATAATTCCTTTGTTAAATAATAATTTCGGTTTTCAAATAAAAAAGCAGATTTCAATTTTAAGATTGAAATCTGTTTTTTTATGCATTATTTCGCAAAAATTTAAGTTTTAATTGCTTTCAAATAAATATAGTAACTCTGTTTAGTGATTTGCTATTTTTTTAAAAATCAACTAAAAATAGTTTAGATATTAAGAAAAAATAATTTGAATATTATGCCCTGACAAAACGCCATTTCATTTTCTTGGCAATAACATACGATCCGCTTTCCCTGATATCAGTTTCTGTTGAACAATCATCAGTCCATATAACCGTTCCGTTTTCAGTGATAAAAACGGATGTGTCTGTAATATCAAATGAATTGTCCTTGATTTGCCATTCTATCAAAGAAGAAAAGACTATTTCTACCACAGCATCTTGAATACTTGTAACCATATATCGAACACATAATTCTGAAAGCTCTGGATTAATGAATTTTGGATTTCCTCCTGAATGACCGTTATGAATATACCGACAGCCGATTAAAAAACTGTCGTGTAATCCGTTTGTGCTATCCAAAAAATAATCGATATCATTATTTGTTAGAATTGTATAGAAAGATTCTTCCATAAAACCACCTATTCTAAAAGTGTATACGAAATTCTATTTTTTAATAGTGTATAAATGTATCATTTTCCTCAAAAAATGTATATCAGTAAAAAATGCATTTTTCCAGCATTTATAGGTTCAAGGCTTTACAATCGAGATAAAAAGGGGCTGTTTCACTAAGTAACATTCCTTGATTTTATTTATATCCGTTGAGGATTCGTTTTGGAGCATAACCGAACTCTATGTCAATGAACTTAGCGAACATAGGGGATGATTTTGTGTTAATTGGTGTGATCCGTCTGTTCATTTTAGAATATAAATGGAATTTTCAAACATATCGACATTCTTGGTAAATTTACGCTTCCATATATTTTATTCAGTTGTGCTTTCAGTGTTATGCGTTCAAAGCTCCTTCTTATCTTGTTGCTGTTTCAATGTTGCAAAACGGAGAAGCTGTTTTCTGGAGGATACACCCAGCTTTCCGTATATATTTTTGTTATGATACTTCATAGTGTTTTCTTGAATACCGAGAATCGTAGCAATTTCACGTGCTGTCTTACCCTCCAAATAAAGCTGATAAATGCGAGACTCGGTAGGCGTTAACGTCTTTAAATTGCAAACAAAGAAGTCGTAATCTTCTAATGCAATTTTTTTCTTCTGTTCTTCAGTTAAGTGTAGGATCTCGTTCTGTGCCAACACGTATTCCTCAAGGGCTTTTTCATAAGCTGCTTTTGTTCGCTGTGTTTCCTCCTCGGCTGCTTGCTTTGCCGCTTGAAGAAGTTTTAGCTGCTCTTCGTAAGCCACGTCTCTTTGAGCAAGAAAATCAAATAGGTCATCAATTTCACGAATCTTTAACTGCTCTCCGCGATCACCGCTATATTTTACTTGATCGATCTTTGTTAGAATGGGAGCAACGTATTTTTTGCTCATAAACAGGCAATATGTAAGGGCAACCATAACCACAAATAAGATGATTCCTGCCGTTTTCATTTGTCCTTTGCGGATCTGCGCATTGTATTGGCTTTCGGTCATCATAAGTGCAACGGTAAAAGTGTGGTTGCCGAGCTTGACGTTTTGTGTTTTACCAATACATTTTTCTGTTTTAAAGTCAAACACAGTACATTCGTTTTGTTTTGAGAACTTTATAGATTCTTCGTTCATTGCGTTGTATCGATTGGAATTGAATTGACCTGAGAAATGTTCCTGTTCTTCGTCAAGAAGTGCTCCCACAAGTTGTCCTAACTTACTGTCGTTAGCTTTCTTTGATAACTGAAAATACAGATCATTTATTTCGAAGCCACAGACACCAATAATATTATCTCTCGCATCACGAATTGGCGTGTATACGTATCGTGCCCTTTCCCATGTGTCTGGGATGTCAACTGTGGGGCTTAGAATATAGTAAGTACCTTTGGCGAACTCAGACTCACATTTGTTGAAGAAATTTGTGTGCATTTCGTTATTCCAACCGCTATGGAAGGTCAGATTACCTTCTTTAGCTGTGGAAAATGAGCCTCGGTACAGGGCGATATCGTTGTTCACGGTGCTTTCAGAATATAGATTGATGTATTTTAGATAAATTCCGTTATAAAGCTGAGGCTCTGACTGATTGTTGACGGTCGTATCAAGAATGTAAAACGCGCCACTAGCAGGAGCAAGCTGCATATTCAGGTAAACGATATTATAAAGCTCTATCTGCAACGCTGAAAGAGCATCTGCATTGTTTTTCAGTCCTTCAAATGCAAGATTATTATGAATCAAATAGCTCTCCAACGTTGATTCAATTTGTTCAGAAAAGGAAAGAGCGTGTGCAGCGGCTTCGTTATAGTCGTGTTCAATGTAATCTGTATAAGACAAAAGCTGAGTATCAAGCACTTCCATAATTCTTGTATTCGTTGGATTCATCACGCCGAACAAGTTTAAAAGGAGCAGAATCAAGGACATTACTAAGGCAATTGCTGAGATAATGTATAGAACAAAGCGTCTGCGCATAGATACGCCTTCGGCTTTTACCTGTTTTAGTATGCTTGTAATATTAATTTTTTTGAGTCGTTTCACGTCTCCTTATCACACTCCTTGCTCGGTTGACAGTGCTTTAAGCTCTGTGAGCGAAGATTCAACAAGTTCGTTTAATACTTTTTTGTAATCTTCACCATTCGATACTCGCCTTACATATTGGTTATGTGCGGATGACAAGACCGATTTAACGTTCTTTTCGAAATTCAACTGGATATTTGAAGCGCCGTCATAGATGGGGAGTGCATAGAAGGAATAGTTCTCCAACATCATATCCACTGCTTGATAAACACTGCGGTATTTTTCTTTTTCAATCATATTAAAATTATGAAACAAGGCATCAAAGGCTTCGGTGGTAACTGGGAGATACCCAGCGTTTATTACAAAAGCCAGATTGTGTTCCCTTTCAGTAAGCCACTTTGCAAAGACGTATGATGCCTGATTCTTGCGTTCATCTTCGCTTTTTACAGCAAATAGACCGCCACCGCGGTAGATCACACAAGCACTATTGTCCGTAAAGGTAGGATACGGGAGAGCGATCGAATTAATGGCTTCGGTGGTATTGTCAGAGTAGATCACTTCATCGGGTTGATACAAAACGTCTGCGGTTGAGCCAGTATTGGCAATTATTTCAACAGTCTTCCAACGTGATGCAGCATAACCATCCTTAAGACAAATACCTCCGTAGATGGCTGTTTCAGCCAAAGGAATCCAAATTGTTCTGAAAGCATCGTCCTCCAGACGCAGACGGCCATTGCGGATAAGCTCGCAACCATAAGCCTTCATACCTACGTAGGCGTAATGATAGTAGTCATTGATCTGCATAAAGTTCTGACCGTTTGACCAATCGTAATATTTACGAGCAGCATCAAATACGCCGTCAAAGGTGTTCAAATCATTAACAGAAACACCAGTAGCGGTACTGAAACGGTCAAAAAGGGTTTTGTTGAGATAAAAGGCTTCTGTAGATTTTGCCACGGGAAGCATCAGCAAGTCTTTGTCAAAATATCCCTCGGAAAGAAAACTTTTGTGAAAATAGGATAATTCATTTTCCGAGAAATAATCGTCCCAACATAAAAGACGTTCTTTGCCGATTAGTTCAATAACACGGGGATAAGCCGTAAAGAGATCGGGCAGCATATCCGCACCAGGTTCTCCGTTTGCAGAAGCAGACAATGCCTTGTCAATTGCAGAGGAGCTGGTAACTGATTCTACGTTAATTGTGATACCTTTCTCTTTTCCAACCGTTTGATTAAATTCGTTGATAACGTCATTTAATGGTGATTTGGTTTGGCTGCCGTAAACGTGCCACATAGTCAGCGTAACGGGATTTTCAGGACTGAGTGCTGTGTTGTTTTGTGCGCATCCGAAAAAACAAGTAATCAGGATTGCAAAACATAATAAGAATACGATTTTTTTCATATTTCCACCTTCTAATATGGGTTTTCCCACCCGAAATCCCACCCTTTTGTAAAATTTTTTTGCCCTTCCTACCCTTTTATGTCTTTTGGGGTAGGGTAAAAAAAGAAGGAATCCTTATAATTATAATTGCAAGGTTATGGAAGGAGGGTATAGATCTTGCCTTTGTCATAAGTTGATAAAGGGGTATCCCTTTATGTAGGAATGCGATTCATACATAAAGAACTCTGTGGGCGTGCCAACGAAACACAGAGTCCACCCCATTTAATGTTGTTTTTCATTGTACCATAAAATTTTGATTCGGTCAAGACTCTGACACCTTTTAGAAAAACGTTCATATTTCTTTATGCGGAAGAATTGACCGAAAATAACTCAAAGAAATCTAAGGAGGAAATCTTTATGAAAAGCAAAATGATAAAAAAGATAGTATCTGTGCTTTTGGTTCTGTCAATTTTTGTAGGTATATTTCCTATGACGGTAACGGCAGATGGTGAAACCGTTGGAGAAAGTGCGGAGAACCCTATCCTCATCAGCGAAATGGAGCAGCTGATTATAGAGATGGAGAAAAACGTGGACTCTCCCACTTATTACAAGCTCACCGAGGATGTCTCGCACGAAACGTCCATCGAGTATTTTGACGGTAGAGAGGATAAAACCGGCGATGACGGATTTGATACCATCCGCACACACTCTAATTCGAAGTTGATTATGGCTCAGTGCGTTGTTGGAACGGGTAAAAAATTCCTCGAACTTGACGGATACGACATCCACTATAAAAACAACGTTAATTTTGATAATCGTAGCAATTCTAAAAGAAACGGTTATAAGTATGACTCTCTAACTTTCTTCTATCTCGGCGAGGGCTGTGATCTTACGGTTACAAATTCCACTGGAGATGATGCACAAGTTTGGTATGACGGTTGGATGCACAACCGCACCAATTTCTTTGGCGGTCCCAACTATACTTATACCGCGGTCAGAGACGTTTTTCGAGTGGATACAGGTGCAGAGCTGACTGTCAGCAACACCGATATTAAGGCGGGAAGAAACCGCAAGATATGGATGGTCCATTCTTTCTATCTTGATAAGGACAAAGAAACGAATCTCCTCGTCAAGATTACCTATAACGGATACGCATACGAGCAGATCTATGGTTCTGCCATCGTGGCAAACGGTGGAAAGGTTATCATCAACGGTGGTTATATTGAGGGGCGAGGCGGCTACCGCAACCAATTCAACGTCAGCGGCGTTCCCGAATATGATAGGGATAATATCGACTGTATGTTCTCAGACTATACAAGGGAAAGCATGATTGAAAATTGCTTGTCCAACAGAGGCGCCAAGGCGGCGGTACAGATTGTAGGCGAGGGCAGTAAGGTCATCATCAACGATGGTGAATTTTGGGGCTGTGGTGGTGCTAACGTTATTGGTATCAACGGGCTGAACGGTGGAAGTGTGAAGGAATATACTCTGCGTATCAATGCAGGTACATTCGACACCTCAAAGACCGATAAAGAGCGCGTTCCTGACAGAAATGCAGGAAGTCCCAACAGTGGTCCTTGGCCCTGGTCTCATTCAAACTGGATGTTATGGGCGAACTGCCGTTGTATCAGGGACACACTTCGTGGAAATATTGGTATTCCCGCTGTTGACGGCTACGGCGAGAAGGTGTTCAACATGAAAAAGGTGCACGTCTATATCGATGACGAAGAGAATGAAGTAACTTATAATGCTAATAATGATAAGGCTTATTATGAAGATCTGAATTTCAGAAATAAGAGCGACAGTGATACCATAATTGTAAAGCCAAGAGCAGAAAAGGCTTATAGTCTCACAGACACCCATACGCAATACAATTATGCAGAGCGCCATCACTATGAAATATATGCTTATTCTGGGGGAGAGATAGTTGCAGATACGTTGGCGGGCGGCGATACGCTGTATTATGGACCGGCTGAAACCCCAGCGTTTTACTTCTCCGCAGAATCTCATTATGATCTGACGGATGAGGATAATCCATATTTTGACAGAGGTCATCTTGCCGTTTGCAAATGGGTATTGTACGAGGAGGACAAAAACGGCAATTTGATAACAAGTTACGAACGTGTGAGTGCTCCTTTCCATACGGAACACAAGGACGGCCATACCGTTTACAATTTCAAAATTCCACTGAGCTATTTCACGCGTTATTCGGCTGTGAAGTGGGATGGAAGTCATAAGTATTATATGGTAGCGTTTATGGAGGAACGTTTTGGAAGCATCGAGCATTTCTACGTGACGAACTCTTATACAAACGGTGTTTTTCAGGATTGGGAGAATGGCGTTTATGACGGAGACGGTATTTTGGACTACTATTACAATTACGGTCTTAATATCGTCTACGATGACGATTATTGTGGCTCTTTTGCGACATCTGGCGCTGAGGTCGTATACAGCAATGCTGTCTATGACAGCGACCCTGTTTTGACCTTCAACGAGGCTTACAAAAAGCTGAAAGGAACAAAGAAATATCAGTGGCAAGTTTTGGAAAATGATGAGTGGCAAGATTACGGAAATTTCCGCATCTCTCCTGAGTTAGCTGTAGAAGTGCTTCTTATGCACCGTGGTCTTACGGGCAAGCAGGTTCGAATGAAGATCACCTCCTACGATGGCATCTATAAGGATGCGCTTTACTCCAACGTCTGCACTGTACAGAAGGATCAGAATACGCGTTGGCCTACGATTGGTGTTTTCAACTGGTATGATGATCCTGAAAATGAAGGAAGATATATAACTAAATCAGCTTACTATAACGATACGCAAGAATGGCTGATTTATCCTTATGACAAGGACCGCGACCTTTCCTCTTTGAATTGGAGCCAAGCGAAAGCTGAACCTGCGTTTGATAATTTAGAAGTTGGCGTTTATATGGTTTATTCACGCTTTAAGGAAACGGTAGATTTCGAAGCGGGAACTGAAATTGGATATAGCAAGGTTGTTGTAGGTAATTACGTTGAGCCTACGGGCACGAACATACTCTATAACGGAAAGCCTGTTAAAGAGATTTTTGTCAAGTTGAACGAGAGTTTCGAGCTTACGGTCGGTTCTGTTCCTGATAATGCTACGCTGAATAGCACCAACGTTACGCGGTGGATACCCGACACGGGAAATATTGATACTATTATTGTGGATAAAAACGGAGTACTTGAACCATTCAGTGATCCCGTACTTGGAAAAACAATTAAGTTTGCCGCAGCAAAGCTGGGCTATGTAACTTTTGATGTTTTGACAAAGCTTGACGCTGATTCAAATTCCCTTGAGTCAATAACAGTTCGTGTTGTTCCCGATAATTTTGTACCTTATACGGTTTCCGTAGTGAACAGAGGCGCCGAAGTCATCGAAGGTGGTTCGTTTGTTCCTCAACTGTCGCTCCACGCTCGTATTGAAATGCTGACTCAACGCCGTGCAACCAAGTTCGAAGCCGAGGATTTCTTGGAAAGTGATATTAAAACGCAGCTGCAAAGCGATACAATAAAGAAACAGTTGAGAGAAAGACTCACATGGGCTTTGGTAGAGCCTATCCCTCAACTCGGTATACCACCATACACCACAAGCACTAACAAGGCGTCCATCAACACCAATACTGGTGAAATAACACTCAAAGACGCCGCTGTAGCAGGTAATGTGATAAGATTTGTGGGAATACTGAATGATCCTTACCTCGGACAAATCATCATCCCTGGCTCCTTCACCGTGGTTGCCGCCCCCGAACCAGAGCCACACACCTGTAATTACGAGGGATATGCCGTAATAGAGGGCAACTTGAATGCACATTACCGTGTATGCGAATGTGGCAAGAAGAAAACGGAGATTCACAGCTTCAAAGAATTTGCCACCGAGAGTGCAAGTCAGACGGTTATCAAATACGTATGTTCTTGCGGATTATCTTACAGCAAGACCATTGACGCTCCCATAACGATACACGTTCACGCACTTGAATACGTTTACGATAACAATAACCATTGGCAGATTTGTGCTGATGAAGAATGCCCCGATGCCTATTTCTCTACTCATCAGGCTCACAGCTTTGAGCTTTTGAATGATGAAAATGGCAATGAAGGTTACGTTTGTAGCGTATGTAAATGTTTTGTTACTGAGACTTTGGCAACAATAAGCGGTAAAATTAAAAGTTTTGGAAGCGATACGGATGATATTATCATCGAGTTATTTGCCGAAGGCAGTGAAGCAGCAAATTACACTGCTACAGTTAAGGGTAACGCAGCGACATATTCTATGGAGGGTGTTGCAGAGGGCACTTACACCTTGAAGGTTACAAAAGCAAACCACATTACCCAAGAGTATACCATAGTTGTTGATGAAGAGAACATTATACAGGATGCTGAAATCTGGCTATTTGGTGACGTTACAGGAGAAGGAAGAGTTGATTCTACAGACTATCTGAGAATTAAAGGAGCATTTTTAGGAACTTTCAATCTTGAGGGTGTTTCCGCTTTGGCTGGCGATGTTACAGGAGAAGGACGCATTGATTCTACAGACTATTTAAGAATTAAAGGCCATTTCCTTGGAACTTATAATCTTCACCCTTGATATATATTAATCAATAGCAGTAATCTGTATTAATTTTAAGATAAAAATTTACAGGAGGTGGTTTCTATGAGCTATGTTGGAAAATGGGTGTTTCATTCTATCGGCGTGGTAAATGAAAACGATGAGATGGTTTATCTGAGTGCAGAGGATTATCTTAGTTCGCCAATGTTATACATTGATGAATCTGATGAGGAATCGGTTGCAGCTGAGCTTAAGGAGAGAAAGCAGATGATCGGCGGTCAGATCGAGGTGTGTGAAGATGGCAAACTGTATATGTTGATGCCTCTGCCCGATGGAGTATCTAAAGAGGAGGTTGAACAGGCTGTTAAGGCGGGTGTTATCAAGCTGTATGATGGTATGATGACAGATGAGCCTAAGTTATGGGAAGAACGCGAAGGCGAACTTTGGATACAAGTCGGAGAAGATATGAGTGAGAATGGATGGGCAAAGATTTCATATGATAACGAATATCTTACCTTTATTACTACCCGATACGTAAAATCTAACTAAAACAGGAGATATACAAAATGGCATTGTTTGATTTTTTGAAAAAAAGTTTGGAGTCTGCATTTAAAAAAGAGACTGCAAAAGCAATGAATAATTCAGCAAATAATACGGGAAAAGGCAGAAATTACACAGAAAAATTCACATTCGCCACGTTGCCTTCAAATGTGGATGAGCTGAAAGCACTTCCAGAGGCAACATTGGATACCGCATTTAAGACAACTTCATTGGTTATACTTGCACTGAATCGATATGACACAGATCCGAATGAGGCAGTCGCAATGCTCAGCTTTTTGAAAGGTCCGGAGACTTTCAACGGTAAGGAGCAAGATTTCCTGAAGGATCGACTAACTGGCAAGGGCTATAAAGCAAGATCATTTCTCGGCGGTGCAACAGCTGACAACAACTATACGCCAAATAAGCCATATACCGTTACTGTTAGCGAGAATCCATACTCCTTTGATGAGGAAAACTGGGCGACAATGTACGTAACAAGCGGTGGGGCGGACAATCCTCGTCCCATCAAGCTCCGTAAAAAGCCCTCCACAGGTCAGTGGTTTTTAAATGATATTCAGTGTCTTGCAGACGTAAGGATTCCAAAATCTGACGACAAATGGGCGTAAGTGAAAAAGGTTCATTTGATAGCGGATATTTTCGCATTGACGTACCTGTCGGCTGGATGGCGTTTTTCGGCATTGACAGTGAGT
>JAZNJM010000083.1:0-12446 GCA_045578045.1 Eubacteriales bacterium | reverse complement strand
CATTTTTATTCAAAAAAAACTACTAATTCGCAATTCTTAGGTGGTATAACTATTGGAAACGTTGTTTCAGCTCCGTCGAGAAGAATTTTATTTTTTCCCTTTTTAACTGAAATATTCAAGGTGTAATCTTCTAAAGATATTTTAGCTTTATAAGGAATGATAGGTTTAATTTCAAGGCATTTGAATGCACCAACGTATTTTTCAACGCCGTTGACAGTCATACTTCCTTTAAATTTTAATCCTAAAACATATTCCAAAAAAGCAACGCTGAACCAAGAAGCTGCACCCGTATACCAGCTCCATCCGCCTCTTGAATTTATTGATATATCAGCTGAAAGAACGTAAGGCTCATTTTTATAAATAGACGCATCTTCAACTGTTTTACAACGTGAAAGGGGACTTATATCCTTGAGTAAAGAAATACCTTTTTCTGTTTCTCCACATTTAATAAGAGCGATGGCTGTCCATACAGCTGCGTGGGTATATTGTCCGCCGTTTTCTCTGATAAATTCAGGATAGGAGTTAATATATCCACCAATTTCAGTCTCATCATTAAATGGAGGCGAAAATAACATAAGAGTTCTGCTTTCTTCGTGATATAGCTTTGAATAAGCGTATAATAAAGCCTCTTTCCCTCTCTTTTCATTTGTTCCGCATAAAACTGCAAAGGCTTGACATAAAATATCAATTTGACACGCTTTTGTTTCTCCAATTCCAAAATATTTCCCATCATCAGAAACACATCTGACATATTGACCGTTTATAAAATATTCGTTTTCAATGATTTGTTCAATTTCTTTTGCCTTTTTAAAAAGCAAATGTTCATCTTGAAGAAATAGAGGAATGTTTTCTGAAAAAATATCTGTTTTGTTTTTTTCAATAAAGTCTGTTTCATTTATGCTTTTAATCAAAGGAATAAAATCCATAGAAGCCATAACGAGAAGTCTTGTTGAGAAAAGGCTAAGCCCTTCTCCTTTATCACCCATATTTGAAAACCCGTCATTCCAATCGCAACAACCCATTAAGGATATTCCGTTTTTGCAATTTGAAAAACCCCTGTTAAGTGCTAAAATACAATGCTCATATAGAGTTGCTGTATTCTCAGAAAAAACGGCTTTTTCATATCTTTCATTTATTTTTGAATTATCTTTTTTATTGTTTTCAAGAGGCGGAGAGATTAAAAAGGGGCAACGTTCATTCAGTATCGAAAGGTCTCCTGTTAATTTGACATATTTCGATACAACTATAGGAAGCCATAGAAAATCGTCTGAACAAGTTGTTCTAACTCCGAAATGTTCTTCTCCTATTTCGTGCCACCAATGCATAACGTCTCCTTCTTTATATTGATGAGAAGCGGCTTTTAGAATATGAGCTCTTACGATATTTTTAGAAGAATAAATAAGAGATAAACAATCTTGAAGCTGGTCTCTGAAACCAAATGCGCCTCCGTTTTGATAATAACCCGTTTTTGAATAAAATCTTGAAGAAGCGGTTTGATAAAACAAAAAAGGAAAAATATTATCAAGCTCTTCTATATCTGTTTTTAATTCCATTTTCGGAACAAATGATTTGGCAAATTCTTCTGATAAGGTTTTTTCTGCCAAAGCGTTTTCTATAGAAAATTCTTTTTGAAACGTTTCCTTTTCTTCCGTTCCAATTCTGAACAAAATTCTTTGCCCTGTTGCAAATACCGTTATTTTATTTTTGCTGTGAATTGGAAATTCCACAGTATTTTCCGTTCCGTTTGCTATACAGTATGCTTTTATACTTTTCTGAAATAAATTTAAACTATTGTAGAAAAAAACGAATCTTTCTTTTTTGCTTTTTTCAATCTTAAAAGTAATGGGATTCTTATCTGCATAGTTTTCTCTCAGAAGTGGAACGAAGGTAAAAGCCGTGGAGATACCTTCTTTTGAAAACGAAACAATAATATATTTTTCTTTTTTTGAAACTGAAACAAAGGTACAAACTGAATATTTAACGTCTGAAAATTCTCCCTCATATATTGCAACTCCGTTTTTACATTTAAAAACGTTGCTTATTGCGCAAAGGTCGTATATATTTCCATTATAGCAAGAAATAAGTTTTTCTCCGTTTAAAGAGTGGGGAGACTCATCGTAATTAGAAATTTTGCAAAGTCTTGAATTTTCTGAAAAGGTAAATCCAAGAGAAGAATCCGTTACAACGCTTCCAAAATTTATTCCCGAAAGAATATACGAAAAAGGCTTTCTTTTTGGAAGATTTTTTTTATAAAAAGTAAATTCATTTTTTTCAATAGATATAAATTTATTATCATTTTCTTCTAAAAAACTGAATAACGGTGAATCTAAAAGTGGAAAGAGTTCCGTTTTGGTCAATTCTTTTTCTAATGGGATTCTGTTGGAAAGGGTGATGAAACCGCAATACAAATGTTTTGATTTGAAAAGCTGTTCGTTATTTTTCGTATTTAATAAATGAATTCCAGGTGTTTTTCCCCTTAAAAACATACCACCGCATAAATTCAATATATTCAGTAATTTATCTTCTGTTTCTCTGAAATATATATCTTCTTCGTCAAAAAAAATGAAAAGCTCTGCTTTAACGTGTGTTCTGTATAATGATGTGAATACCTTAATATATTGAGAGAGTTCGTGCTTAAAAATTTCTTTTGCGTATATACAGAAAATTGGATAATCACCGCTTATTCCTCTTTTCCATAGCTCTTCTCTCAATGGAACAAATTCACTTTCAGCTTTATTTATCTTTTGAAAGAGAACGCTTGACGACATATCAGAAAGAATATACGGGTCTAATTCAGACATATTTTTCCGCAACTCAAATTGTCTTTTTTTCTCAGCGGAACAAATAGCTCTGCTTTGTTCTTTAGTTTTTCCAACGGAAATATAGAATCTGCAACAACCGCCCGAAATCTGAGATGCTTTAATAAAACATAGTGGATAAACCGAGCTTTCTTTTTTATTTTTTTCGTTTAAAATATCAAGTATATTCATAACGTTAAAAACGTTGAAAAAATTACCCGTTTCAAGATTATCTCTGTTTGTCATATACATATGGATTTTCTTATCACATTGAATACAAACGGTAAAAGAAGAATCTTTGTTAGTTATGAAAAAACTTTCGCTCTCTTCTTCAAATTCACATCTTGTTTTCATCATAGAGAAAGATTTTGCTGAAAAATATGCTTTATCATCTATCATCTGAGGTTCGAAAACAATAAAAGGTGAGTATTTTCTTTTTATATTTCCTTTTGATTCAATTATGAAACAGTCTCCCCGTTCTGATAGGTTATAGCTTATACTTGCGGCAAAATCTTTATGAGAAATAATATGAGAAGCATATTCTTTTCCAAATTCAAAAGAACAAGATTCAAACGAGTCTGATAAAAGGGGAGCAACGTAGCTTATATTGTTGTGGGTATCAATGAATCCACAAGCAAAAGAGTGATTTATTTCTCCGTATGAAAAGTCTGTTTCATTCAATGGTATTCCTCTGAATACAAGTTGAACGTGTCCACAGTCTGAAATTCTCATACTGAGGTTTCCTGAAGATAATATTGCTAATTGAGGAGAAGAAGCTGAGGGAGTTGATGAAAAACTATCAAACAGTTTTGAATATAGCCTCGAGGTATTCGTTTCAGACGTTGGATTTCTATAAACAGGAGCAGACGTTGGGATTCTCTCTTTAAGAAGCTCTTTTGCAGAACCCATTTCTTTATCTGCCATAAATCTGTTAACGAAAACATTGTCAAAACATACGTTTGCGGCTGATATGAGGCTCATTCCCATATGATGAGACATATAGCTTTTAACTATTGCTTTTCCGTTTTTAAAATCAACGCTTTCATAAAAACCGTATTGTCCCCAAAGACCTTCTTCTTTGAATCTGAGCAGATTTGAAATAGATGCCTTTCTATTAATACGCAAGGTCAGAAACGCAGAGTATGGGGATAAAACTTTTTCGTTTTCGGGGTATCTTTTCAAGGAAAGAGAGGGAACACCGTGTGCTTTATATTGATAATTAAGCTCACTGTCAAAGGCGTAGAATCCGCTTTCAGAAGTACCCCAAAGTTTTGAAACAGAAAACTTTCGTTGTTGATTAAATGCAAAAATCAATGCTTCATAGGGAAAAGAATTTTTGTAAACGGGAAGAAGAAGGGAAGGCATAAAATATTCAAACATAGTTCCCGACCACGAAGCCATACCCAAATATCCGCCTTCTGTGATTAAAGTTCTTCCTAAGCATTTCCAATGCTTTTCTTTGACCTGATTTTTCGCACAAGCAAAATAACTTGTTGTTCTTGCTTCGCTCATATATAAATCGTAGCAATTATCTTCGAGCTTATTTGAATCAAAGTTATATCCTATGGAAAATAGGTTCTTTTTTTTGTTATACAAGTATGAAAAATCGGTTTCGTCTATAATTTTTTCAATTCTTGAAGCAATATCATCAACGCCCTTTTCTTTTAAACCTTCTTTTAGTGAAACGAGCATTGTAACAAAATTTCCGCTGTCAACGGTTGAAACGAATTTGTTTCCAAGTATATCAAGCTTTTTTAAATCGTACCAATTATAAAGATGACCATTCCATTTTTCCAACTTCTCAATAACTGAAATACTGTTTTCTAATCTTCTTTTCGCTTCTGATATTTCTATAAATCCAAAATCTACAGCTGCAAGACACGATAAAAGATAAAAACCTATATTGGTTGGTGATGTTCTGTATGCAACAGCATCAGTTGGTGCTGATTGTATATTGTCCGGGGGAAGATAATTTGTTCTTGAATCAACGTTGTCTGCAAAAAAGTCCCATATTTTTTTAGAAAAATATGAAAGCTGTTCTTTTTCTTCGGGCGAGATAATATCCTCTTTTTTTTGAGGTAAAGACATAATATGAAGAAAAAGAGGGGTGAATATCCAAGCAATTCCAATCAGCTTTAATAAGAATTCCTTTGAAAACATTAAAACAACGCCCATTAACACGTTGAAAAAGAATTCCTTATAGTAGTTTAAAATTCCTTTTTTTGAAGAACTTTCGCTTTGACCAAAGGTTTTCCATTGAAGAAGCAGCTTTTTTGAAAAGAACATTCTATAAAAACTTTTGAAAAAAGAGTCAACAGCAACGAATGCATAATGGGGAATAAGAGCAATTTCATATATGGTTCTGAATAAATTTGAAGCGTATACACCGCTGACTTGTGAATAAAAACGTCTGCCTATTGTCGTTGATTTGCTAAATGCTCTGAAAGGAGCAAATATAATAACAGATAAAAATGGAAATAAAAGATACATTAAAGAATAAAAGGCGGCATAATAGCTTTTTTCAGAAACCGAAAAAATAATTAGGAGTAAAAGGGAAAAGAAAGGTGTTATATGCCTTATTATGTTGTTGAGTATTTTAAAATCAGAATACTCAGACATATTCTTGTTTTTCAAGAAAATAAGATTTTGAAAATCACCTCTTATCCAACGGTGTAATCTTGAAAAATATGAGATAGGATTGGAAGGAACTCCGTCTGTTACAGTGAGGTCTGAAACAAGTCTGCATCTGAGAATATTTCCTTCGGGCATATCGTGGCTTAAAACAGCGTTTTCAGGAATTGAAGGGATAACTGTTTTTTTGTATAGCTCAACGTCAATAAGCCCTTTCCCGCAAAAAATGCCGCTTCCTAATATTGATTGAAATCTATCGTATGATGCACTTTCATAATTGTCAACCCCTCCCGAACCTGATATAAACGCTTCAAATTCAGTTTGTTTTTTATGAACGAGACTGAATTTAACCGATGGTTGAAAAACTCCGTATCCTTTTACAACGCGTCCGCCTTCTAATATTGGTTTATTTAAAGGATGAAGTGCACACGAAACTGCTTTTTTTACGGCTGAAAAACCAATTTCCGTATCGCTGTCAAGTAGAAAAAGATATTTAACGTTTTTAAGGAGAGATAAGTCACCACAGCAATAATCAAAAGGAATATTATCCGTAATTAAATTTATAAGTGCTGATATAGCACCTCTTTTTCGTTCCTCGCCATAAAAAAGTTTTTCATTTTCAATATAAATTCTGTTTCTTATTAAAACAACGAATTTATTATCATATTTTTTGTTGAGAATATCTATTTTATTGAATAGATTTTCCATAAGACTTTTTTCTTTTTCGGATATTTTTTCAGATTCAGATTCAGGGAAATCCAAAAGTATTGTAAAACATATATTTTCATCTCTATTGAGAAGATAAAAACGTTCAGCATTTTCGCATAGAGACGTATTTTCCTTTTCGCTTATGAGCAGAGAAGAAATAACAACGGAGGTTTTGCCTTCTTTTGGAATTGTTTCAAGCTCTAAACGAGGACAAGGCTCTGTTTTTTCTTTTGAAGACATAATAATATCAGCAAAATTCATTGACGTTATAAATACAGACGGAAGAGCAAGAAACGTTCCAAAAACACCCAATGAAAAAGCAGAAATAATAACAGAAAAAACAGTGAATATAGCTGATAATACAGCGAAAAGAATACGGGGGAGCTTATCTTGTTTGAATATTATATCGCCAATAGTAACGTTGTTTTCGTGGCAATATGTTTTCAAAAGCTCTGCGGCATCATTTTCGCTGATTTTTTGAGCTTGGCAAAAATCAGAAAAAGTTTCTCTATATTTATTTTTAGTTGTGCTATCCATAAAGAGAAAAGAGGGTTCATATTCTATGAAAGCATCTTCTGTTTTTGATATTTCGGAGATTATTTTTTCATAATCCCAGTTTTCTTTTTCTCTGAGAAGTGATATAGCAGAGGATAGTATTTTTATATCAGAATTGTTGTTTTCTGTTATTCTTTTTTCTTCGCATAGTATACCTATTTCATATAAGCAAGAGGCGTTGATAATGGAAGATATAGAAAAAAGCTCTTTATAAGTTAAATAACATTTTTTTCCAAGAGATTCTAAAAAAGTGAAAAATGAATCTTCTGTTGCTTCAAAATTTTTTTCCAGAAGAAAATTATAAACATGTATAAAAAGTGTAGGTACTTTCTTTTCCTTAAAAAAATGAGAGCATTTACATTCATCAAAACTCTTTATTAAAATGTGAAAGTTATCATATATGCGGTTATATCCTGATGAAAAATATTTTGTGTCGTTTAAATTTCTTTTATATGCTTTTACGATATTATTTTTAGAAATAATTAGCATATTTTTATAGCTTATTTTTTCTTGTTTATTCTTCATAAAAAATCACCTCACTGTATTATCAACAGCGAGGCGGTTTTTTAATCATAATAATGAAAAATAACGGTTTAAATATTGATGAATCTATATAATCTACATTTTTTAAATATATTTAAACTTAATAATAGAATAATCAATGCAAATGATGAAAAAAGAGAAGTGTTTCCCAAAATTACGAATAAGGTATTTTTTTGTATAGTATATCCTTTTCCAACAACAACAGTTTTTTCAAGCATTTTACTTTCGCATAAAACATCTCCTTTTGAAGTTATAATACAAGATATTCCGGTGTTTGCAGATCTGAAAACATATCTTCCCGTTTCTATTGCTCTTATAACACTTTGATTTTTATGGTTTTTAACAGCAAATCCGTTTTTATACCAAGAATCATTTGTTGAAATAGCGATTATGTCAGCACCGTTTTTTACAGATTGTCTTGCAATCTCTGAAAAAACAGAATCATAGCATATTAGTGTTCCATAGAGTGTTCCGTCATATGATTTTATAGCTTTGCTTGTTTTCCCTTCGATATACGATGAATCGTTGTTGAGTTCTTTTAATTGTGGAATAAGCTCACCAATAATTCCAAGGTTTGGCATTTTTTCTCCAAAGGGAACGAGCTTTTGTTTAGAATAATAATCAGAAACGTTTCCGTCTGGATATATTGCCATAACAGCGTTATGAAGCTCGTTGTCAATTTTTAACATAGCTCCGAATATAACGGTAACATCATAATCCTTTGCGATTTTTGAAATCGTCTGGTAGATGAGACCGTTTTCTGTGCATATTGCGGGAAATACCGTTTCAGCCATTAAAACAACGTCAACTTTATTTTTTGATGCGTCAAGAGAATTGCGAATCAGCTCATTATGACTTTCGAGAATAGAATGAAATTTTTCTTCATCCCATTTTTCTCCCATAGCAACGTTTCCTTGAACAATGCAAACGTTTATTTCTTCTTCTTTATTTTCTGGTAGAAAATATAAAAAAGTGCCTATAATCGTATTAACAGAGAGAACGATACACGAAATTTTTACCAAAGATATTTTATTTTGCTTTTTTTCTTCTTTTTTTTGCAAATTTGAAATTTTAGAGCTTAAAGCTATTCCCAAAAGGGAAGAAGAAAAAACAGTTATAAACGTTATAATTCCGTTTCCAAAAAGAGAAGCGGTTTGTAAAAAAGGTAGAAACTTAATAAGAGAAACGGAAATATTAACCCAAGGAAAAGCAAGAAAACCAAGAGACATACTCCATTCAAAAATAACCCAAAGAGAACTTACAGATAAAGAAAACAAAATAGGAGAGAAACGAAAATATCCCGATAAGCTAAGAATTACTCCTCCATAAAAGGAATGAATCAGAGATGCTGCGATCCACGCAAAAATTACTATAATCACTCCTTGAGTTTTTGTAAAGTTGAAGCCTTCAAAGGGATATAAATTAAAAAATAATGTATAAACTGTTAGAAAGCAACCGCCAAAAAATATAAAAAAATAATTGAAGCAAATTTTGATTTTATTATCTTTTTGATAATTCAGAATTGAAAAAAGTAATATAAGGCTTATGAATGTTAAAGGAAAAAGCCACTCCCAAATATAAGGAGTGGCGAACATAATACCGCCTATAAATAAGAAAATATACTTATGAACAGACAAAATAGATTTTAAAAAATTGATTGAATTATGTTTATGGGTAAATTTAGAAAATTCTTTCACTGCTGTTTTCATATCTGTTTTAGTTAAAACTGTTGCTAACGTTTTAGTTATCGTTTATATCAATCTTTTGATTCGTTTTCAATAACTTTTATATATCCGTTTTCAAAATATCCCGTATAAATTTCACCGTTTTTCTTGGTATATGTTGCCATTTCTCCGTGAATATAGTTTCCGTTTTGATCAAGAGCAAAATCACCATTTTTGTCAAGTACTCTCGTATCTCTTGAACCATTAATGAAATTTCCTGAATATGATTCACCCGACTCCCAAACGTATAAACCTTTTCCGTGTCTTTCGTTGTTAAGGAATTCTCCTTCATAAGTGTCGCCGTTTGAATAGGTGCATTGTCCTTGTCCGTTCTGAACGTTATTAACGAAATTTCCAGAATATTTATATGATTCGTCAGCAGAAACATATTGTCCGTATCCGTTCCTCATATCGTTTGAATACGTTCCTGAAAAAGTTTCTCCTGAGGATGAAATAAATTTTCCATACCCGTTTTTAACACCGTTTAAAAAACTTCCTTCAAAAACAGAACCATCGTTATAGGTATATTTTCCAAGACCTGAAATTTCGTTATCTTTAAATTCACCTTCGTAAATATCTTTTGTTCCGCCAAAAGTTAAGGTTCCTTTTCCGTTGCGATAAATAATTTTGATATCTCCAACGTAAACGTCTCCGTTAGAATATTCGATTTTTTTGTTATTATAATCAATAAGGGCGGTCATTCCGTTTGAAAATTTTATCTTTCCCGAAATTGGCTGTCCGTTGTCAACCGAACCTATAAATTTTGAACCGTCATCATAAGTTGTATATCTATATCCATTTGCGAGTATAACAACTATTGCAATTATAATAAATACAATTGCAATAATAGGTGCTACAAGCCATATGGATTTGTTTTTTTTCTTTGCCATACGTTTCTCCAAAAATTATATGTCGAACATATTAAGAATATCGGGAACGACTGTTGCAATAACAAGTGCAACTGCAAAAAAAGCAATAATAGTTATAAAAAGCTGAATAAAAGTTATTCCCGAATTACCATATTTTGATTCAAGTTTTTCTATAGAATCTTCGTTAACGTAGTATCTTTCTTCTTTTTCTTCCGATGCTTCTTCGTTTCCATAAACAACGTAATAATCAGGTGAGAAAAAGAATTTTGTATTTATAATAAATCTTCTGAAACTGTTACATTCTATTCCAAGGTCTGAAATTGATTTTGCTGATGCTTCATCAAACGCCTTTGAATTAATTAAAGATAAAACAAACTCACCTCGAAATCTTTTTATAAGCATAGTATATACAGAAGCAAAAAGGATACCAAGAATGAGATAAACCATTGTTGAGCCGAGAGCTTCGCTGTTTACGGCAACAGAAAGTGCATTGCCTTTTATTATGAGCAAATTAAACATTTTAATTCATTATCTCCAAAATTGAAAGAACACAGATATTATTCTTTATCTAATTCGAAAAAATCTTCTCCGCATAAAATTTTCAAAAGAGATTCCAAATCATCAGTGTTTGAATAGTTTAACTTTATAGAGCCTTTTCCGTCTCCTTGAAGCTTTATGGAAACAACTCTGCCTAAAGCAACGCTTATTCTTTTTTCAAGCTGTGTATAATAGCTTTTTTCAACGTCATTAACTTTTTCAGCAGGAGTTGGAGCTGAAAGAATTGATTTAATATATTTTTCAGTTTCTCTGACAGATAGATCGTTCTTTATAATGTGTGTTGCACACTCCATAACGAAATCGTCCTCAAATTTTCCAACGATAGGTATAATAGCTCTTGCGTGTCCGTATGTAAGAACACCTTCTTCAACAAGAGAAAGAACGTTTTCGGGAAGTTTTAATATTCTCATAAGATTGGAAACGGCTTCTCTTGATTTACCAACCTTTGCTGCTGCTTCTTCTTGAGTTAAATCGTAAATTTCTATAAGCGCTTTATAACCTTTAGCTTCTTCAACGGGGTTGAGGTTTTCTCGCTGAAGGTTTTCTATGAGAGATATTTCTGCAGCTTCCATATCTTCAACGTCAAGAAGTATAACAGGAACCTCTGAAATACCAGCCATTTTACAAGCACGCCATCTTCTTTCACCGGCAATAATTTCATAAAAACCATTAGTTTTTTTTCTGACGAGAAGTGGTTGAATAACACCATGCAACGATATTGACTGTGCAAGCTCTGCAAGTAATCCTTGATCAAACTTTTTTCTTGCTTGGGATGCACCTGGTTCAAGCTCGGAAACACGTAATGTTAACGGGCTATTATTTTCGTTTTCTGTGGAAATTTCTGTGGAATTATCGGAAAATAGGGCATCAAGTCCTCTTCCTAATCCTTTCTTTGCCATCGTTTTAACATCCTTTCGTGTTTAATGTTTTGCCATTCTTAAAACAAGTTCTTTTGCAAAGGCATCATAAGCCATTGCTCCTTTTGAATATCTGTCGTATTCCGATATGGGCATTCCGAAGCTGGGTGCTTCGCTCAATTTAACGTTTCTTGGAATTGGTGTTTTAAAAAGTTTGTCTGAGAAAAATTTCTTGATTTCATTCATAACCTGATGGGTGAGATTAAGTCTGCCGTCAAACATATTGATAAGTATACCAAGGAGAATAAGGTTAGAATTATGGAGCTTATTTATGTGATTGATAGTATTCGTTAATTGTGTGAGACCTTCAAGAGAATAAAATTCGCAAAGCAAAGGAATAACAACACCTTCTGCCGCTACGAGACAGTTTATTGTAACAAGACCGAGAGAGGGAGGGCAGTCAATAATGATAATATCATAATCATCAGCCAAAGCTCCAAGAGCGTCTTTTAATTTGAAATCTCGTCTTGCTTCGTTAATAAGCTCTAAGTCTGCGCCTACAAGGTCAATTCCCGATGGAATTACATAAAGATTTTTATATTCAGTTTTAATAACGGCATCATTGGGCTTAACGTTTCCAACAAGAAGATCGTAAACTGTTGCTTTTACGTCCTTTTTAACAATTCCTAATCCCGAGGAAGCGTTTCCTTGTGGATCGGAATCAACGAGAAGAACTTTTTTTCCGCTTCTTGCAAGAAAAGCCGCTGTATTAACAGCAGACGTTGTTTTACCCACACCGCCTTTTTGATTGGCAAATGCTACAATTTTCATATAAAATCCTTTATGATAAAACCTTTGTATTTCAATGAATTTAAAATTTAAAAATAGAATTAAAACCAATTCTAATATATTAAAAAAACTTATAAAAATCGTTTACTTTTGGAGGAAAGAGATTTCCTTCCTCCAAAAGTAAAAATGATATTAAATTAAACTGATTAAATAAGTCTGAAAACAGTCGTTATAAAATTATTTCTTTACGAGAACTTTTTTAAGGTTAACAAATCTGGGAAGTCCGTCTTCTTTAGGAAGGTCGGTTTCGCCTTCAATGAGAGGAAGAGCGTATTTAATGAACTTGTCGCTCATACCTGTGTTATCCTTATTGATCCAAGAGATTGGAACTTTCTTTTCTGTGTTAGCTACATC
>JAZNJM010000082.1:0-10768 GCA_045578045.1 Eubacteriales bacterium | reverse complement strand
CATAACTTTCTCCCTGTGGTCGTGTTTTGTTGGTAGCTTACATTATACCACTTTTTGAGAGTTATGGCTTATTATTTTTTTTGTTTTACACCATTTTTTTTGAAGAACCAAAATTAAAAAGTAAAAGTAAAAATTAAAAAGTAAAAATTAAAAAGTAAAAAGTAAAAAGTAAAAAGTAAAAAGTAATTTAATTATATTGTATTATTACTTAGGGCGTTTTTCAAACTCCTTTTCGTCAGATTTTATTTCGTGAGAAGAATGTTCTGTAATTTCTCCGCTTTTAGCGTTTATTTCATATTCATATTCATTGTTTTCATAAATGAATTTTATCTCATAATAGAATCTGCCTTTTTCTTTATCGTGTTTTGCTTTTGTAAAATATACTTTTTTAGATTTATCTATTCCAGCGTGGGAGAGAACTATTTCCTTTGCTTCTTCAACTGTAAGAAGTTTTTCGGGAAAAGGTTTATCATTTTTTTCGGGAAAAGGCTTGGTTTTTGTGTTTTTAATGCTTCCGTCAAAGGCTGATATGTTGTATTCATATTCTTTCGACAAAGCTCTGAACTCAATTATATATTCATATGAGTCTTTATTTTTATAAAGATTGGCTTTTGTAAATGTTACTTCTTCAATGCTGAATCCACTATGTTCAGCCGCAATTTTTTTTGCTTCATCAATGCTTATGGCGTTTTCAGGTAATGGTTTTGAATCGGGATGTTCAAATTCAATAACAGAACCATCTTTAGAATGAATCTTATATTCATACTCTTTTCCTTCTGAATGAAACTCAACGTCATATACAAATTTTCCCTTGTCAAATTTGAATTTTGTTTTAACCGAATCGATTTTTTCAGAAGGTATACCTGCCGCAGCATATGCACTATTAACAGCTGTTTCTTTTCCAACGGACGTTCTTTCTGCAATTGCATATGCAGATATAATGGAAACCGTTCCAAGAACTATAAGAACAACGGTTGCGATTGAAACGAATTTCAAAACATTTTTGGGCGATGAAAAACTTTTTTTCTTTTTTATATTGTTTTCGTTGTCTGTATTTTGAAGCTCGTTTTGAACGCCGAGTTTAATAATATCTTTCATATTCTTTTCTCCTTTCACCGAATATTTTTTCCTATATTGTTAATTAATGCGAAATTTGACCACTTTTTTGATGTGGGTATTATAACTAAAAAAAATTAAAGGAATATTAATAAACCACGATAATCTTTATTAAGTATATGTTAATGCCAATGGCAAAATTGCAACATTGGCATTTTAATAGTAATATATTAATTAAATCTCATATAATGACGGTGTTATGAAATGTAGCTTTATCTTGTCAAGGGAGGGGAGCATTTGTTTTACTTTTTTTACAGAAATATTTTTACCGTCTTCTGTTGTGTAGGTGTTTGAATAGTAATTATGTCCCTTTGAATCAAACCCATCGAAACCTATAAGATAAACGTCTTTGCAACCGCAATTGTTTAATATTTTTAATAACATTAAAGTTGAATCTTCGCAAAATTCTTCGTTGAAATATACACAGTTATTAAAAGAAAAAACTAAGTTATACTTCTCTTTTGACTGTTCAATTAAATTAGAGGTTATAATCTTTGAAATATCCGTTTTATCGTTAATATTGCTAAGTCTTTTTGCGTTAGCACAAAAAACAAAATCCATTTTCAAAAAATCGGGTATAAAATTAACTGATATGGAAACAGAATCTTTTTCTTCTTCAAGTGTATTAATTATTTTTTCTTTATATTCAACCAAAGAGCTTCCCGGACAAATAACGAAAACTTTTTTATTATGCAATTTTTCAGACAGAATTTTCACATCGTTGGAATCATCGTATTCAACGGAGATATACTGACGATACAACTTTTCTGCATACTGTTCGTCAAAAAGCTCAGTATGGTCTTTGTCAACTAAGCGGAGAATTCTTTGTATATCTTTCGTTTTAAGACGCTTTTTTTCCATAAGAAATTCTGCATACGTTCTATGCAACCCATATTTTCCCGATAATGCATATGGAATAGAATACCCCCAAGGAATAACTTTTTTTATTGGAGCTATATAATCGTCTATCGCATCGTAAGCAGGTTCTGTTGAATAGTTTTTTCCGTATTGCAAATTCAAATGATCCATAATTTGTTCAATACATAAATTTCCCGGAACTCTTCCCATTCCAAGCAGTGAACCATCTATTGTGATTTTTCTCATTGGATTTGCAATTTCCAAAAAATGCTGAGCCAAGCTATACGCTAATCCCAAATTCTCGTGTAAATGAATTCCAATTGTTATGTTTGAATCAAGATTTTTTTCAGCAAGATAATAGAAATGTGATAAATCGGGTTTTCTCATTACTCCAAAGGTATCAACTATAGAAAAACCATATGGATGAAGCTCGTTGACTTTATGCAAAACCTGTAAATACTGTTCATCAGTATATACGTTGCAATTAACGGGATTTAAAAAACATTTGTAGCCTTTTGACATTAAAGTTTTTGCAGATTTAATAGCCCAATCAAGTCTATGTCGCTTGAAGGACAAACGAAAATAATCTACTGTTCCGTCATACGGTTCAATTTGATCCACGTCAACAAAATCTGCCATAAGAGAAAATTTAGAGCTTCCTGTGTTTTTGGGGAGCATTTTTTTAACATCTTTAATTGAAGAAAAATATGTGTGGTCATCATCAAATTCACCGTTGGCAAAAAAACCAATTTCTATAATATCCACTTTAGCTTCAACAAGGTCGTATATGGTTTCTTTAATGGTTTTATAGCCAAAAAAACCCTTGTTTAAATGTGCTCCGTCACGAAGTGTGCAATCTATTAGCTTAATGTTTCGTTCCATTAATAACCTCTTATTGATTGTTTAGAATGTTTTTCATAAGTATTCTAACTTTTTCTAAATCCTTAGGGGTGTCAACAGAAAGGGAATTACTTTCAACTAAAGTATAATGCATAGGGCATCCATTTTCAAAAAATCTTAATGCAACAAGGTCCTCAATTTTTTCCATAATTCCTGGTTCTGAATTAACAAAAAGCTCAAGAGAGGCTTTGTTCCAACATTCAACCCCTATGGCTTTTTTGTATTCAAACATAATAGTTTTATATGGATGGGGTATGGGAGCTCTCGATATATAGAGAGCAACTCCATCTTTGTTAGTTGCAACTTTTATATTACTTGGATCGATTAATTCAACGGGATCACGCAAAATTTTCATCAATCCATAAACCTTTGGTGTGTCAAAGGCTTTTTCGGGGATAATTGCTCTGATTGTTTCAGGCTCAATTAACGGTTCGTCTCCGTTTATATTGACGTAGTAGTCTGCATCAATCTTTAAAGAAAGCTCGTGAACTCTTGCAATGTGAGTTGAATGTTCGCCTGTCATAACATAGTTCATATTATATTCTTTACATATTGCTTCAACTCTTTCATCGTCCGTTGCAACGTAAACAGCAGATAACTCAGAAACCTTCATAGCCTGATGATATACCCACCAAAGCATAGGTTTTCCACAAATATCTTGAAGAGGTTTCCCAGGAAAACGGGAAGAGCCATATCTTGCGGGGATAACTCCAACAACGTTCATAAATTATTCCTCCTATATATTAAAAACTATAATTTTTCTAACAGAGAGTCAAAATCAACTCTTTCGTAAACCTCTAATTTTCCGCCTCTTGTTGCATTGTAAACTTTAAAGGTTTTTAACTTTCTGCTGAGTTGTTCAACATTCATATATGCTTCTGTTGCTTCGTCTACAAGGAAACCTTGGTCTAAGATTCCTTTGTCGTAATCGTCTGAAAAATGATTTTTTATTGTATTATCAATGACAATGTTTCCGTTTTTATCAAGCATTTTTGCAAAATTGTGATCAACGCCTATAAGGTAAATTTCAGAAAATCCCATATAGATTGCAATTTGTAGACAAGATGCTGTAACTGTTCCTCGACAACGGATACATTTTGGAATATTAAGAGAAAGCCCAAAACTATCTTTTAAAGGTGCTTGATATTCAATGTAAAAATAATCAGCGTTGGGAATGTCAACGTTTTCATACCATTTAAGATTTATAGGAATAAATCTGTTTTTGACAGGCATATCGTTTATAATTTTTTGTGCATCTTGCATTAGAAAAATATCTTCACTAACGTAATACGTTGGTCGCCAATCTGTCTTTTCAAACAATTTGAAAATTCTGTTTGTTGAAAACGTAGGGATATTCTTTTCGTATATTTTGTTGAGGTCGTTCACAGATAAGCTCGGTCCGTTTCCTATAATAAAACACCTTTCGCCTTTATGGGAGTCTTTTAGCTTGGCTAATTTTCTTCCATATTTTGTTTTTTCGAAGTTATTCGCTGCCCAATTTTGCATACGTGCTTCTATTGATTTTATAATTTTCATAATTTATTTCCTGACTAATTTTTATCCATTCTTAATAAGTTGATGATAAATATTATAGTAATAAAAAGTTATAAAATCTACCATAGAATATTAACAAAGTATATAATATTTTTGATTAGATAAAGAAAATGTTCAAAAAATAAGATAATCAAACTATAAAGGTAAACGTGCTTCCCTCGTTAAGTTTACTTTCAAGCTCAATAACTCCTCCGTGAAGTTTAGCAATTTCAGAAACGAGAGACAATCCAAGCCCAGTTCCCGATTCACTTCTTGATTTATCAGAACGGTAAAACCTATCGAAGATTTTTTCTTTTTCTTCATCAGAAATTCCAATTCCGTTATCAGATACGGAAAGACGAACTTTTCCTTTTTTTTCGTCTTTTTTTAAAGAAACGAATATACTTCCGTTTTCCTTTCCATATTTAAAAGCGTTGCTTATGAGATTAAGAGCAAGTCTTTCTAAAAGCTCTTTCTCTCCATTTAAAAAAATATTATCTTCAATGTTATATGACAGTTTTATATTTTTTTTCTCAATAAGAGACATATCCTTGCAAATTGCATCAATAGAGCTTGAAAAATCAAATTCAGAAAAAACGTATTTATTTTTTTTGTTTTCAAAGCGAGACAGAGAAAGCATATCGTTAATTAAAGAAGACATTCTTTTGTTTTGTCTTGAAATAACTTCGAGAGCTTCTATATATTCTTCAATCTCTCTTGGAGATTCAAGAATATATTCGCATTGAGCAGAAATAACAGCAACGGGTGTTCTCAATTCGTGAGAAGCGTCTGAGGTGAATCTCTTTTCATTTTCAAAGGTTTTATCCAGCTTGTCTACCATTTTATCAAACTGATTAGCAAGAATTTTAAATTCATCTTTCCCTACGCCCATATTGATTCTTTCTTTAAGGTCTGCACTGTTTCCAATTTTTATTGCAGCTTCAGTTATTTTTTTAATTGGTCTGAAAACCTTCTCTATAATGTAAATTCCAACAATTACGCCAATGTGAATTACTACACAAAGGATAATAAAAGAAATTTTCGATATATCAGAAATTTCCGAAAGAGCTTTGTTTTCAGAAACAACTCCACGAAGCCAAACGTCTTCAGTTCCAAGATGGTCGAGTTTTCTGTCAAAAATATAATACTTTTCGTTATCAATCTCAAGGGTTTGAACGATTCCGTTTGAAAAACCCTTTTTCAGAAGTTTTTCTCCTAAAGGATTTTCACCATATATCAGATTTCCGTTTGTTTCATAAATACCTGAGATAATTCCACTTATTTCATCAAGAAAAATATCGTTAATTTCAATATATCCGCCTTTGTATGAAATATATTGAGAGTATGAATTTTTATTTTCTTCGCTTAAAATGTAATAATATTCAATCTCGTTTGAATTGCTTTCAACCGTTTCAACAAGGGTTGATTTTAAAGTTTCTTTGAGAACAATACTACTTGCAGAAATTATTACGAAAAACATTATAAGAGATATAACGATAAGGATAGCGGTGAACCATATAATTATTTTTCTTTGTATAGACATTTTTTCACCTTTGTTAAAGCCTTTTATGGAAAGATAATTGATTTTATGAGTTTTCTCTTATGACGTATCCTATTCCTCGGATGGTATGAATAAGTTTTTTATCAAATCCATCGTCTATTTTCTTTCTTAAATATCTGATATAAACTTCAACAATATTTGAGCCGCCTTCATAGTCAAAGCTCCAAACGTGATTTTCCAATTGTTCTCTTGATAAAACTCTCCCTTTATTTTTCAACATATAAGTTAGCATTGTATATTCCTTTGCTGAAAGAGAAATGAGCTTTTCTCCACGCTTTACTTCGTGGGAGGTGCAGTTAACAACAAGGTCGTCTATGGATAAAATATTGTCTGAAAGCCCGAAAGACGGTCTTGTCATTGCTCTAAGTCTCGCCATAAGCTCGTCAAAGGAAAACGGTTTTATGAGATAGTCGTTTGCACCCAAGTCAAGTCCTTTAACTCGGTCTTCAACGGAATCTCTTGCGGTGAGGAAGAGAATGGGAGTTTTAATACCCGCCCGTCTTATTTTTTTCAAAACCTCAAATCCATCGTAAACAGGCATCATAACGTCAAGTATAATTCCGTCATATTCTGCCGCTTCAATAAAATCAATAGCTTCTTCACCGTCAAAAGCACAGTCAACGCTGTATCCACTGCTTTGAAGTTTTTTCTTTATGATTAAATTGAGATCTTTTTCGTCTTCGGCAACTAAAATTCTCAAAAAAAACACCCCCACGAATTTTATAATATAACTATATTTTTTGAATAACTAAAAATATCAGATTTTAACTGATTTTATAAAGTTAAATAAAGCGTTTAATTCTTTTTCTTTTTCTTTGCAACAGAAAAACCAAAAAATCCTCTTTTTGTGCCAACGGAGTTATACGTTCCGTGAGAATAGGAAATAAGTCCCATTTGTTCAAAATTGAGTTTTCCCTTCGAATCAAAATACTTTTCTTCTGCGTTGACACATAAAATTTCTGAAATGAACATATGATGGCTTCCAAGCTCTTTTATTTCTTTCACCCTACATTCAAGAGCAACGGGAGATTCTTTGATTATTGGAGCTTTTATAAAGTTTCCTTCTTCTTTTGTCAAGCCTAAAACTGCAAATTTGTCAATGTCTCTTCCCGATTTTACACCGCAAAAATCTGTTGCGTATGCAAGAGAGCTTGTTGTCAGATTTATTGCAAATTCACCCGTTTTTTTAATAATATCAAAGGAATATCTTTCGGGACGAAGGGAAATATATAACATAGGCGGATTGGAGTTTATAATTCCCGTCCAAGCAACTGTAACAGCGTTTGAGGTTTCCATATCTCCACAAGTTACAATAACAGCGGGTAGTGGAGTCAAAAGCGTTCCCGCGTTTAGTTTCTTTTTCATTTTTAAAAATCTCCATTCTTACGGATTTTGAAATCTGAAATATTCTGTTATAGCTGTGTTACACATTTTTCTTCTTTGTCTTAAAAGAAGGTTGTTTTCTCTTGTGAAATGAACTCTGTTTGTGAGCAATATGAAATAAAACGAAGTTTCTTTGTCTATGAAAAAGAACGTTCCCGTATATCCCGTATGACCAATAGAACCGTCTGAAAAAAGGTCACTTGCTGCTGAAAAGCGTTCACCTTTAACAACAAAACCAAGTCCTCTGTCTTCGTCAGGAATATTTGGCGTATAGTTTTTACTTGCTATATCCAAAGTTCTTTTAGTGAGAAAATCGTAATTTACCAATGAAATGCAGAGCTTTGCAACGTCTTCTGCGGTTGAAAAAACTCCCGCATTTCCCGAAATACCGTTAAGAAAACAGGCGTTTTCATCGTGAACGATTCCTTCTTTGTATTTGTTTGTTTTCTTGTCGTATTCCGTTGGGGCGATAGGTCCTTTATATCCCTTTAAAAGTGGATTATACATTGTGTTTTTCATTCCAATTTGAGAAAAAACGTTTTTCTCAACAGCAATATCGAGAGGTTCACCGTATACTATTTCAAGCAATTTACCGAGAAGTATATATCCCATACAGGAATATCTTACTTCTTTCCCCGTTTCATATTGAAGAGGAACAGACAAAATTGCTTTTGCGGCATCTTTTGGGGCAAATCCTACCTTTTCTATATCAAACCAAGGTGCAAAACCGCCTCTGTGTGTCATTAAATCAAAAATTTCTATATTTTTTTTGTCTTCAGGTGCATCAGGAATAAATCTCCATATGGAGTCTCTGAGAGTTATCTCTCCCGTTTCCAATGCTTTTAAAGCAAGCATTGTTGTTCCAAGCACTTTACTGCACGATGCCATATCAAAAAGATGATTTTCTTCGCATTTAACAGGAGCCGTTGTTGGTTTTTCGGGCGTTACGTCAAAGCAGGGGGCATCATCTGAAAACCATCTTGCATATCCAAAGGCTTCTTTGTGTATAATACCGTTTTTGTCTCCTAAAACGCAAACAGCAGAGGGAAAATATCTTTTTTCTATTCCTTCTTTAATAAGTGAACGGGTTTTTTCAAAAAAAGAGCTTTTTGGGGAGTTTGTAGAAAAATGTGTTGCGTTGGGAAAAAGTTCTTTTTCTTCTGATGTTTTGAAAATTATATCGTTCATATGAAGCTCTCCTTGATTTTAAATTATAAAAGATATATCAGAAATAGGTTATTTATAAAAAAATTTATGCCTGATATTAGTATACAATATTTTTTTTGAAATGTAAACGGCTTTTTACAAAAAAAGTGTTGAAAAATCAGAATGTTTATGATAGAATGGTTTAAAACTATACTTTAAGGAGTAAATAAAATGAGAAAAATAAAATTTGTTCGATTGTTTGCGCTGTCTTTAGCTGTTCTTCTTTCCCTTTCTTTTGCTTCGTGCAGCAAAAAAAACAGTGAGGGGGATATGTCAGAACAAAGCTCTGTCAGCAAAAGCGGACAAGAGAACACTGTTGAAAAAAATGAAGATTATGAATTTGCGAGAGGATATTATAACTGGATTTATGCAGATGCATTTAAGGATTTCGCTCCCGCTATTAAAGTAACAAAGCTCCCTTCTGATCTTGAAAGTGCATTTTCTTCTGTAAGCGTTGAAAAGAAAATTTCTGCTCTCAGAGATATTTTCTGTTCAAAAGAAGTTGTTGCCGCTATTCAGACTGCATCTGAATTTGAAAAGGGAAATAAAGAATATACCCATAAAGTCGTTTCTGTTTCCAAGAATAAAAAAGGTATATATAATATGGTTTTAAAGATTTCTGTAGGCAAAACAGAGGTTGAAAAGATATTTGAGCTTATGATGTCTGAATCAACGAGAGCTGTAAGTCTTGTAAGATATGATGGAGACGGAAAGGCTTTAGAGCACCATAAAATCGTTGTAACTAACGATGGATTCGTTGCAGTAAGTAAAGCTACTTTAGCAAATAACACGTGGACTTCTATGCAGCTTATGTTCAAGGGCGGGGATAAGCCTGAGGGATATTGTAAAACGGAATTCAATCTTAAAGACGAACCTGCACAAATTTATCCAAATTCTGTTTATGAAGGATTTGCGGGAAAACAGTAAATTTTTTGATTTTTCTTGTTTTCGGGAAGGAGCGAGAAGATGATAAGAGGTAATATTTTAACTATAGGTCTTTCCACCATTGAGTTGAGAATAACAACTCCCTATTCAACGGGCGGAAATAAAAAAATGTTGGAAGCAGACAAATATAAGTTTTCCGCTGGTGGAAGAGGAGCAACAACGTCAATAGGTATATCCCGTTTGGGATGGGGTTCAATGCTTTGCACTGCTTTGGGCGATGATATGTTCGGCAGCACGTACAGCAGAATTTTTGCTGATGAAAGGGTTGAATCCAGATACATAAAGGTTTGCCGAAATGCTCAGACAGCTATAAATTTCTCTTTTGAAAACAAAAGCGGAGAAATATATATTCCGTCTTCAAGCCGATTTTTAAATTCAACAGATATTGAAGCCTCTTTTAACGTTATGCCCGATGCTGTTATTTCAATGCTTGAGCTTCCTTTTGAGGTTATAAGCACAGCTTCCCGATGTGCAGCGGGGCAAAATAGCAAATTTATTCTTGATGCAACGGGTGCAAGGTCTGAGGCGGATATTTCTGCTCTCAAATATGCAGATATCGTTGTTTTGAGTGATGATAATCTTTCTGCTTTAACAGGAATTGACGTTAGAACCATAGATGATAGAATGAACGGCTGTATAAGACTTAATTCTAAGATGAAAATAGGATATACAGTTATAGATATGGAAGAAAAAGGATATTATATATATGATGGCAAATATTGTAATTTCATAATGCCCTTTGACCTTCCCGTTGTAAATATTAATGGTTGCAGAGAGGCGTTTTTATCAGCTTTAACCGTTTCTTTTCTTCAAACGGAAGATATAAACAATTCCGTAACCTTTGCCGCCGCCGCAAGTGCAATAGCGGGAAACAGAGAGGGCGGTTTTGAATCTCTTCCAACGGAAAGAGAAATAAGAGAGCTTTTAAAGAGATAAATAAATTAAATAATAAAAAGTCCTGCCCGTTTTTTCGAGCAGGATTTTTTTAGAAATTGAAACTGTTTTTAACAGAAATTGAAACTGTTTTTAACAGCCGCATTTTCCTTTATCGTTTGGCATTTTAAGACATCCATCGTCTGTATATGGGAAAAATTCTTGAATTGGGAAATTCATTTTACTGAAAATGCTGCAAGGGTTTGAAACTCCATCGCAAGGGGTGCTGTCTTTTTCGGGAATACAGAACGTTGATGCTGGGATAACTATCTGAACGGGACGTTCCATACGGATAATTGAAAAAACTCCAATGGAAACGAAAAGCTCGTTTAC